>JBEKIM010000176.1:0-23924 GCA_050011755.1 Bryobacteraceae bacterium | reverse complement strand
GACGAAGTGCAGACCGCCTGGGGACGCACCGGCGGGAAGTGGTTCGGCATCGAACATTATGGTGTCACTCCCGATGTCATGACCAGCGCCAAGGGTTTGGGCAACGGGTGCCCCATCGGAGTGACAATCGCTACCCCCGAGGTCGCCGCGGGAGTTACTGGACTTACCATATCTACCTTCGGCGGAAACCCGGTGACCACGGCAGCCGCCAAAGCCGTATTGGACCTCATCGAAGAAGAAAACCTGCTCGCCAATGCCGCCGAAACCGGCGCATATCTGCGGGCTAAACTCGAAGAACTCCGCGCCAAACATGCGATCATCGGCGATGTGCGTGGCATGGGCCTCATGCAGGCCCTCGAACTTGTAGAGGATCGCCAAACCAAAGCGCCCGCTCCACGCGCCACCGCCGAGTTAATGGAAGCCGCGCGCCGCAACGGCCTCCTGATCGGCAAAGGAGGCACTTATGGCAACTGTATCCGGATTTCGCCGCCGCTGAACATCTCAACGTCCGATGTGGACGAGTTCGCGCAGCGGCTGGACCGGTCATTGGAGGAGTGCGTCAATGGGAAAAGA
Organism: Bryobacteraceae bacterium; assembly: GCA_050011755.1. Taxonomy (GTDB): domain Bacteria; phylum Acidobacteriota; class Terriglobia; order Bryobacterales; family Bryobacteraceae; genus Bog-159. Next base: position 23,351 of record JBEKIM010000176.1, on the reverse strand, counting down.
AGCTAGCTGCGAAGCCCGCTTCGGCGGCAAGACCTCGGCCGGCAAAGCGTTGCTCGAAACCGACGAATTGCTCTTCCGCGGCGAATTCCGGCTGTCGATTCCGCTGCCGAGTATTGAGTCGCTCGAAGCGGCGGACGGTGTGCTACGCGTCACATGGCCCGCGGGGACCGCGCTTCTCAAGCTGGGCGACCAGGCCGCTAAATGGGCGCATAAGATCAGGAATCCGCGTACCCTCGCCGACAAGTTGGATATCACGCCCGGTCTGCGCGTTTCTCTGGTTGGAGTCAGTGTGGATCTGGACGGGCGCACAACGGATGTGACCGAAGGCAAGGCCGCCAAAGACTCCGACCTGATCTTCTTTGGAGCGAATGCCGCTAAAGAGCTGGCCAAACTGGGATCCTTCCAGAAATCGCTCAAAAGCAAAGGCGCCATCTGGGTAATCTATCCGAAGGGCCAGAAACAGATTACGGAGGTGGGCGTCATCCAGGCAGGCCGGCAGGCCGGTCTGGTCGATATCAAGGTGGCTCGCTTCTCCCAAACCCATACTGCCCTGAAATTCGTAGTCCGCCAAGACAAGCCATAGCCCTTCGCTACGGCTGCAGGCTTTGTAACTCCCGTTGGCACTGTTCCGCGCCGGGCGCCACTTTACAGGCAGCCTGTAAGTGCTCTAATGCCTCTTGCCGCAGACCCAGATGTTTGTCCGCAAGGCCCAACTCGAACTGGGCCATGTAATCGTCCGGCGCGGCCGTCACCACTAATTCGAAGCATTCCCGAGCCTTGCCATATGACTTCTGCTCCACATAAGTGCCTCCTAAGTCCCGTCTCGCCAGGGTATTTTTAGGATCGCGAGCCAGGATCTGCCGGAAAACGGCGGCCGCTTCTTCCAGGCGCCGGTCGTACAACAAGGACTGCGCTTTCTCGTACAGCCGGTACTCCGGCAATCGATCCTTGGGATCGGGCATCGCGCCCCCGGCCGCGGTCCGCGGGCCGCCCGACAGATAACCCAGCGAAGCCAGCAGCGCACGCGTCCGCGGAGAGATGGCGGCGGGCGAGGCCGGCTCTTTCGGCGCATGACTCGCCACCAGTTTCCGCAATTTGCTCCTGAGGGCCTGCGCGCGGGCCGGATCTTGACCGTACAGGTTCACCAGCTCGTGTGGATCGGCGGCTAAATTATACAGTTCCGGATGGGGCGCCTCGATGTACTTGTACGAACCCTCCCGCAGGCTGCGCAATGGCGCCCATCCGAAGCCATCGTGCGCATAAAGGCTTTCGCTATAGACATCCCGCTCGCCGCCGGCATCCAGCAAACTGCGCCCTTCAAACGATGGCGGCGCAGGCAAGTGCAGAAAGTCCAGGACGGTCGGCGCCAAGTCGATGAGCCCACCCGGCCGGTCGTCGCGCGCGGGGCGGCTTGGCGCGCCGTCGGGCCAGTGGACAATCAAGGGCACGCGCAGCGTGCTTTCGTAGATGTAGTAACCGTGGCTGTCTTCGCCGTGGTCGCCAAGACTCTCGCCATGATCGGACAGTACGATCACCAGCGATCGTTGCCACAATCCGTTTTGGATGAGAGACTGCTTGAATGCGCCCAGCAGTCCATCGGCATAAGTCAGCTCCGCATCGTATCCGGCCCGAATGTACGGCTTGTGCAAATCGAAGAGATGCGCAAACACGAACACCGCGCCGCGGTTGGCTGCCAGCCAGCGCCGCGCAGCACCCAACACCAGCGCGCCGTCGCGCCGGTCCCTAACCCCGTACCGATTACGGCCGGCGCCGCCGAAAAACATAGAGCCCGATATGGGCGAGAACGCCTCGAAATGAAACGGGCTGTCATATAGGTCGAAGCCCTGGTCGAGGCCCATTTCGCTTTCGAGAAACACGCTGCCGATGAATGCCGCCGTCTTGTAACCATGCGACCGCAGCACCGACGCCAGGGTCACAATTCCAGGTGGCACGCGCTCCGCGTTCTCTTCGATCTGGCTCTGAAAAGGATAAGTGGAAGTGAACAGCGTGGTATGCGAGGGCAACGTCAGCGGAACCTGCGTCTCGATGTTACCGAAAAAAGTCCCCTGCCGCGCGTAGGAATCGATGTTGGGAGTCCGAATGCGGCGATAACCGTATGCGCTCAGGTGATCGGCGCGCAGCGTATCGATCGAAATCAGGATGACCGGTGCCGGTTCGGCGGCCAAACAGAAACCCGCCGTGATTCCCGACAGGGCAAACCACCGGAAACATCCATCGCTCATCACCACTCAGGCCTTCGGAATCATCTTGCCAGGATCCACAAATGGCATCGGCACTACCACCGCGGGCGCCGAGCCACCGGGCGTCTCGACGTCCAGCTTCGTGCCCAGCGCCGCGTGCGCCACCGGCAGCATCGCGAATCCGATATTCTCTTTCAAGCGCGGCGAATAGATGGCTGAAGTCACCTGGCCGACCGTCTCGCCGCCCTTGCGCACCGGCCAGCGTGTCATATTGAACTCGATCGGCGACCCGCCAATTTCGATCCCGGCCAAACGCCGCTTCACACCCTCTGCACGCACCCGCTGCAATGCCTCGCGGCCCACAAACGGAGCCTCCTTGTCCAGATCGACCAGGCGATCCAGGCTCACTTCGTAAGGATTCGTCTCCAGCGTCATATCCACGCCATGGTTTAAGATGCCGCCTTCGATCCGGCGAATATCGCTTGGACCCGTCGGCCTGATATTAAAGGGACGCCCCGCATGCATGATGCGTTCCCACAACTCCTCGCCTCGGCGGCCGTCCCGCAGGTAGATTTCGTACCCGACTTCGCTGGTCCAGCCGGTGCGCGTGACGATCAACGGAATACCGTCCAGATCCGTTTCCAGAAAATAGTAGTAACGCAGACTGAGCACCTGATCGCCGAACAACGCCTGCATCACCTGCTTCGATTTGGGACCCTGCACCTGCAATGGGGAAACATCCGGCTCACGGATGGTCACATCCATGCCCGCGTTTACGGCCAGGCCTTTGGCGTAAAGCAGCAGGTCGCTATCGGCGCCCGCCATCCAGAAGTGCTGCTCGCCCAGGCGCAGCAGCACCGGATCGTTCACAATGCCGCCGTCCGCGGCCGTGATCAGCACATACTTGCCTTGCCCCACGGCGCACTTGCTCAGATCGCGCGGCGTCAACAGGCTCGTGAAACGGAAGGCGTCCGGGCCGGTGATTTCGGTGTTCCGCTCCACGCTCACGTCCCACAGGGTCACCTCGTTCAGCAGATGCCAGTACTCGTTGACCGGATCGTCATAGTAGCTGGGCAGGAACATGTGGTTGTAGATGGTGTAAGCGCGGCAGCCTGCCCGCTGGGTGGCTTCGAAAAAGGGCGAGCGCCGCAAGCGGGCGCCGCGCTGGATCAGGCGCATATCGAAGGGTTCTGGCATATCGGGTCATGCCAGTATACTACGGCGCCCGGACAACCAGACGGGCCATGCCGCCAACTTGTTATCCTATTGGCTTCATGCTCCCAGTAGCGCTCACTATCGCTGGTTCCGACCCCATTGGCGGCGCCGGTATCCAGGCTGACCTGAAAACTTTCCATCAATTCGGCGTGTATGGCGAGGCAGTGATCACGCTGCTTACGGTGCAGAATACCGTGCGGGTCACGCGCGTCGATTGCATCCCGGCCGAACTCGTGATCGCCCAGTTGGCCGCGGTCCTCGAAGACATCCCGCCACAAGCCGCCAAGACCGGTGCGCTCGGCAACCGGGAGATCGTGGAAGCCATCGCCGCGGCGGCCGCCGAATTCCGGTTCCCGCTGGTGGTCGATCCCGTGATGATAAGCAAGCACGGCCAGCCCCTGATCTCGCCGGACGCGATTGCCGCCGTCCGCGAGATGCTGCTGCCCCGCGCCGCTCTGATCTGCCCAAATCTGCACGAAGCCGAAGAACTGACCGGTATTGCCGTGCGCACTATCGAGGACATGCGTGCGGCCGCCAAACGCCTTTGTGAAATGGGGGCCAAAGCCGCGCTGGTCAAAGGCGGCCATTTGCACGAGAGCGCGGTGGATGTCCTTTTCGATGGGCAGGATTGGCGCGAGTTTACCGCGCCGCATTTCGATACGCCGCATACGCATGGCACCGGCTGCACGCTCTCGGCGGGCATCGCCGCGGAGATGGCGCGCGGCTCCAGCATCGATGCGGCAGTCGCCCGCGCCAAGAATTTCGTCACGCAGGCCATCCGTTCCAACCCCGGGCTGGGCCATGGCGCCGGCCCATTGAATCATCACGCAGCCACCGGATTGAAAGCGAGCGCCAAATGAAATTCCCCGAACTGCTCACGGCAGCCATCCAACGTTCCGATATTCCCCTGCGTTTTGAGCCGGGAGCCCAAGAAGCCGTCGCAAAGCCGGTTACCGAGTTGTTGCAGGCGTGGCTGGAAGCCCACCGGCCAACCGAGGCGCATTCCGATTTCGATCGCGGGCGGGATGCCCTGATCGCGGAATTGATCGGCGAGTTGACCGGCGTGCGGGACGTCCCGTCCGAATAGCCTGAGAGAACTTACCCTCCCGGCGCACTGCACAAGCGGGAGACCTTTCCAGCGGAGATTGGAAGAGCGGGTTCACGAAAAGGAGTACTCGAGCTCCGATTCGGAAAGCCCGGGGAGCGCCCGGGCCTTCCAGTTCGATGCAGAAAGGAGGGTCTTTTATGATCCTGATTCTAGTTGGCCTGCTGTTTTACGGCAGCGTCACAGTCACTATCACTTGGCGCAAGCGCCGGCGGTAGCGGCTGAGCAGGATCGGGGGGTCGGCCCCCCCGGTCCTGCTACTAGAATACTCCGAATGACCTGGCTAAAGGAAGTCTTTTTTTCGCCTTCCCGAGCGATGCACTCTGGGGTATAACAGTATCTCTATGCGCGCTTTTCTTATCCTCATGCTGGGGTTCCTCCCGTTGTTCGCGCAGAAGCGCGTGCCGCCCAAGCGCTCCCCCCAAATCCAGGATGGCTTTGGCATCAACTCCGACCTGCCCCGCGAGCCCTATCTCCCGTGGGACCGCCATTGGTGGACCCGCATGTTCGACGCGGGTGTGAGTTGGATCCGCATTGGCCAGTACGAGAACAGTTCCGACTACACCAGTTGGGATTGGATCGAGCAAAAGCGCGGCGTCCTGGCTATTCCCGCCGGCCTGGACGATTACGTGGATTCGCTGGTCGATAACGGCGTCAAGGTGCAGGTCCAGTTGATGTATGGAAATCCGATGTATACGTCGCCCGCGGGCCAGTTGCCCGACGCCATCGTACCTGCGCCCGGCGGCTTCCACAATCCCGACCGCAGTCTCTATTCCGCATATTGGCCCCCCAAGACGCCCGAACAGATCGCGGCATTCGTGAAATATGTGCAATTCATGGTGACACACTTCCGGGGCCGCATCCGATATTACGCTTTGTGGAACGAGCAGGATATCGACTATTGGAATCCGCTGCCGAATCCGGAAGATTACGGGCGCTTGCTGAAAGCCTTCATTCCCGCCGTACATGCCGCCGACCCGCAGGCTAAAGTGATTTACGGCGGCCAGGCTGAACCTGCCCGCGATTTCGCGCGGCGCGCGCTGGACGCCTGCGATTGCGCCGCGGGTATCGATGTGTTCGCCTATCATACCTACCCCGGCTACGGCCAGAACCTGAATCCCGAGTCGATGGATTATGGCGCGTACGGCGACGAATCTCCGGCGAAACTGCGCGAGATGGTGCGCGCTTATCCCGGCATCCGGCAAGACATGCCGTTTTGGGATGACGAGTTCAATTCCATTCCGTCGTGGCCGGGCTCAGACGAATCCGTGCAGTCCAAGTACATCCCGCGCGGCCTCGTCTATAACTGGGCGCGGGGCGTGCGGACCTTCGTGTGGCTGCTGACCGCCGGCACGGATGGCAACGAGTACGACGATTTCGGGTTCATTCACGGCCTGCTGCATTTGCCCAGCGATTTTACGCCGCGGCCCGTCTTCTACGCGCTCCAGAACACCAACGCGCTGTTTGCAGACACGCGCTTCGATGCTTCCATTCAGATTGCGCCGGCGGACGTCCTTGCCTTGCACAACAATTCGCAGCCATTCCAGGCATACGGTTTCCGCGGCAGGACCGGCAAGCCCATCGTGGCGTACTGGCTGGCTGCGCATAGCGTGCCGGGCGGCGCCTTCCCACCCATCCACGCGGACCTGACCATCGCGCACACGGGCATCCGCCATCCGGTTCTGATCGACGTGGTGTCCGGCGCAATTGAGCCCTTCGATAAACCGGAGACGGGCGACGTGTTTCCGAACCTGCCCATACGCGATAGCGTGATGGCCATCGCCGGCGCGGACTACTTCGATTGGCCGGTATTACCCGAAGCGCCCAGTTCGCTCACGGCGGCCGCAGCCGGCAATTCCATCCAATTGCGCTGGCGGATGCATGACGGCGATCCGGCGAAGGCCATCGTGGAGCGCCGTGCCGGCGATACTGGATCGTGGTCCCGCATCGCCACGGGGCCCGCAGCCAACCCTGAGTACACGGACGGCCGCGCTCCGGCTGGCGTAGTCTGCTATCGCGTGCGGGCGGCTAACGGCAACGGGGAATCAGCCTATTCGAACGTTGTGAGGGTACTCCGCTAGGCGTGCCGGCGCCCGGTGAACAACCCGTTTCGCGCAATAGTAACTTACAGCGGTGGACGCATTTCGTCCAACAGCCGCGCGCGCTGACGCCGGAGTTTGCCCACGGCATATACCTCGTTGAGCCACCAGACGGTTCCGAAAACCGCGGTGTAAACCGCAGCCGCTACCAGTTGCGGCCAGGCCGGCTTTCGTCCGGCGATGTTGGCCATCACGATACCCGCGCTGGCCAGCAGCAGCCCTACATAGGGCGGCAGAAGATACCAATACTTGACGTTTTTGAGCAGCCGGATCTGGTAGTCGTACTTGCGCAGCATGGCCTGCTGGAAGTCGGCCACACTCCGGTCCGGCGCGGGCGACGGCGCTTCGCGGCCGTAGCGCATGATACAGAAGCCGTACCACAGCCCGCTGACCGCCACCAACAGATTGCCGGCGCGAGCCAATGCATTAGGCGACTGCCAAGCGATGGCGGCAAAGATCGCCGTCACGACCAGACCCACCAGGCATTCGCGCAAATTGCGCGCCCGAATCTTGCGGTCGAACCGGTTCACTCGCTCCATGGCGATCGTCAACATATCTTCTCCTTTTCTTGGCGGACCCGTGGTCTGGCCGCACCAAAGCCGATCGAGTTCGTCTTTATCGGCCATCGCCCGCCTCCCGTACCCGGATGGCCTGGCGCAACTTCTCGCGGATGCGCGTCAGGCGAGTGGCCACCGCGCTTTCGGCTATGCCGGTCACGGCTTCAATTTCGGCGCCGCTCAACCCTTCGAGGTGCAGCACCGTGATCTGCCGGTCCATCGGCGGCAGACCGCGAATCGCCGCGAATAGCATGCGCCTTTTTTCCTCCGCCAGCAGATGCTGTTCGGCGCTGGCGCCCGCCGACGGAAGGTCGGGCGGTTGGTCCGGGACGACTTCCCGTTTCTCGCGCTGGCGCTGTTTGAACGTAGCCGTGATGGCCACGTTGTGCGCGATCCGGTAGAGCCAGGTGCGCTCACTGGCCTCCGCGCGATAGCCTGGCAGCGCCCGCCACACCGCGGTGGCGATCCCCTGCACGAGGTCCTCACGGTCTTCGCGCGCGGCCGCATACGCGCCTGCCAGCCGCTCGATCGCCGGAGCGTATTCTTCGAAGATACGCAGGAAGGCGGCCTTCGTATCCTCCCCGGCGATTTGGGCCACCATCATCCTCTCTATTCAGGTAGTCTACGCGGAGCGGAATTCCTTACATGCCATCCAGCCGGACCGCCTCCTCAATCGCATCCAGTGTGGCGCGCGCAGTGGCGGCCCAGGAGAATGCGGCGGCGCGGACGGGCCCCGCGGCCGCGAGCAGGGCGCGCAGTGGCGCATCGAAAACAAGCCGATCCAGAGCGCTCAGTATGCTAGCCACATTTCCCGGCTCGAACTGCAGCGCCGCCTCACCCGCGATTGCGGAGAGCGGCTCGATTCGCGAGCAGCCGGTCGGAATTCCCGCAGCCAGGGCCTCGACCAGGGGCATGCCGAAACCCTCGAATGTCGAAGGATAGAGGAACGCCCAGGCTCGCGTATACAAATCGTAGAGTTGGGATCGCGGAATCCAGCCGGTGAAGTCGACCGCTCCGCGCAAGCCGAGATCTTCGCGCAGGCGTTCCAGGGCTTCGCTGTGGAAACCGCGCAGCCCGGCGACCACCATCCGGAATCCGGGATGGACGAGGTGAAACTGCGCGAACGCCTGCAGTAGGCCATCCAGGCCCTTGTGCGGATGCAGCGTCGAGACGGTGAGTAAAAGCTTTTCGGCCGCGCGCGGCAACCTAAAGAACTCCGCGTCCACGCCCAGTTGGGCGACCCGGATCTTTCCGGTTGGAAGGCGGTAATAGCGCAGAATATCCGCGCGCGTCGATTCGGAATCCGCCAGCAGCAAGCTGGAGGTGTGCGCCGAAGCGAACAGCAGTATCCGCCAGAAGGGCAAATCGAACCAACGGAAGTGCTCCGGATGGCGTTTGTGCTGCATGTCGTGGAACACCGTAACGGCCGCGCATGGGCAGTAGACCGGCGCCGTGAATCCCGGGTTCAGTAACACATCCAGACCCAGCCGTGTGGCGGCCAGCGGAAGCATGGTCTGTTCCCAGACGATCCGGGCCGGCCGGCGGGCGGCGCGCACCCGCTGGGGCGTCCAGTGGAAGTTCGGCTGGGGAGGCGCCAGGTCGGCTCCGGTTTCGCGATTCGTAAAAACGAAATACCGATTGCGCGCATCGATCCGGGCAAGGGCGCGCAGCAACTCCTGCAGGTAGATCTCGGTGCCCCCCACGCGGCCCGGAATCAGATACAGCGCGTTTACGCCGATACGCAGCGGGCGCATGTCAGCGTGGCGCGCGCGACTGCCGCTCCGCGTAGGCCAGTCCCTCGCGCGCCGGCGCCATCAATGGATCGAGTGCCAGCGCGTGGCGGTAGTCGGCCACCGCCCCGGCAAAATCGCCGGTGCTGGCGCGCACGCCGCCCCGGTAGTAGTAGGTGACGGCGTAATTGGGATCGGCCTTCTCCGCCTGCGCCAACGCGTCCAGGGCTTGCGGCCATCGCGACCGCTTGGCATAAACCATGCCGATTTGCGAGTAGACATGCGCGGTGGGGTCGAGCGCCGCGGCTTCTCGAAGCTTGGCCACCGCCGCATCGGGTTGGTCCGCGCAATCGTAGGCCAGACCCCAATCCACCAACAGACCGTAGTCGGGCTTCTGTACCCGCGCCGCCGCGGCATATTGCTCGATGGCATCCGGGCAGCGGCCGTGAACATAGTAAGTGTGGGCCAACTGGAAGTGCACGCGCTGCTTGCCGGGCGAGTTTCGGCTGGCGTCTTCCCATATGGCGATATCATTGGCCCATAGCCGGTTACGTTGGTATGTCAGAATGCCAAGCACGGCAACGATCCCGAAAAGCGCGGCCGCCAGTTTGCGCCGGTTCACACGCAGGCGGGCCAGCGCCGCCACGACCACCAGCAGAATGCCGATCATGGGCAGGTACAAGCGCCGTTCGGCTACCGGGTCTTTGATCGGAACAAATGACGAGGTGGGCGCCATCAATAACACGTACGCCAGAAACCCGTAGGAAATCAGGGGATATCGCCGCCGGTAATAAATAGCAGCGGCTACCAGCAGCAGAAGCGCGGCCAAGCCCACAATCGCGCCATGATCCAGCAGATTCCGGGAGATGGGAAACTCCCAATCCAGATCCTGCCCGGCCGGGAAAACGAGCAAACGCAGATACAGGAAAAAGGCCCGGCACTGGGTGAAAAAGTATTGGTACCAGGTGAAGTCCTTCAGGGCGAAACCGGCGCTGGTGTTATTCGCGAGAATCCTGGCCACGAACACGGCGCCGCCCGCCGCCGCCAACGCTACAGGGATGTAAAGCCGCCAGTTGCGCCGGATGCCGCGCAACGAGAATCCTGGATTCCAGTAGTAGTCCGTCAGCAGCAGCAGCGCGGGCAGCACCACGGTGTGTTCCTTGGTGGCCGCGGCGGCGCAGAACAACAGCAAGACCGCCGCGGCAACGCGCCAGGACACCACCGGATTCGGCCTGTACAGGAAGACGGTGAAGGCCGCCAACAGAAACATCACGCTCAAGGCTTCCGAACGGCCCGCGATATAGGATACGGCTTCCGTCTGGATGGGATGGAACAGGAAAACTGCCGCGGCAAACGCCGGCAGCAGCCAATCGGACGACTCGGGCCGTAACAATTTCCGGACGATGGAGAATACCAGAAAACCGTTGAGTAAGTGGATCAGGACATTCGTGAAATGAAAACCGAACGGCGCTTGCGAGAGCTGATAGTTGAGCCAGTAACTAAACATGAGCAACGGCCTGACGCCACCGATCCAGGCGTGCAAGTTGTTGGGAAAATCCTGCGTGTGATAGGGCAGCGAATTGTCGTCGAAAATATACGGTCCGCCGAGCGCGGGCGCGTATGCCTGAAACAGCAGATACAAGGCCACTGCGCCGGCGGCAGCCCAAATCCACCAGGGCCTCCCGGACTTGCGAGCCCGGGCACCGTTTTTCGGCGGTACGGGTGCTTTGCCCTTCGCCTGCCCTTTGCGCGCCCTGACCCGCGTTTCAGACATGCGGGTGGCCATCGCGCAGGGCTTGCAGGTGAAACTCGAGGATCGCCAGGCGCTGCGCCAGCGCAATATTATCGTCGCGCAGTTTGGAGATAATTACGGAGAACCGGTAAAACATGAGCAGAAACAAACAGCCGACGACCAGCAGCAGCGCCAGTGGCGGATCGGAAAGCCCCAGCTTGTGCGCCGCCGCTTCCAACATGCCGCGAGAGCGCGAAACGATCAACAGGGTGGCCGCGGCCAGTAACCAGCTTACCGAATATTCGACGCGGATATGGGCGCGCCGCACGGATGCCAGTACCAGTAGGAGCAGCAAGCCGCTCACCAGCGTCAACACGTTCAAAAGACGGTCCATCGAAATCCTTCCTTACGATTTCCCGGGGTTGGCGGGATGCCGCGCCCGCTGGTCGAACTTGAGCACATTCACGAACACACCAAGCAGCACGTGCACGATGTAGTAAATCGAACGCACGGCCGTAATTGACGAACGGCCGGTGGTGCGCGGGCGCATCTTGCAGGGAATCTCCAGGAAGCGGAAGCGCTTGCGCTGGAGCACGACCAGCGCTTCGATCTCCGGGTATTCCAGGGGGAAGCTCTTGCTGAAAACCTGTAGCGCGTTGCGATTCACGCCCACAAATCCGGAAGTCGGATCGTACACGGCCTTACCCAAAATGGGACGCAATACCATGCGAAAGAAGCGGATGCCTAAGCCCCTGACCGCCCCGGTGTGAGCGCCGTTCCCGTCCATAAAGCGCGAACCGATCACCATCTCGCAGCCCGACTCGCGCAAGGCCTCGAAGACACGCGGGATATCGGAGGCGTCATGCTGACCGTCGCCATCCACGCGGATGACGTATGCATATCCCAACTCGAACGCCAGTTTGTAGCCTGCTTGTACGCAGCCCCCCAGCCCGAGATGGTGCGGCAGGGGCAATACCTGGGCTCCGGCCTGGCGGGCGACCCCCTGCGTGGCATCGGTCGAGCAATCGTCGATTACCAGCACCGGCGTTCCCGGCACGGCGGCGTGGATGGCGCGCACCACGTCCCCCACGGCGGCTTCCTCGTTGAAAGCCGGCACGATGACCAGCAGCGTGTCGGATGACGCGGGCGGCGTGGGCATTAAAGGCATGCTCAAAGCTCGGCGACCCGGCGCGCGGAAATGGAATAGGAACCGAGGAGCCGCCGAAAGATGCGCGGCGTCACGCGCGCCGTGCGCCGGATCTCGCGGCGCTGGCGCCATAAAGTGGGGGCACGCAGCAGCAGCGCTCCATGCGCCCGCAGCACGTACCAGGGCATGCGCCAGCCGGACGCGCCCTCCAGCCGAAAACGAGCGGCGGCACCGCGGCCGCGCAGCATCCATCGCAAATGCCAGGCATAGCGCGCCAAAGATACGAATGGCGCCGCGGCCAGCATTCGCGCGGGAAAGTTCTTGGCCGCCACAAATAGGCGGTTGCGCTCCACATAATACGCTTTCAGCCGCGAGGCACGCCCGGCTGAGTACGAATAATGGTGCTCTACGATGGCTTCAGGGACATACAGGCAGCGCCATCCGGCCCAGCGCGCGCGCAGACCCAGGTCCGTATCTTCGCAATACAGAAAGAAAACTTCGTCGAAGAGGCCGATCTGCTCCAGCATGGTGCGCCGGTAAAGTGCCGCCGAGCCGCTGGGAAACAGGACCTCTTCGGCTACCGGGAAGAATCCCGGGGGACGCGCGTGGCCGCGCTGCTTGATGCCGGCATCCGGGCAGGCTTCGATGGCCGATACCAACGCCGCGAGCCACCCGGGATGCGGCGCGGCATCGTCGTTCAGACTGGCAACGTAACGGCTGCGCGATTCGCGGAAGGCGTGGTTGATCGCCGCACCGAAACCAACGTTTTGCGGCTCTTCAACCACCCGCACGCCTGGAGGCGGCGCGCCGTTGCGCCGCACGGCGGCGGTACCACTGTTGTCTACGACGATGACTTCAAAATCGCGCTGCGTCTGCTTCTCCAGGGCTGTCATGCATTCCCGCAGCCTCGCATCCGCGGCCAGCGTGGGAACCACCACCGTTACCAGGAGATCGTGCAAACTAAGATTCTACGACAGTGCCCCGTGCGGCGGGAATCCGATTCTTGGCCGGAAACATGTGCGAAACCGTACCGGAGAGGGGAGCGGACTGTACGAATTGACAGTGGCCTTTAATACGCATTACAATCGTCATAGATCTCCTTTTCCACAAACGGAAGGGGCGCTGCTTCAACTGCGTTTATCCTGCGCCGATTCCCGGCAATTTCTACCGGGTGACGGTGTGTTTATATCGGAAAAACCATGATGAGCAGCTATAAACCATTCTTTCTTTGCGCCTTAGCGGCTTTAGTGCCGCTAATTTCTGCAGTCGGAAGGGCCGGCGTTGCCGACCCACCGAAGCCGCCGCCCGTTCCCGCCGGCTACTGCAGCACCATTTACAACGAGGTGCTTCCTGACCTGCAGGCGTTTAACCTGGTACTGAAGGTCCCCCCCACATGGAAGCCGGTGTCGGATGGACCCACGAAGTACGGGGCGAATCTGCAGACTGCGGACGCCAGCGCCGGCCCTCAAATCTCCAACGGCACTTATATAAACACTGTTGTGAACGAACTGACAGAACTGAAAGCCATGGGCGTGCAGGCTGTCTCGGTGCCCGTTGGGTTTCCCGTTCTGTACGCCCCGTTTATCGGAACCGAGGCCGAACTCAAACCTTACCTGGACTTCTATGCAAACGTCGCACAGGCCGTTAAAGCCTCTGGGCTCAAGCTCATCGTGGACAACGAGATCCTGCTTTCGAATAGCGTGGAGAGCGGTTGGGGCACGCACAACCCCACTCCCTCAGCCTTCTTTAGTTCGCTCAACTGGCCCGAATACATGGCGGGACGCGCCACCATGGCTGCCACCATCGCCACCACCATGCAGCCCGATTATCTGATCGTCGCGGAAGAACCCGATACCGAAGCCAACACCAGCGGCCAGCAGAACCTGAACAACCCCACCGACGCCGCGCAAATGATTCAGGGCGAAATCAACGCCGTCAATGCCCTAAACATGTCCACGCCTCCCAAGATGGGCGCTGGATTCGGCACCTGGATGGGCGCTTATCCGCCGTCCGGCCTGCTGGAATACATCGACGCTTACATTGCCCTGCCGTTAGACTATATCGATATCCATATCTTTCCAGTAAACACCGAGGGCGGCGTCAGCCTGATCGCGAACGCCCTGACCGTTGCCAGTCTGTCCGCGGCTGCCGGCAAACCCATCGCGCTCGGCCAGGCTTGGGCGTGGAAGATGGAAAACAGCGAATTTGGCGTACTGCAGGGTAACGACTTCCGCGCGCGCGATCCAATGAGCTTCTGGGCGCCCCTCGACTCGGCTTTCCTTCAGACTATACAATCCCTGGCGGCTTATACGAAGATGGTCTATTCGGTACCGGAAGGCCCCAACTACTTCTTCGCCTACCAGACCTATGACGGCACGGCCGCCAATGGCGGAGCGGCCACCTGCCGGTGCACCGTCGAGAGCGGCAGTTGCAGCGATTCTGATATCCTGCACGAGGAGAATGCGCTGGCCGACGCCGCCGATGCGGTGCCAGAGTTCACTACCACCGGTTTAGCCTACTACGGTCTGTTGGTCGACGCGCCGGACAAGACTCCGCCATCGACGCCCTCCCAGCCGGCTGGAACGGCGGGCTACTATTCGACCAATATCTCGTGGACTGCTTCTACGGACAACGTGGGAGTGGCCGGTTACACTGTGTACCGCTGCAGCCCGAAAAACCCGGGCGGGTCTTGCACCGGTGTTCAGATCGCCACCACTACCCAACCGAGTTTCCGGGACTCCGGACTGAATATGGACACCCTGTATAACTACCAGGTGAAGGCCTTCGATCTGGCCAATAACAACTCGGGGCTGTCGCCGGCGCTCAAACTGCAAACCGCCAGGTAGGGTAGCGCGTGATGAAAAACCAGATGTGGGGCGCCTTCGACGTTGCCCCACGTTGGCTAGAAGCCGCCGCGCGGCCGGTAGCCGGGCCTGGATCGGACACGATACTTCTTGCCGATGTCGGTCACAATATCGACCGAAATCTTACGGAAGCCCTCGTTCGGATTCGGCTGCGGATAGTAAGTCACGGTATAGGAATTGCCCAAGTCCTCGCGGATGGATTCGAAAGCCTCTACCTGCTTCTGCCAGGTCTTGGCCCAATAGGCTTTGCCGCCGGTGCGCGTAGCGATGCGCCGGAAGACGCCGCTCGAAATGGGATCTTTGTTGACCTCGTTGGTGGAGATCACGTAAATGGGAATGCCTTCGTCTTCGGCTACCGCGCGCACGTCGTCGGGCGCCACCATGCTGGCATTGTCCGGGCCGTTCGAGAACACGATCACAACTTTGCGGCCGGGCACTTTGGCCGCGTCGCGCAGGGTCAGCAGCAGCGCGTTGTAGAGCGCAGTATCGTCTCCGGCCACGGATTTGCGCAGCCCGCCGATGGCATCGCCGCGGTCGCGGGTCAGCGTAGCGGCGCGGGATAGATTTCGGCTGAAGGTATAGACGGCCACGGAATCGGCGCGGTCCAGGCCGCGCACGAAATCGGCGATGGCGTCCTCGGCGTATACGAAGCCGCGATACATGAAATTGCTGGTATCGAAAAGCACGAAGACGTTCGTGCCCACGAAGGCGTCGCTATGCAGGTCGATTCCGGGGTTGCCGGGGGCTTCGGCGGCCTCGCCGGCGGTCAGCGGCCGCGTGGTGCCGTCTTCCAGCACTTGCATGGGCGGCTTGGTGCCCTCGGCGAAGGTGGCCATCTTCTGCACGATGCCGTCTTCGTAGATCTTGAAATCCGAATTCTTCAAGCCGTTGATATAGCGGTTATGGCTGTCGGTGACGGTGAAGCTCAGCACCACCATATCCACTTTCACGCGGAAAACGGGGCGCTGCGCATCTTGCGCCTTCAGTAAGGCCGTACCTGCCGCCACTCCTAGAAAACCACGCCGGGATATGAATTGCATGAGTGCCCCCTTAGTTGCCTCCGTTAGCCGGTTGTTGCGGCGATGCCTGCGCGACAGCCTGCTGGCGCGCCTTAGTGCGTACTTCGTCTCCCACCGCGCGCAGCGAGCGGAGCACCGCCGGCCAGTCCTCCAGATGCGAAGCGAAGATGTGCTCAACGAGTTTCTGGGTCCATTCCGGGATGCGCACATTGAGCTGCGAAGGCTGCACGTTGGTCTCGTCCGCCAGTTCCGCCCAGTACAGTGCGTTGGATTCCCAGCTTTCGGCCAGAATGCGGCTGGAATATCCCATTAAAGTCGGGAACGTGCGCAGGTTCAGCAATTCCGGACGGTACGAGTTGGCCAACGTGGGCTTGGGCGTCCCGAATGCGGCCGAGATGACGGTTTCGTTGATCCGATCGGGCGAGGCGGCGGCCAGGCGGCGAATCTCCGCGAGCAGCGGCGACGCATCGCGCCGGCCATTCGTCTCCATCTTCGCCATGCGGGAGGCCAGCACGAATAACTCCGACGGGGTGACCTTATTCAGCGCCGCGCGCACGTCGCCATCCGCGAGCAGCGCAGCCACCTGGCCCACGCGCGCCGGCGCCGCCTGCACGCTCAATATGCCCAGGGCTTCTCCGCGGAGCGCGGGGTCGAGCGCGGATTGGGCGAGCAGGGATTCCGCGTAACGCATGTGCAGCGCCACCCAATGCAACTGCGAGGGAGTCACATTCCACCAGCGTGGGATGACGGCGCTGACGATCATCTGCGGCACCAGGTCGCCCCAGATGAGCGCCTGGGTCTGGTCCGGAACCAGGAAGTTCTGTTCGGCCTCGGCCAGCGCGTAGGGCAGGCCTGCCAGCGAACCGACCAACCGGCCGCCCGCATTCGAAGGCCAACCCGAACCGAATACTTCCGTGGTCCGCCACATGCGGTTGCCGCCCTGCATTCCAAGAAAATCGTGGCCGCGCACGAACAGCGGATTGGTGTACAGGATCTGCGCGCCGGGCGGCGCGTAGTGGACATAGTTGTATGCCACCAGCGTGTCCCGCAGGAAGGGCGCCAGCAGGCCGCGCACATCCTTCAATTTTTCGCCGGAGGCCTTCTCCACGGCGGCGCGCAAATTCAGCTTACGTTCCGCATCGACGTGTTTATCCGTCCAGTAGCCGAAAGAAAGCGCGTTTTTCTCGTTAGCGCTGAGGCTGGCGCGCGACAGCGGGATATCCGCGATGCGCGTGGCCATGCGATTCAGCAGCGCGGTGTTCAGCTTCTCGCCGCGCGTCAGATTGTCGAAATGATTCGCCAGGGCGAAGAGGTCGTCGAGGGGGACGATGTGCTGGGCGTCCAGAATGCGCATCATCTCTTCCACGAGCTGGGTGTGAGACTCGACGTCGGTGGGCTCAGCCGCGCCGGCCAGCAGGTCGAGGATGCGCTCTTGCGGTGGCGCGCCCGCTTTTGTGCCGGTGGCGGAAAGCAGCAGGGTCACGCCGGCGCGCCCGGCGTCAAACAGCGTGCGATCGTCGTGCACCGTGGGGAAGGGGGTCAGCAGCGCCGCGAAGGTCTCGTCGGCTTTAGCCGCAGGCAGGCTCCCGGAGCGGGAAAGGATCTGCCAGATTCCCACCAGCGATTCCATGGTACCGAGCGTGTCGGCGCGCAGGACCGGGTCCTTCAGGCGGCTCAGTTCCTCGGCTGTATCTATGAATTGGACGATCGATTTGTCGCTGACGTTGGCGGCGTCGTTGAAGATGGCATACTGGCTCCCATACACATGATAGTTGCGCGCCAGTAAGTCCACCGTCTCCGGCGACAGCGGCTTGGAACGATAGCGGTCCAGATCGCCGATGGCCATGAAGATCTTGAGGGGCTCGTTCTCCACGGTTTTGCGGGTGAGCCCGAATAGGGCTTCGAGGACGTCATCGGCGTCCTTCCAGGAGCCGGCCGCGCGCGTCAGCTTGGCGTCGTACCTGCCTTGCGGATGCACGGCAAACAGATCCTTCCACACCTGCAGATTGCCAGGGACGTGCAGCCGGCCATCGGGTTCGAGCCACAAGCGCGTGGTCAGCAGCATCATATCCGCGTTGGCGCGGAAAACGGGGCGCGCGGGTCCCGGGCTGGTTACCTTACCGCGGATGGCCTGGTAGAAGCGCAGCATGCGGGCGGGCTCGGTGAGATAGTCCCGGACCGGACCGTTGATGCGGGCGAGGGAGTCGTAGTAGCTGGCCAGCCAGCCGTCGTCCTTGGCCATCAGTTTCTCGAAGAACGCAGCGCCCTGGTCCGGCGGCGCGCCGGCCAGTTCGGTCCACGCCGCTACGCTGCGCGGGGCGCCGGGCACTACGGCCTTGCCATCGCGGACCTCGAACATGCCTCCGAAGAAATCCAGCACGTGGGCGTAGGCCCGCAGATGCGCGATGGCAATGCTCTTACGGAACACCTCGGCGGTTTCACGGTCCAACTTGGAAATCCCCAGGTACAGGCGGCACAGCGCCGGATCGGACAGCAACACGTCGAGGAAATTGCTGTTTTCCTTTTCCTTTTCGGAGAGCCAGTAATCGGAGCCGAACAGCACGGGAACGCGCGCCGGGTGATAGTCGTAGACCAACGGACGATTGGTCCGCAGGGCCTGTTCCAGGGTGGGAAGAGGGAAGCCGGAATCGGTCGTCAGGAACGCGCGCGTAGCGTTGACGGTCTCGAGGACGACTTCGCTGCCGCATCCACCGCGCATGCGGAAGCCGAGGATCTTCAGCAAGTCGCCGGCGTTCGGCGAGTCGCAGGTCTCGATCTTGATGACTTTGTCCGGACCGGCCAGCTTTTCGATCTCCCGGGCTTGCGAGAGGTAGCGATGCACGAGCTTAAGGTACTCGGTCTGTTCCAGGGCTTCGTTACTGTGGGCCGCCTGAAAGCCATTGGTGACCACGTTGCGCGCGAGGGCGGGCAGCAGATCGTCGGGCTGTGAAGTGCTCGAGACGGCCGCCATGCGGCCAAATGAGGAAAGCGGACCAGGTATCTCTACGTATTGACGTTCGCCCGCGGGCGCAACCTGCGCCGGGGCGGGAAGGGTGCCGCTGCCGCCGGCGCTTTGGCAGATTTCGAGCGAGCGTAAGGCGCCCGTCCGGTCGCCGGCGAGCAAGTACAATTCGACCATGCGGCGCGCCACCGCGGCGCGTTCCGCGCGGTGGGCGGTGCCGTCCAGCGCAGCCAGCAGGTTGTTGTAAGCCTCGATGGCGGCCGGATCCGAGTGACCGTCGAGGAATTCAGCATATTCGGTGAGCGCCGCGATGTTGTGCGGGTCCGTTTGAGCGGCATGCGCCAGCAGCGCGCGCGCGCCGGGGCCATCCCCGGAGTCTTCCAGTTGCCGGGCACGCTCCAGGTTCTGAGATGCCTGGATGTTAACGGCAAGAACGAGGAGAAAAGCAATCAAGCAGGCCTTCATGATGGTTCCCGTATCTGTGGTGATACTTTACCATGTCCGACGGGCGAGTTGGTATCGAATGATTACCATGGCACGGGCGAAGTATGTAAATTCACGATGTGAGCGCACGATGAAGCAGGAAGGGGCACCGCGTTTCAGGACTATGCAGGCTGGAAGGGCGCGCGTTGCCCCCGCGGATTATCTGAGTAACACGGGATGACAGGCAGAGTTGCGGCGAGTCTTGCAGGCGGCCGGCGAGGCCTTCGCCGGAAGAGCGACAGGGCCCCCCTACCGGCGCGCGATTTGGGCTGCCAGGCTGGACTCCGATGCGGCCTGGTCGGCTATGGCTATGGCCCGCAGTTCACGGCGCAAGATCTTACCGACTGGGGTCTTGGGCAGTTCACTCCGGAACTCCACCATCCTCGGAACCTTATAGTTAGTCAGATTCTTTCGGCAATAGGAAACAATCTGGTCCGCTGAAAGGCTCGGGTTTTCGGTCACCACGAACGCCTTGACGACCTCACCCGCAATGATGTCCGGCACGCCGATTACGCCGCATTCGATGACGCCCGGCACGGCGGAGATGACGTTTTCGATTTCATTGGGGTAGACGTTGAAGCCGGAAACCAGGATCATATCCTTCTTCCGGTCGGTGATGCGCAGGTAGCCGGAATCGTCCATGATGCCGATATCGCCCGTGCGGAGCCATCCGTCGGGGGTGAATGCTCCCGCGGTTTCGCCGGGCATCCGCCAGTAGCCCGCCATCACCTGGGGACCCTTGACGCAGATCTCGCCTTCCACGCCGGGCGGCAGTTCGCGTCCCTCTTCATCCATAATGGTGACGTCGGTGGAGGGCAGCGGCAGTCCGATCGACTCGGAGTATTCCCCGTCCAATGGGTTACACGTCACGAAGGGCGAGGTTTCGGTCAGCCCATAGCCCTGAAAAATGGGCCGCCCCGTGACGGCCTGCCAGCGCTCGGCAACCGTACGATGCACGGCGGCGCCGCCGCCCAGCGCGAACTTCACGCGGCTGAAATCCAGTTCCGCGAAACCGGGAGTATTCAGCAATCCGTTAAACAGCGTATTGACGCCGGTAGTGACGGTCCACGATGTTTTGCTCAATTCTTTCACGAACCCCGGCATGTCTTTGGGATTCGTAATCAGGTGATTCAGGCCACCCAGCTTGATGAACAGCAGGCAATTGGTGGTCAGGGAGAAAACGTGGTACATGGGCAGCGCGGTCACCACCACCTCCCGGGCCTCTTCGAGGAAGCCGCGCGACCAGGCGCGCGCCTGCAGCATGTTCGCCACCAGCCCACCGTGCGTCAGCATTGCGCCTTTGGATCTTCCGGTAGTCCCGCCGGTGTATTGCAGGAAAGCGATATCGGCGTGAGTGGGAGTGGCGTCGTCGAGCCGCGCGTGCGCGCCGCGCTCCAGCGCGACGCGGAACCGTATGGCGCCGTCGATATGCCATTCCGGCACCATCTTCTTCACATGCTTGACGGCGAAATTCACCATCAGGCGGCGGGGCGGCGTCAGCAGATCGCCCACCTGAGTGGTGACCACGTGTTTGACGGCAGTGTTCGCCAGCGCATCCTCCAGCACATGCGCGAAGTTTTCCAGAATGACGATGACTTCGGCGCCGGAATCCTTAAGCTGGTGCTCCACTTCGCGCGCCTTATACAGCGGGTTCACATTGACCACGATCATGCCGGCGCGCAATGTGCCGAATAACGCCACCGGATATTGCAGCAGATTGGGCATCATCAGCGCGACGCGCGCGCCCCTGGCGAGGCCCAGGCTTTGCAGCCAGGCGCCGAAGTGGCGGCTCAGACGGTCGAGTTCGGCGTAGGTAATGGTCGTGCCGAGATTGCGGAAGGCCGGGAGATCCCGGAATTTGCGGCAGCTTTGCGCGAGGACATCGTTGAGAGAAGCATATTCGTTGAGGTCGATTTCGGCCGGAACACCGGCCCGATAGCTCTTGAGCCAGATCTTTTCCATTCGCTACCTCCTCGAGGCGGACGCCGTTATCCATGACGGCACTCCGCTTTGATGGATGCACAGATGTTAAAGCAGTAATTTCATGTCCTATTATACTTTAATGGCGTTGGGGTGGCGGGTCCCGGGAGGACCCGGCAGGCTGCGGGCCTGCCCCACGGTTTCGAATCAGGTGGCGGCTTCCAGGATTGTAGCCCAAAGGAATTCGACCAGCTTGTAGAGCGCCGCTTCGGCCAGCCGTTCGTCGTCGGCGTGGGCTCCGCCGGGGTCGCCCGATTCCACCACGGGACCGAAGCCGTACGCCTCCACGCCCTTGGCGCGCAATTGCGCCATATCGGTGGCGCCGGTCAACATGGAAGGCAGCGTTATCGCATCCGGAAACATCTTGCGCTGGACATGTTCCAGCGCGCGGAACATGGCAGTATCTGTGCGGGATGCCGGCGTGGCGGGACGGTCCGCCTTACGCGGCTCGATTTCCACATGCGGGTCGGCGACGATTTCGCGCATTTCCTCGTAAAAACGCGGCATATCTTCATCCGGCAACGCGCGGATATCGATGTAGGCTTCGGCCTCCGACGGGATGACGTTGAAGGCGAAACCGGCCTGGAGCATGGTGGGCACCAGCGTGGTGCGCAGCATGGCGTCATGCGCCGGCTCGTCGCGTTCGAAATAACGGTCGATCTCCGCCAGGCGCGCGGGATCGCCCACATGGCGGTAGCGTTCCGCGTCGCTGGGCGGACTGATGGCGGCGAGGCGCTCGAAATAAAGGCGCGTGGTGTCATTCAGCCGCAAGGGGGTGCGCCACTCGCCCAGTTTGGCGACAGCGGCGGCCAGGCGCAGGACTGCGTTATCCGGCGAGGGGCGCGATCCGTGCCCTGAAGGTCCGCGGGCGATCAGGCGGACGCCGCGCGGCACCTTCTCCGCGGTGGTGATGGCGACGTAGCGCACGCGGCCGCCCTGGGCCACCGCCGATCCACCTTCAGCCAGCGCGTATTCGGAGGCAATCTCGTCCCAATGGCGGTTCACCAGGAAGTCGATGCCCACGGCGGGCGTGCCTTCCTCGCCGGCTTCGGCTACGAAGATTACATCGCGATTGAGCTTGACGTGTTCGCGCTGCAAGAGCAGCATCACCATAAGGGCCGCGGTCACGATCTCCTTGTCGTCGACCGCGCCGCGGCCGTAGATGAAACCTTTCCTGTGGACGGCGGCGAAGGGATCAAGCGACCATTTGGCGCGTGGCGCGGGGACCACGTCGGTATGGCCCAGTATGGCGATGGGCCGCGCGGAGCCGTTGCCGCGAACGCGGGCCACCAGGTTGGCGCGGGCGGGTTCGAGCGCCAGCAGCTTCACCGGGATACCTTCCCGCTCGAGCACGCCCGCGAGGTATTTGGCGGCTTCGGTTTCGTTGCCCGGCGGATTGGATGTATCGATGCGCAGGAGCGCGGTGAAGTGGCGCAGCGCCTCGGCGTTCACGCTGCGCCAGTGAATCGGGCGAGGGGCGGCTGACAGGATGGAGGATGCGCACAGCAGGAGAAGTACGCGCACCCGAAGGGCGGCCCCTTTATAGCGGTATATTGCCATGCTTTTTGCGAGGCGTAGTGTCCACCTTATTCTCCAACATGCGGAAGGCGCGGATGACGCGAGGGCGGGTTTCGCGCGGCTCGATGACATCGTCGATGAAGCCGCGCTCGGCGGCGATGAAGGGATTGGCGAAACGCTCGCGGAACTCTTCGGTCTTTTGCGCGCGCACGGCGTCGCGGTCGGCGGCCGCGGAGAGTTCGCGGCGGTAGACGATGTTGACCGCGCCCTCCGGTCCCATGACGGCGATTTCGGCGCTGGGCCAGGCGAGGTTGATATCGGTGCGAATGTGTTTCGACCCCATGACGCAATACGCGCCGCCGTATGCCTTACGGGTGATGACGGTCACTTTGGGCACAGTGGCCTCGGCGTAGGCATAGAGCAGCTTGGCGCCATGCCGGATGATGCCGCCGAATTCCTGCCCGGTGCCGGGCAGGAAGCCGGGCACGTCTTCGAAGGTCAGAATGGGGATGTTGAAGGCGTCGCAGAAGCGCACGAAGCGCGCGCCTTTCACGGATGAATCGATATCCAGGCACCCCGCCAGATAGGCGGGCTGATTGGCGACGATACCCACCGGGCGTCCGGCGAGCCGCGCGAAACCGACCACGATATTCCGCGCGAAGTGCTCGTGGACTTCGAAGAACCCGGCATCGTCGACGATGCGATGAATGACATCCTTAATATCGTAGGGCTGGTGGGA
>JBEKIM010000175.1:0-13125 GCA_050011755.1 Bryobacteraceae bacterium | reverse complement strand
GAGGCTTCGGCCGGCGGCGGCATGGTCACCGTCGGAATGGACGGGCACAAAAACGTGCTGAGCGTCAAGATCGACCCCGAGGTGGCGGGAGATGTCGAGATGCTGCAAGACATGGTGCTGGCCGCCTGCAACGAAGCCGCCAAAAAGGTGGATCAAGAGAGCCAGCAGAAGATGAGCGGGATGTTGGGGGGCATGGGTCTGCCGCCCGGCCTATTTTAATCCATGCCTGATTTCGCGGAGCCGCTGGCGCGGTTGATCAACGAATTCAAACGCCTGCCGGGCGTGGGCCAGAAGTCCGCGCAGCGGCTGGCCTTCCACGTCCTGCGGGCGTCGCGGGAGGACGCCGAACAACTGGCACAGGCGCTTCTCGACGTGAAGGACAAGCTGGGCCTGTGCCACGTCTGCAACAACATCAGCGACGGCGATTTATGCGTATTTTGCCGCGATCCGAACCGCGACCGGAAAGTGCTGTGCGTGGTGGAGGAGGCGCCTAACATCCTGGGCATCGAGAGCACGCGGCAGTTTAACGGGTTGTACCACGTGCTGCACGGGGCGCTGTCGCCGCTGAAGGGCGTGGGTCCGGAGCAGCTCAAGATCAAGAGCCTGGTGGAGCGGATCGGCGCGGGCGGGATCGAGGAGATTATCGCGGCTACCAATCCGACCGTGGAAGGCGAAGCCACGGCAGTCTATCTATCTAAACTTTTGAAGCCGCTGGGCGTCAAGGTATCGCGCATCGCCATGGGCATTCCGGTGGGCAGCGACATAGAGTTCGCGGACGAAGTCACCATGTGGAAGGCCATGGAGGGCCGGCGCGAGATGTAAGACAGTGGCAGCCGCCGCAGAGGCTCCGAAGAAGCAGGCACTTGATCTTGACTTGCCCCCGATGGACGCTTCTTTCGGTTGAACTAGGCTCACGAACCGGTGAGGGTGGCTGTACGCTCTCCGCGCACAAGCCGGTTGTACTCTTCATGGGTGCCGATCCAGACCCAGAGAACGTCGCGCGTTCCCATGCGGCCAATCGCCCTATAGTGATCGCCCACACGAACGGAGTAACGATCCGAACTACCCCGCAAACGGTGGAAATGAAGAGAAGGGTGGTCCGGGTCCGTGAGCCAGAGTTGATAGTTCTTAACTGCCAGCGCCTGAACTGGGCCGGAAGGCCGCGGAACAAGTTCCAGGATCGCCGACTGGCGCGGGATTTCATCTCGCCGGCGGCCATTCGCGAAGGGGCCCTTCTTCGGCTTCCCTGCCGGCCTCGTCGAAAAGAAAGTCAAGCTTTCCGGCCGCGGCATCGTCGTCCATCTGTGCATCCCACTGCAACTGCTCGCGCTCAAACACCCATTGGGTCACGCGACGAAACTCCTCGGGGGACAGACTCTCGATGGCTGCCTCAATCTCTTCAACCCGGCCCATGCCTGGAGTTTACCATCCAGCTTCGCCGGACTGCTACATGCTACGGCCGCCCTGCATCTCCTTCACTAATCGTCAATTCACCGGCGAACTCGACACCGCTGCCAGCGGCCTAGGTGGCGCCGAGGGCAAGACCGGCGTGCCTTCTGAGCCTCCTTCTACGCTCCCGGCGCCGAAGCCACGCGGCGGTCTATCTCTCTAACTAATCTGGAAAGCGATGGAGGGCCGGCGCGAGATGTAGCGGTGCGGGGCGGAGCGCGCCTCTGTTACCATAAAACTTCTCGGCAAATGCTGCGATTTGAAACCGCCGGGGAGTCGCACGGCGAGTGCCTGGTAGCCACCCTCACAGGACTTCCCGCCGGAGTGCCGGTCTCTCTCGACACCATAAATCACGAACTTTGGCGCCGCCAGCAGGGCTATGGCCGCGGCGGGCGCATGAAGATCGAACAGGATCGCGCCGAGATTGTGTCCGGTGTGAGGCATTCGCATACCATCGGATCGCCGATCGCCATCATCATTCGCAATCGGGACTGGCAAAACTGGACGGAAGCGCTGCCCGTGGAAGATGTGGACGGCGCGGAAGACAAGAAGAAGCCAGTTACCCGCCCGCGTCCGGGACATGCCGACCTGGCGGGCGCCATCAAATATAATTTCAGCGACGCGCGCTACATTCTGGAGCGGGCCAGCGCGCGCGAGACCACCGCCCGCGTGGCGCTGGGCGCGCTGGCAAAGGCCTTGCTGATCGAGTTCGGCATCGATATCGCGAGCCACGTGATCGCGGTCGGCAGCGTGGGGCTGGGAAGAGCGGCGGGATGGGAAGAAGTAGCGGCGTTGCGGCAGAAGACGGAAGTCCTGCTGGGATGCGTGGATGCCGCCACTGAAACCCGGATGAAAGAAGTCGTGGACCAGGCCTATCGCACGGGCGATACCGTGGGTGGGGTGTTCGAAGTGGTCGCGCGCGGCTTGCCGGCCGGCCTGGGATCGCACATCACCTGGGACGCGCGGCTGGATGGCCGCCTGGCGCAGGCCATCGTGTCCATTCAAGCGGTGAAGGGTGTTGAAGTGGGATTCGCTCGGGAGAACGCCGCCAGCTTTGGCTCGGCGGTGCAGGATACCATCCACTACGATCGCGAGGCCCGCCACTTTACGCGCGGCGCCAATCGCGCCGGCGGTCTGGAAGGCGGCATCACCAACGGCCAGGACGTGCTGGTGCGCGGATTCCTGAAGCCCATCTCCACGCTGCGCCGTCCGCTCGAATCCGTAGAGCTGACCACCAGAGAGCCCGCCCTGGCGGCCTACGAGCGCTCGGATGTCTGCGTAGTTCCCGCCGCCGGCGTGATTGGGGAGGCGATGGTGGCGCTGGTGCTGGCACAGGCATTTCTGGAAAAGTTCGGCGGCGATTCGCTCGGCGAGACGCAGCGCAATTTCAAAGGATATCTGAAGCAGGTGCGGGATTTCTGAAATATGGTTTATCCAATCGTGAAATACGGCGATCCGGTGTTGGAGCGCGAGGCGGACGATGTTACCGAATTCGGTACGCCGGACCTCGACAAGTTCCTCGAAGACATGTTCGAGTCCATGTATGCCGCCAAGGGTGTGGGGCTGGCCGCGCCGCAGATCGGCTTCTCCCGCAAGATCGCCGTCATCGACATTTCCAATGCGGAGAATCCGGCGGACAAGCTGGTGCTGATCAATCCGAAGATCCTGCGTGTAGAAGGCAAGCAGGAAGGCGAAGAGGGTTGCCTGAGCATCCCCGGATTCCGCGAGCAGGTGAAGCGAGGGAAGCGCGTGACAGTGCGCGCGCAGGATGCCGCCGGCGCGTTCTTCGAGAAGACCGGCGAAGACCTGCTGGCGCGCGCCTTTTTGCATGAGACAGATCATCTGCACGGCAAACTTTACATCAGCCACGTCAGCGCCCTGAAGCGGGATTTGATCCGCCGCAAAGTGAAGAAACTGGTGAGAGCCGGAGAATGGGAGTAAGTGGGGCACCGTCGCCTTGTGGGGTGGGCAATCGTGCCCGCGGCCGCCTTTCAGGCGGCTAAGCCGGCTGCGGCCAGGATTGGCCGCCCCACATCTGTCCCACAGGCCTCCCTCAACGCATGCGCGTCATATTTCTAGGTACACCTCAATTCGCCGTTCCCACCCTGGAAGCGCTGGTGTCCGCCGGGCATGCAGTAGTCTCCGTTGTCACCCAACCCGACCGTCCGCGTGGACGTGGCCGGCAAATGGCAGTCTCGCCCGTGAAAGAAACCGCGCTGCGGTTGGGCCTGCCCGTGTACCAGCCTGAGCGGATCAGGCGGCCGGAGGCCGTCGCGGCTTTGGCGGCTCTGCGGCCTGACGCCATGGTGGTGGTCGGGTACGGCCAGATCATCCCGCAATCCATCATCGATATTCCGCAACACGGCATCATCAACGTGCACGGCTCGCTGCTGCCCAAATACCGCGGCGCGGGTCCGGTGCAATGGGCCATCGCCAACGGCGAGAAGCGCACGGGCGTCACCACCATGCGCATCGATGCCGGACTCGATACGGGCGATATGCTGCTGAAAGCGGAGACGGACATTGCGCCGGATGAGAATGCCGTGGAACTGGGCGCGCGGCTGGCGCTGATGGGCGCCGGGCTGCTGGTAGAGACGTTGGACCGAATCGCGTCCATCGTCCCCGAAAAGCAGGATTCCGCGCAGGCCACATACGCGCCGCTGTTGAAGAAGGAAGACGGGCTCATCGACTGGGGGCGGACGGCCGAAAGCATTCACAATCGGGTGCGCGGTTTTGAGCCCTGGCCGGGGGCCTACACGCGCTTTCGCGGGCAGCAACTGCACATCTGGAAATCGCGCCCGCTGGCGAGCAACGCTGCGAGCGATGTCGTGGGCGAGGCCGGCCAATTGCTAACGCGGCCACTGCGTGCGATATGCGGCCCGCCGGAGGCGAGAGCCGCGCTGGAGCTGATCGAGGTGCAACTCGAAGGCCGAAAGCGCATCGCCGCCGAAGCTTTCGCCAACGGGCAGCGCATCTCCGGCGGCGACATTCTGGGAGAATCGTAAAATGGAACTGCCGCTAGGCTATCGCTACGCCGCCACGTACGCCGGCATACGCCAGGCGGAGAAGGACGATCTTGGGTTGATAGTCTCCGGCCTGCCTGCCGCAGCCGCCGGCGTCTTCACCGGGAACCGGGTGCAAGCGGCGCCGGTGAAACTCTGCCGCCGCCACCTGGCGGCATCGCGCGGCGCGGTGGGCGCGATCCTGGTGAATGCCGGCAACGCCAACTGCGCCACCCGCACGGGCGACACCGTCGCGCTGGCCTGCTGCCGGTCGGCGGCGCGGCTGTTACGGCTGCCGGTGAACCACGTGATGCCCGCTTCCACCGGCGTGATCGGGGTGGAACTGAATGCGAAGCTCATCCTCAATGCCCTACCCCGCCTGGTCGCGGATCTGCGCGAAGACGGCTTCGGCAGAGTGGCGCGCGCCATCATGACCACCGACCTGGTGCCCAAAGAGGCATTTGCCGAGGTGAAACTGCGGCGCGCTACTGTGCGTATAGCAGGCATGACCAAAGGCTCGGGCATGATCCAGCCGCGCATGGCCACCACGCTCGGTTTTATCCTCACGGATGCCCAGATTCCGGTCGTGATGCTGCGCCGTATGTTGCGCCGCGCCGCGGAGCGCAGCTACAACCGGATCTCGGTGGATGGCGACACGTCCACAAACGATACGCTGCTGCTGCTGGCGAACGGCGCTTCCGGAGTGCGGCCCGATCCCAAGGAAATGGCTGCCGTCGAAGAGCGGATCGCGGGCATCGCGGAGGAACTGGCGCGCAGCATCGCGCGCGATGGCGAGGGAGCCCGTAAGCTGATCACCATCCTGATCTCGGGCGCGCCCAGCGATGACGCCGCCGCACGCCTGGCTCGCTCCATCGCCAATTCGCCCCTGGTGAAAACAGCCGTAGCGGGCTCCGATCCGAATTGGGGCCGCATCCTCTCGGCGGCTGGTAATGCGGGCGTGGCGTTCGATCCGCGCTATGCCGATATCGATATGCAGGGTGTGCCGGTCTGCCGGGCCGGATTGGCCGCGCCATTTTCCGAAACGGAGCTGCAGGCCAAACTTGACGCGCCCGATTGCGAGATCCGCCTGGCCCTGCGCGGAAAGGGCAAAGGCCAGGCGCGCTTCTGGACCTGTGATTTCACGGAAGGCTACATCCGCATCAACGCGAGTTACAGGACGTGATATGAGACGGCATATGAGACGGCGCACATTTTTTCTCACGATGGGCGGTGTGGCGGCGGGCGCCGCGTTTGCAGCGGACGCACCGGGGCAGATCTTCGACCTGTTCACCAAGATCGCGTCCGCGCTCAGCGCCGACGACCCTGGAGCATTCCTCGACGCGGTCGACCCGGAGATGCCTCATTACCAGGATTTTCGCCGCGACCTGGTGGCCCTGGTGGATATCGCCAGCCTCACCAACTCGATTGAAATCATGTCGGACAGCGGCGACGACGCGCACCGCAGCGAAGAACTCGATTGGTTCCTGGAGATCGTGGGCAATTCGGAGCCGCACCCGTTGGAGCGCCGCCGCGAGGTGGTGAAGTTCCGCCTGGAACGTAAGGGGAAGAAGTGGAAGATCGTTTCCATCGATCCGCTGCACTTTTTCGCCCCGCCGAAGGTTTCTTAATGCCATGACCAATCGCTGCGCATGGGCCAGTAACGAACTTTCCATCCCGTACCACGACACGGAGTGGGGCGTACCGGTGCACGACGACCGGCTGCTGTTCGAGTTTCTGGTGCTGGAAGGCGCGCAAGCCGGCCTCAGTTGGGACACCATCCTGCGCAAGCGCGCGCGGTATCGCGAGGTCTTCGACAACTTCGACCCGGATGTAGTGGCGCGCTACGGCAAGCGCAAAGTGAACGCACTGCTGGGCGACGCCGGCATCGTCCGCAACCGCCTGAAGATCGCCGCCGCGATAGGCAATGCGCAGGCGTTTCTGAAGGTGGCGGAAGAGTTCGGTAGCTTCGACCCGTATATCTGGCAGTTTACCGGCGGCCGTCCGCGGGTGAACGCCTGGCGCAAGCATCAGGCGCTGCCGGCGAAGACGGCCGAATCCGACGCCATGAGCAAAGACCTGAAGCGCCGCGGCTTCCGGTTTGTGGGGTCGACCATTTGTTATGCATTCATGCAGGCGGTGGGGATGGTCAACGATCACGCCACGGACTGCTTCCGGTATGCGGCGTTGACGGAAAAGTAATGATACGGTTTCCGATGTCCGGAGGAGCGCTCCTTGGACATGGTAAACTAAAACTGGAAAATGGGATCCAGGCAATCGGCGATTCGAGAGAGACAACCCGCCCTCGCGCGGGCGTTCATGAAACGCTCCGTCCGAATGTTGGAGCGCTTGAGCGGATGCGCATCGCCTGAAGCGCTGGAGACGGCGTTGTCGGCTCCCACCGATATCGGCGGCGTCGCACTACTGCTATCGGATCTCGCGCCACTCGGCGTGGATGTCTCCACCGTTGACCCATTGGTGCAGGCCATGGCTCGGGGAGCGGCCGTCAAACAGGAATTGTTACGCGCCGCGGGAGGGGCCCTATCGTCAAGCCAGGCGGCGGACGCATTAGGCATAACCCGCCAGGCCGTGGATAAGCGGCGTCGCCGCCGCGGGTTGCTGGCGGTTCCCAGCGGATCGGGCGAATATTGTTATCCGGCTTGCCAGTTCGGACACGACGGCGTGATGCCGGGCTTGGAGGAAACGCTCCGGGCCTTCCAGGTGCGCAGTCCGTGGACCCAACTTTCCGTGCTGTTGGCCCCGGTGCCAGGTTTGGGTAGTAAGACGGTTTTGCAAGTTCTTCAGGCGGGGGATATCGCAACGGCGCTAGCGGTGGCGGCCTCCTTCGGCGAGCAGGCCGGGTAGCGGACCGGATGATCTCCGGGCTCCATTTACCCCGCAGGCTGCCATTGTCCCGCTTGCGCGCTGGAGCGCGGTTGCTGCGCATTCATTCCCCACGCCACCCGCACCGCTCAAGTGGCGCGCTATGGTTCGGACCCGTGCCGGGCCAACCACCGGTCCATCGTTTCGACGATCCCACCGGCGGATTTCGGGTCTGCTATCTCGGAACCTCCATCGAGGTTTGCTTCGCCGAGACGTTTCTCCGGAATCCACCCGTACGGATACTGGCGCTCGAAGACCTGGCCCTCCGGTCGGCGACAACTGTCGAAGCCGTGCGCGAACTGCGGCTGGTGGCACTTCACGGCCCTGGGCTCGCGCGGCTAGGCGCGACGGCCGAACTCGCGAGCAGCGCCGCGTACGCGGTCTCGCAAGCCTGGTCGCGGGCGCTGTGGAACCATGCGGACACATCGGACGGGATTCAATACCGTTCCCGGCACGACGATTCCGCTCTATGCGTCGCGATCTATGACCGCGCTAAAGATGCTCTGGCCGTCATGGAAGATCGCCGGCTGACGGACGATCCGCAAGTGCTGGCACGGCTGTTACGGAGATATGACGTCGGCCTGACCCGGTAGATGCACGGGATGGCTTTTCGGAGCGGGACGTTTAGTTGGAACTGCTGTTGAGCATCACCACGACACCGTTGGTCGTAGCCGCGACAATATCGGTTCTTCCGTCGCCCGTTACGTCGCCCACGGCGATCGAATTACAGGTGCCGCCAGTGGGGAAAGAGATCGGCGTACGGAAGGTTCCGTCGCCTTTGCCGGGGAACACCAACACCGCGGCTGAGACATCCGCGCAGGCCGCCAGATCGACGTTGCCCGCATGATTAAAGACGCCGGCGCGAACCGATACCGGTCCGGTTCCGGCGGCATAGTTTACCGCTGGGTGAAAGGTGCCGTCGCCCTTGCCCAGCAGAATGGAAAGGTCATTCGAGGCGAGGTTGGCGACCGCCAGGTCGGTCTTGCCGTCGTGGTTGAAATCGCGCGCCACCATCGCAAAAGGCTCATTCCCCACTTGCAGGGTGGCGCCACTCCGGAATGTGCCGTCGCCATTTCCCAGAAAAATATAGATCGCCTGCTGGCCAAGCGCACCATTCGAGACGGCTAGGTCGGGAATGCCGTCCCCGTTGAAATCCCCTTCCCTAATCGCGGTTGGCGAACTTCCAACGTAAAGACTGGTTCCAGGCCGGAAGGTCCCGTCCGGTTTGCCCAACAGGATGGTGACGTCGCCCGTCAGGCTATTCACCACCGCCAGATCGGGGTTGCCATCGCGATTGAAGTCCGCCTCCGTTACGGCTACCGGCCCTCCATGCACGCCGGCGTAGCTTGTTAAGCGGAAGGTGCCGTCGCCGTTGCCCAGCAGGATCGAGACGTTATTCGAAAGGTTGTTGACTACCGCCAGATCCGGTTTGCCGTCGTGATTGTAATCTCCAGCGGTCAGGGATACGGCGCCCATGCCGCCGGTTAAAGTAACGAGGGGTGGGGCAAAATTTCCGCCACCCTGGTTCAGCAGGACGCTCACCGTGCCCGCGCCGCCGCCGTTGATAACCGCAATATCCGGCTTATTATCTCCGTTGAAATCGATTAAACGGACGGAAATAGGCCAGTTG
This sequence comes from Bryobacteraceae bacterium, assembly GCA_050011755.1. Lineage (GTDB taxonomy): Bacteria > Acidobacteriota > Terriglobia > Bryobacterales > Bryobacteraceae > Bog-159. The sequence continues at coordinate 4,164 of JBEKIM010000175.1, read as the reverse complement.
CCCGCAGGTATCGTCTGTGATGTAAACGACAAGGTCTGCGCAACTAACGTCCCCGCTATCAGGCCGGCGAAACCAAGCCGCTGTATCAAGAAATGTAACCCTTCCTGTGCAGCAAGTATATAGAGAAAAGAGTTTACGATCAAGTGCTAGTACCTACAAATATTTGTAAATACCAGCAGAATAAGTAAGAAATAGTTCTAGGGAGTACTGCTAGAACTACGGCAAAGGTCCTAGAACTTTAGGGGAAATTCCTAGGGTTTCATGCGCTCGAGCTTACGGTAGAGCGTCTTACGTTCAATTCCCAGGATCTGCGCCGCGCGGCTCTTGTTCCCGCCGGTGGCGGCTAACACGCGGCGAATCTGCTCGTCTTCAGCCTCGGCAAGGGTTTCCCCGGGGTCGTCGCGCGATTCCATGGCGGTAAGCGCGTGCTGTACGGCGCCGCCGTCAACCCGTCCGCTGGGGGCCAGAATCGTAAGACGCTCGATGAGGTGTTGCAACTGGCGCACATTACCCGGCCAGACATACTCTTGTAAAGCTTTCAGCCCCGATTCCATCAGGCGCGCGGAATGGTTGTAGCGCACGTTATATTTATTCAGGAAAAACCGGGCCAGGAGCGGCACATCCCCGCGGCGGTCGCGCAACGGCGGAATCACGATGCGCACGACGTTGAGCCGGAACCAGAGGTCCTCGCGAAACTTGCCGTCGTCGACCAGTTTCTGCATGTCGCGGTTGGTGGCGGCGAGCACGCGCACGTCCACCTGCTTGCCGCGCGCCGCGCCTACCGGCCGGATTTCGCGCTCTTGGAGGAAACGCAACAACTTGAACTGGAAATTCAGCTCGATATCGCCGATCTCGTCGAGCAGCACGGTGCCGCGATTGGCGGATTCGATCATGCCCGTGCGGTCGCGGTCGGCGCCCGTGTAGGCGCCCTTCAACGCGCCGAACAGCTCGCTTTCGAGCAGCGAGGGCGCGATAGACGCGCAATCCACGGGCACAAAGGGCTGGCTGGCCCGCGCGCTGAAACGGTGGATCATGCGCGCTACCAGTTCCTTGCCGGTGCCGGTCTCGCCCTCGATCAACACGGTGGCGTCGGTGGGCGCCACCAGGGAAGCGGTCTTATAAATCTCGACCATGGCGGCGGAACTGCCGATCATTTCGCTTTCGGGCAGATCGTCGGGGCCGGCTTCCTTCTCCTTGTCCTGACGCGCGGCTTCGGCGCGCTTGATGGTGTCCAGCATGCGGTCGATTTCGAACGGCTTGGCCACATAGTCGAAGGCGCCGCCGCGGGTGGCCGCCATCACGGTTTCCATGGTGCCGCGCGCCGTCATCAGAATCACGGAGCACTGGGGGTCCTTGTTGCGGGCCGCGTCCAGCACGTCCAGCCCGGTGCGGTCGTCGATGTAAATATCCGAGATTACGATGGGGTAGCTGTTTTCCGACAACCGTTCCAGGGCTTCGCCGGTGGAGGCGACGGCGTCTACAGAGTAGCCCTCCAGTTCCAGGAACGTCACGACGGTCATGCGCACGGCCGGATCGTCTTCGACAACCAGTAATCGCTGCATTAACTTTATTCTCAGCTTTCTTTGGCCAGCGCAGCCGCAACCGGCGCGGGCAGAACCATGGTGAACCGGGACCCCTCCCCGGGACGGCTCATCACTTCAATGGTACCGGAATGCTGGATCACAATCTGTTCCACGATGGAAAGGCCGATGCCGGTGCCCACTTCGCCGGATTGCTCCGCGCGTTTGGTGCGGTAGAATTTCTGAAAGATCTTTCTTACCTCTTTCTTATCCATGCCGATGCCCTGATCCTCTACCGAGATGTAGGCCTGCCCATGCTTGCGCACCGCGGCGAGGGTAACCTGCGTGCGCGGAGGCGAGTATTTGATGGCGTTGGTCAGCAGATTATAGAAGGCGTACTCCATCAGTTCGCGGTCGCCGGTGAGCACGATATCACCTGCCGAGGCCTCCGTCAGGATCTTGATCTGTTTGCGCTCAGCCAGTGGACGCGCGCGCGCCACACAGCCGGCCATCAGCTCGCCCGCCGCGAACGGCTCCTTCTTCAGTTCCACCTGGCCGGCGGAGAGACGCTCCACACTGAGGAACATTTCGATCATGCGGCCCAGACGCTTCGACTCGGTGTTGATCAACTCGGTGATCTGCTTGCGCTTCTCGTCCGGCAGGGCATAGCGTCCCATCAGTTCGCTGGATCCCTGAATGGCGGTGAGCGGCGTGCGCATTTCGTGCGTGACAAAGTGGATGGTCTGGCGGTAGCGGTCGCGTTCGGCTTCGGACCGGCGCAGGCTGCGGCGAACCACCAGCAATTGATAGCCACCCGCGGCGATCAGCGACAACCAAGCCGAAGATACCGGCGCGCAGAACGAAAAGACGATCCGGTGAGTAAAGCACCAGTAGGGCGTCACGTGCGCGATGGCCAGAATCGCGGCAGCCAGGCCGTTGGCCGTGCGGCCGGTGAAGCGGCTGTACGTCAGGCCCAGCGCGGCGACCAGCAGGAAACTGAAACCGAAGACCGCGGATGGCGGCGCGTCGGTCAGAAACAAGCCTTGCGCGATGGTTTCGAAGGCATTGGCGTGGATCTCGACGCCGACCATGGGGGTGCCTCCGGAGTAGGGCGTGATCAGCCAGTCGCGCACCGCGGTCTGCGCGGTCACCCCGGCGAAGACCACCTTGCCCGAAAACTGATCGGCCAAATGTGGATTTTCGAGCAGCGCCTGCAGCGAAACCCGCGGAATACTCATCGCTCGCGGCGCGTAGCGGATGCGCATTTGCCGGCCGCCGGCGCGCGTGGCGGGGATCGTGCGCCCGCCCACCTCCAGATCTTCCGGCGACTCCAGGATCGTCGCGTTGCGGCTCACGCGGTAAGCTTCAAGCGACAAGGCCCAGCGCCGCACCCTCCCCGTGAATTCCTCCAGTGGCAAAGACCGGCCCACGGCGTCCAGTTGATCGGATTGCTCCACGTGCACGTGTCCCAGTGCCGCGGCATGGGTCGCGAACAACGGCAGCGGATCTTCCCAGGCCGAGCTATCCGGCAGGAGTTGACACGCCAGCACCAGGTGGGGGATCAGGGCCATGGCGCCCGCCAGACGCGCATCCGTCCGCAGGTCGGTCGCGTCGGTCAGAATCACGTCCACCGCGACGGCTTTGGGCGCGGCCGTCGAGATCAGCCGAAGTGCTTCGGCCAGGGGCTTGCGCAGGCCCGGCACGCCGCCGTAGGCATTCAGCGACGCTTCATCGATGGCCAGCACGACGCTTTGGGGCTGCCATACGGGCGGCTGATACAACCGGAACATCCAGTCGTAAGCATCGTTGTCGATTTGTTCACCGAAGCTGGTCCAGCTGGCGGCCATGGCAACGGCAAAGGAAGCCGCCAGCAGCGCCCAGTAGATCGTGGTTTGCCGGCTGACGCGCTGCATCCCTCACCTGCCGATAGCTTTCTCGATTTCGGCGGGATCGCGCGGCAACGCGCCGCTCATCAACCTGGCGCCATCCTTAGTTACCAGGACCATATCCTCAATGCGGATACCGATATTCTCCTCGGGAATGTAGATGCCCGGCTCCACGGTGATGACATTGCCTTCGGCCAGCAGCTGGCTGAAATCGGTGGCGTCGTGTACGTCGAGCCCCACATGATGGCTGACGCCGTGCGTGAAATACTTACCCAACGGCTCGCCGTGCAGATCCTTGCCGTGCGTATTGATGTAATCGCGCGCGACCTTGCTGAGGTCGCCGAAGGGAAGGCCCGGCTTGATGGCGGCAATCACGGCGTTTTGCGCGCCCAGGACCACCTCGTAGATCTCGCGCTGGCGTTTGCTGAACCGCGCACCCACCGGGATGGTGCGCGTGATATCGGCGGCGTATCCGGCGCACTCCGCGCCTACATCCATCAGCAGTAATTCGCCGCGATCCATGCGCCGGGAATTGCGCGAATAGTGCAAAACGGTGCTGTTGGGACCGGAGCCCACGATGGGCGCGTACGCATTCCGCTCGCATCCCGCGTTGAAATAGACGGCGGTCATGGAGGCGGCTACCTGATATTCGTACTCGCCGGGAGCCGCGCGTCTCCATGCTGCGCGATGCCCATCCAACGTGATATCGATGGATCTCTGGATGAGCGCCAGTTCTTCGGGCGACTTATGCATGCGCA
>JBEKIM010000174.1:0-18839 GCA_050011755.1 Bryobacteraceae bacterium | reverse complement strand
GCCTCGGGGTTGCGTGAGCGGATGAACGGCAGAGCCTCGTGAATCACGTAACTCTCGTATTGGAGATGACGCAGGGCGCGCTCGCGCGGAGGAATCTTCTTGTTGTACCAGCTTTCGGAATCCACGCTATCGAGGCAGTAGGCCTGCAGGCGGCCCGCATCGTACTGATAGCCGATGGCGCCGATCATGCCGCGCTCTTCGTAGTCGTAGAAGCGGCCCATGGAAGTGGGGAAAACGATAACGGGCATCCCCGCGTGCCCGAACGCCAGCAGTTCCATGTCGCGCTGCAGATGGGGACTGTACCACTTATGATATTCTCTGTTCACTCGGAACAGTATAGCTTGAACGCGTGTGGCGGCGGGGCTGAAGCGGGCAGGCTGAATGCCGGCACACTATGGGGCGGCTACGGAGAGGATCACGGGGTCGCTGGCCAGTCCGTCGATCGTGATGACGAGGGGATAGTCTCCGGAGGCGAGCTGCGGCACCTGGATGTTCGCCTGGGCCAGACCTACGTAGTAGGGCGTCAGTCCGAGAAATTGGATTGGGGCGGCCGCATCGGCGATGGTGGCGGTGGTGGAGAGAAGGCCATAAGCGAGGGGGTTCAGCGGAGCGCCCACGCCATCGAGGGGCGTATTGGAGAGGCTGCCGATACCGGTCAGATAGACTACGATCACGGAGCCCGCGGACGCGGGATGATCGGGCGTGATCAGGACGCCGGCGGCATCGGTGGCCACGGCGCGGCTCCCATCGAACTCGAAGACTCCGGGCGCGGCCGCGGCGATGGCGATGGGATACTCCAAACTCATCCCCAGCGGCGAGCGCACCAGGAGGGTGGCGCTGCCGGGCTGCGCTTCAAAGGGCACCTGGAAGTTGATCTGGGAGGAATCGGCGTAGAGCATCGGGCTGTTGAAGCCGTCGATCGAAACGCTGACGCCCGCGAGATCCCCGGGCAGCGGCAGGCTGGCCGGCTCTGCCACCTGTGACGCAAAGCCCGCGCCGAAGATGGTGGCGAGGCTGCCGGGCGAAACGGCTCCCGCGAAGCTGGCGGAGTTGGTGACCGCACCAATGGCGGGCGCCGTCTGGCAGCACGAGGTGAGCAGGACCGGCGAATCCGTGGCCGTGAGGCTGGTTCCCTGAACGGGCGTTGCGCCGCCGAAAATATCTCGCACTGCGCGCGCCTGCAGCGCGGCGGGTATGGTGAACGTCGCGTTCCGGTCCGGATTCCATAAGATGACGCCCTGTCCGCCGGCCGCCAGGGTGAGCCAGACCTGCCAGGTGCCGGACGGATCGATTAACGCCTGGGTGAGAGACGCGCCCGACAGCCAATCGAACAGGTAACGATAGGCCTGGCCCGCCGCGGTGAGGGCGTAGGGGCTGGTCTGCTCGGTACCCACGCAGAAGGACGAAGCCGCACCCCAGGTGTACCAGTCAAAACGTCCCGCGCCATAAGCCAGGTCGGTGAGATACTTGCGCACGAGGTAGGCGGCGGCCTGCGCGGGCGGGGTGGTGGTGTCGCCGGATGCGCCCTCGGTATCCCACAGGGGCAACGCGCCGAGGCCGTATTTGTTCATGACCAGGCGAACATTGGCGAGCAGAGGGCCGGTCGATTCGGGAGGGGTGGCGTAGATGTGATAGCCGATGACGTCCACATACTGGCCCGCCCCCGTAGCCAGGAAGGTATCCAGATAGCCTGCCGAATAAGCGGCGGGTGACATCACCGTAATCTGGGGATCGACGGCTTTGAGGGCCAGGTATGCCGCCTGAGTCAGTTGCGCGAGTTGTGCGACGGTGCCCGTAAAATACGTGTCGTCATTAGGCTCGTTCCATATTTCGTAGTAGCGGATGCGGCCCTTATAGCGTTGGGCGATGGCGGCGACATAGTCACTCCAGTCCTGGATGTTGGTGGGCGGGGCGGGTGCACCGGCGCCTACGTAGTTCACGTCGTCCGGATTGGATGACGCCCAAGCGGGAGTCTGGCCGAGGGTGAGTATAATATCCGGTATGCCGTTCGCCTGGGCGGCGGCCACCCAGGCGTCCAGCGGGGCGAAGTTCCAGACGCCGCGGAGCGGTTCGAGGGCGGTCCATGCGGTGCCGGAGTCCCAGAGACGCAGCGTTCCGAAACGGGCGGCCGGCCAGGGTACACCGCCGTAGACTGGCTGGCCGCCGGCGCCGGTGAACGAAGCGTCATCCGCCGAAAATATTCCAGGCGCAGTGGCTTGGATCATGAGCAGCACGGAACCCGTATCGTTAATCCGGCCAGTGACAGAAAACTGCTGCCAACTCGCGGTAAGCTGCGCGGCCGTAGTGGCGTAGTAGTTATAGGGGGTATTCTGATTCTGCAGGATCAGATTGACGCTCATTCCCGGTAGCCCGCGCAGCCAGACGGCAAAAGTATAAGCCAAGCCTGGAACCACAGTCAGAGGCTGGACCAACTGTACGGCCCCGCTGACGACAGCCTGCACATCGACCTGTTGGGCCGCGGACCCGCTATGCGGTTCGGTGGTATCTTCCGAGTAAGTCACGGTGACGTCGGCCCATGAGGAATTATCGTTCCAGTCGATGGCCACATTGCCGGAGATCGGGTTATTTGTCCCGGCCGAAACGAAGGGCGGCTCGAATCCCGGGTTGGACAGAACGCCTTCGAGAAAATGGGCGACGTGAATGCCGAAAAACGAAGTCGGGATGGGACCAATATTGGGCGTGGGCGGCGCGGATCCGGGGACATAAGAGACGGCGGCGTCATCGATCCAGACCGTGCCCGGGCTGCCGAGGGCGATCATGAGGGTGGCGCCGGTGCTGACGACGATGTAGCCGTGAATGGCAATCTGCTGCCAGCCGGGGGTGACTGCGGCGTAGATATCCAGGTAGGATTCGTAGGGCGCGGAACCATCCTGGATGCGGAAAATGACTTGCGTTCCGGGATCGCCGCGTACCCAGACGGTGGCGGTGTAGAGCGATCCAGCGACCACGGAAATACTCTGCAGGAACTGGGCCTCGCCGCTGCCGATGGAAGCGACGGCCATCTTCTGGCAGGATGCGCCGGTATGAGGGTTGTTGGTTTCCTGCGTATATTGAACGGTGGAATCGGACCAGGTGGAGTTATCGGACCAGCCGTTGGCGATATTACCGGCGATCAGGCCATTGTTGCCGGAGAAAGGGATATAGGGGCTTTCGAAACCGGGATTGACTAGAGGAACATTGGTGGGGGCGGCGGCGCGCGCGACGACGGGCGCGGTGAGGATGGCGGCTGCCGATAGCTGGAGGAGGAAGCGATAGATACCGGTCATCGAGCTTATTGTCGCGCGGTTTGCAGGTCGAAGGCGCACGACACTTGAATGGGCTTGCAGCGCTAGCGCCTTATCACCCAACAGCCCCAAAATCCATGCGTATCACCGCGCAACCCTCAGCTATAGATGGCCCTGGAATCGCCTGAAGTCTCAGCGTTTTGTGTATTGCCGATAAACGCAACAGATTTTCTGAACTGGCTGTCGAAATGCTGTGCACTGCGGCATCCGTGAAGACCATTCTGAAGGAATCGGAGCATCTGATCCGCCTGGTGCTGGTGGCGGCGATCCTGGTGGTGGTGTTTCTGGTTGTGCGGAATGTCGTGGTACCGGCCGGATTCGGCAAGTACGGGCACTATCGGGCGGAAGCCCTCGACGATGTGCGGGCGCGAGCGGTGTCGTTCGCGGGACGCCAGGCGTGTGAAGCCTGCCACGGCGAGGTGGTCCAAACAAAGAACCAGGGAAAGCACGCGCAGGTCGGCTGCGAAGCCTGCCACGGCCCGCTGGCGGCGCACGCCGGCGACCCGATCGCGAACCAGGCGGTGAAGCCCGATCCGGCCACGCTCTGCGTGCGGTGTCACGAGGCGGATTCCGCCAAGCCGAAAGGCTTTCCGCAAGTGATTTCGAGCGAGCATGCGGGAGGGACATCCTGTGGCGCGTGTCACAACCCACATCGTCCGGCCATCTAAGAACGGAGACTGAGCCATGGAGCTGAATCGGCGGCAACTGCTGGCGGGAGCGGGCAAGTTCATTATCCTGTCGGGCGCGGCGCGTGCGGCGCTGGACGGCGACGCTTCGCGGTACAACGCGGCCGAACACTGGTGGGGCATGACCATAGACGTCGGCAAGTGCATCGGGTGCGGGAATTGCGTGCGCGGCTGCGCGGCGGAAAATGGCGTGCCCAGAGGATACTTCCGCACGTGGGTGGAGCGCTACCAGGTGAACGGAGAAGACATCGAGCATCCCCAGGTGGATTCGCCGGACGGGGGCTTCAACGGATTTCCTCCCCGTCATGAAGCCTGGGCAAAGAGCTTCTTCGTTCCCAAGCTCTGCAACCATTGCGCGGATTCGCCGTGCGTGCAGGCGTGCCCGGTGGGCGCGACATTCGATTCTCCGGACGGGGTGATTCTGGTCGACGAGAAATACTGCGTGGGATGCCGTTACTGCATCCAGGCTTGCCCTTACGGATGCCGGTACCTGCACCCCACCAAGAACACTGCCGACAAATGCACGCTGTGCTACCACCGCATTACCCAGGGACTCACCACAGCCTGCGCGGAAGTCTGTCCCACGGGCGCGCGGAAACTGGCCGATTTGAAAAACCCCGCCGATCCGGTACACGAGTTTTTGCGATCAAACAACGTCCAGATCCTGAAGCCGTATATGGCGACCCGCGCGAAGGTCTACTACAAGGATCTGGATGGAGCGGTGAGGTAAAGGAACGATATGGGACCGGCAGGCGTGCAAGGCTTCATGTATCCGAACGAGGTGGAGCTGCAGTGGAGCGTTCTGATTGTCCTGTATCCGTATATCACGGGCCTGGTGGCGGGCGCGTTCATTCTGGCGTCGCTGTCGCGCATTTTCAATATCGCAGCCGTCAAACCGATCTACCGGCTGTCGCTGCTGACGGCGCTGGCTTTTCTGCTGGTGGCGCCGCTGCCTCTGCAACTGCACCTGGGGCACCCCGAGCGCTCCTTCGAGATGTACCTGACACCGCACAAAACGTCCGCGATGGCCATGTTCGGCTTCGTGTATTTGTGGTACCTGCTGGTGGTGCTGCTGACGGAGATCTGGCTGGACTACCGCGGGGACATCGTGCGGCTGGCGCAGACCCATCGGGGGCCGATGAAGTGGATTTATGCCGCCCTGACTTTGGGCTCGTATCACGTGAGCGCGGCTTCGCGGCGCATCGACGACCGGGTGGGCTGGGCAGTGACGCTGATCGGCATCCCATCCGCCTTCCTGCTGCACGGTTATGTGGGCTTCATTTTCGGCGCCGTCAAGGCCAATCCCTGGTGGTCCACGCCGCTGATGCCGATCGTATTCCTGTTTTCGGCGATGGTTTCGGGCATTGCGGCCGTGCTGGTGGTTTACCAGGCCACCACGCGAATCCGCAAGAAAGAGGCGGACATGCTCTGTCTCGACACGGTGGCCAAGTACCTGTTTTACGTTTTCCTCATCGACTTCTCGCTTGAAATGCTGGACCTGGTGCACCGCATGTACGAATCGAACGAGTCGTTCCGGGCGCTGGATTTCATGGTGCACACGCGGCTGTACTTTTCGCAGATTGTGGTGCAGATTTACCTGGGCACGCTGCTGCCGATCGGCATGCTGGCGGTGACTCAGGTGGTAAAGCTGAGGGCGCCCATACGGCGGGTGCTTTACACCACACGACGTATAAGATGGCGTTCGCAACGCGCGAAGGGCTGCTGCCTACCATTGCGCTGATGATCCTGCCGTTCCCGATTCTGTGGGCGCTGCTGAAGCTGCTTCCGCCGTGGGGGGAACAGAAGGCCACGTGACCGAAGCGGACATCGGCGTACTGGTGCGGGACCTGCAGGACCTGCAGCGCCGGGTCCAGACTCTGGAGCAGCGTCTGGGTGCGCGTGAAGGGCCGCCAGCGGGCGCGGAGGAACCGGCCACGGCCGAACCGGAGAAGGCCCTGGCACGCACCGCGGCGGATGCAGGCCCTGGGCTGCCTTCCGACGCACTGCCTATATTCGGACGGGCTCTGCTGGCGATCGCCGGCGGTTACATCCTGCGCACGCTTACGGAAATGGGCTTGTTCTCGCACGCGGCGGGTGTGACCGCGGGGCTTGTTTATGGGGTGGCGTGGCTGATCGTGGCCGTGCGGCTGCCGGAGGAACCGAAGTTCGCCGCGGCGGTCGCCGCCGTCACTTCGGTGGCCATCGTAGCGCCGCTTCTGTGGGAGGCGTCGGCACGTCTGAATGCCATCTCTTCGTGGACATGCGCCGCGGTGTTGGCCGGCTACGTGGTGTTGAGCCTGGCGCTATCCGTTAAGGCCCGGAGCCTGGTGGTTCCCGGCATCGTCTCGCTGGCCTCCGCCGCGGTGACCGGGCTGCTGCTGCTGGCTACCCACGATCTCTACCCATACACGTTGGCCCTGCTGGCCATCGCCGCCGCGATGGAGTTCGAGGCGTGCCGCGGACGGGAGGGCGGCCGGCGATGGTTCACGGCAGCCCTGGCCGACCTGGCCGTGATCCTGCTCACCTGGATCGTCTCGCGGCACGAGTTACCCGAGGGATACGCGGCCATGCCGGCGCACGCCGCGCTGGTGGCGCAATCGCTGCTTCTGGGGATCTACGTGGCCAGCGCGGCGACGCGCACCTTGATCCAAGGCCATTGTTTTTCTGTATTCGAGACAGCCCAGACGGCGGCGGCGCTGGCGATCGGAATTGGCGGGGCAGCGGCGAGTGTGACGCATATCGCCAGCGCTACCGCGGCGTTGGGTTTGTTCGCCCTGGCCGGCGGCCTGGCATGTTACGTGGTCTCTTTCGTGGTGGCCGGTTTGCGAATGAAGTGGAATTTCCGCGCCTGGGCGACCTTCGGCCTGTTCCTGGTGCTGGCGGGCACGTTCCTGCCATTTTCGGGGTCGCAATACTGGATTCCCTGGTGCGCATGCGCGGTAGCGTGCTGCTGGACCGCCCAGGCGTCCCATCGGCCCACACTCGGCCTACACGGCGCAGTCTACCTGCTGCTGGGCTCGCTGGCGTCGGGGTTGATGGCGCAACCCCTGGCGCAGTTATTCGGCGCGGGCGGCGGCGCACCCGAGTGGGGGTGGGCATCCCTGGTGGTAGCTTCAGCATGGCTCTCGTGGGTGGCCGTGGTCCTCAGTTCGCCGGCAGAGACGGCGCGCTGGCGCAACCAGGCTTCGTCGTTTATCTTCGCGGCCATCGTGGCCTGGATTCTGGCCGGCGCCGGGACGTACGGCATGGTTGCGATCTGGCCGGGAAGCGGAATTCCCGCCGACACCCTGGCGACGGTCTTCCTGACGTGCTTTTCCGTGGCGCTGGCCTGGTCGGGCATCCGCTGGCAGAAGAAAGAACTGGTCTGGTTGGTGTACGGGTTCATGGCGCTGGCCGCGTGGAAACTGGCGGCACGCGACTTCCAGCACGAACATAGCCTGGCGCTGGTGGCTTCCCTTTTGTCTTACGGCGGAACGCTGATTCTGCTCCCGCGGATTCTGCAAAGCAAAACGGCGTAGCCCGGCGCTCGTCGCGAAAAGGCCGCTTCGCGCGAGAATAGGACGATGATCCTGGCTTCTTCGCGCGCGCACGCGGTTTTTTGTATCGCACTCCTCATGGTCCCGCCGGCTTGGGCACAGGTGTCCGCATCAATCTCGGGAAGAGTGGAGGACGCCTCGGGCAGTCCGGTCGCCGGAGCCCGGGTGACGGTGAAGAGTCTGGAGACGGGCGCCTCGCGGACCGCGGACACCACGGCCGACGGGAATTACCGGGTGCTCTCGCTGCCCCTGGGAGCGCAGGAGGTGAAGGCCGGGAAGCCGGGATTCAAGGCGGCTTTGCGGACCGGCATCAACCTGCGGGTGGGGCAGGAGGCGGTCGTCAACCTGCGGCTGGAAGTCGGCGAACTGGCGCAACAGGTGACCGTATCGGAACAGGCGCCGGTGGTGAACACGACGGCCGCGTCGGTGGCGGGGCTGGTAGGCGGGAGCGAGGTGAAGGACCTTCCGCTGAATGGGCGCAGCTTCGATAACCTGATCACGCTGAATCCGGGGTCGATCAACTACAGCGCCATGAAGAGCTCCGGTACGAGCACGAGCGACGGCAACACATTTTCGGTGGAGGGGCGGCGGACCGCGGAGAACCTGTTCCTGTTGAACGGGATCGAATACACGGGCGCCAGCCAACTGGCCGTGACCCCGGGGGGTGTGAGCGGGGAGTTGCTGGGTATCGACGCCATCCGGGAATTCAACGTGCTTACCGATACCTACGGAGCGGAGTACGGCAAGCGGGCAGGCGCGCAGGTGAGCGTGGCGACGCAGGCCGGCACGAACGCCGTGCATGGAACGTTGTTCGAGTTCCTGCGCAACAGCGCGCTGGACGCGCGCAACTTCTTCGATCAGGGTTCGACTCCGCCGTTTCGGCGCAACCAGTTCGGAGGCGCGCTGGGCGGTCCGCTGCGGAAGAACAAGCTGTTCCTGTTTGGCAATTATGAAGGCTTCCGGCAGGCGTTGTCGGTGAGCAACGTGGCGGTAGTTCCAGACGCGCAGGCGCGCCTGGGCTTGCTGCCCAATGCGGCGGGCGTGTATACGAAAGTCGCGAACCTGAATCCGGCGATGCTCGCGTATACCGCTTTTTGGCCGCAGCCTAACGGTCCGGAGAGGCTGGTGAATGGGCTACCGACCGGCACGGCGCTCGCCTACAACAATCCCCGGCAGTCGATCCGGGAGGATTTCGGCACGACGCGCGCCGATTACACGTTGCGCGCCAGCGATTGGTTGGCGGGAGTCTACACGATCGACGACGGGAACAGCCTGATCCCGCTCTCGGATCCACTCTTTGCCTCTTACGAGACCCTGCGCGCGCAGGTCGCGAGCGCGCAGGAGACCCACGTATTCACGCCAGGATTCCTGAATACATTCGACGCCGGGTTTTCGCGCGCGGGATTCGGTCTGGATTCATCGCTGCCGTCATCGTTTCCGGCGAGCGACTCGTTTGTGAACGGGCTGGGGCCGGGGGGCATCGTGATTGGAGGCGGGGTGACCACGACGGCAGCCGGAGCGATCACGTCGGCGGGACCGAACAATGCCGCGAATGTCTGGTCGCGGCGCAATCTGTTTACGTGGACCGACAGCGTGCAGATCGTGAAGGGAATTCATCAGATCGGCGCCGGCGTCTGGTTTCAGAGGCTGCAGGACAACGACGACACCGCGTCGCGGCAATTGGGACAGGCGAGCTTCGCCAGCCTGACGACCTTTCTGCAGGGCAAGGTGACTACTTTCCAGGTGGTGCCGACGCCGAGCGAACTGGGCTGGAGGAGTCTGCTGGGCGCGTGGTATTTCGAAGACAACATCAAGCTACGGCCGAATCTGACGCTGCAGGCGGGTATCCGGCAGGAGTTTACGAACGGATGGAACGAAGCGGACGGCCGCGCCGCAAACTACATCACGAATGGCGACGGGGTGCTCGTGACCACGCCGCTGGTGGGGCATTCGGCATTCACGCAAAACAACGCGACACATCTTTTCGGGCCGCGGATCGCACTGGCATGGGATGTCCGTGGAAATGGCCGAACCGTGCTGCGCGCCGGATTTGGCACTTATTACTCCCTGATCGACGATCTGAGTTTCCTATTGAATTCGGTGCCGCCCTATAATGGCGCGCTGTCGTTTGCGAACGTCTCGCTGCCTTCGATCCTGCCGATACTGCCGAACGTGGCTCCCCCGCCCTCGTGCGACCCGGGCGTGCCGGCGCCTTGCACCACGTACGCGCCGCAGGGAATCCAGCCCGATGCAAAAACGCCAACGGTGGAGGAATGGCGGTTGACGCTGGAGCGCCGAATCGATCGCAACACGGTGCTGCGGGTGGCGTATGTGGGATCGTTTGGGTACCATGGCCTGCTGAGCGTGGATCCCAACACGATTCCGGCCGAGGTTTGCACGAACGCCAGCGGCTGTAAGGCGGGCGGAACGCCGGGAACCACTACCAGCACGGTGCCCGAAGGCGCACAATACATCCCCGTGGGAAGCCGTCCGAACCCGTATCTGGGAGCCGGTTTCTTCTGGTACACGGAGGGAAATAGCAGTTACAACTCTCTGCAAGTGGATGTCAGCCGCCGTCTGGCGCAGGGGTTGGAATTCCGGGCGAACTACACCTGGTCGAAAAATCTGGACATGAATTCGGCGTTGACCGGCGCGCAGGCCAACAACCAGGCGCAAATGATCCTGGATCGCAACGATTTGGCCAGAGACTGGGGGCCTTCGGCATTGAACGCCGCCAACCAGGCCGGCTTCTCGTGGATTTATACGCTGCCCTTCGCACGCGGCCGGCGCTGGATCGGCGGATGGCAGGTCGACGGCATCGCGACGTTGTTGAGCGGCTTCCCGTTCACGCCGCAGGTCGGCTCGAACCGCTCTGGCGACGGAGATACGCGCAATCCGGACCGGCCATCCTTGAATCCGTCGTTCAGCGGGCCGGTGGTGCTGGGCAACCCGAACGAATGGTTCAACCCGAATGCGTTCGTGCTGCCCGCGGCCGGAACTTACGGAGACCTCGGAAGGGGAACTTACCTGGGCCCGGGACTGGCGGCGCTGGACCTGTCGTTAGTCAAAGACTTCGCGATCAGGGAAAGGATGAACCTTCAGTTTCGTTCGGAATTCTTCAACGTGCTGAACCATACCAACCCGGGAACGCCCAACGCCATTGTATTTTCGGGCACTACGGTGAGCCCGTCGGCGGGGTTGATCACTACGACGGCAACCACGTCGCGGCAGATTCAGTTCGGGCTGAAGCTGATGTTTTGAAGTGAACGTGGATGCTTGGAACATTCCCCGGTACGCTGCGTAGGTCTAGTCAGATCCTGGAGGGTCCACTTAGTATGAGAATGGGAAGAAGGCTTCTGCCGCTGCTCGCTTCGCTGATGGCTTCGCTTCTGGCGACCTTCCGGCTTTCCGCCGCGGATATTGCACCTGCGATACCCAAAGGCGCCGCCATCGACGCCGAGGTGGGCAAGATCATGAGCCGCACGCACGCCAACGGGATGGCGGTCGCGGTGATCGAGCGCGGCAAGGTCCAGTATGTCAATGCCTACGGGATCCGCGACGCCAAGGGAGATCCGCTGACCACGGACACGGTCATGTACGGCGCATCGCTTACCAAGACCGTGTTTGCCTACACGGCGATGCAATTGGTCGACCAGGGCAAACTGAACCTGGACACACCGATCAAGGACGATCTGGACAAGCCGCTGCCGAGCTATGGCCCCGATCCGGTTTTCCCGGACAAGTACGGGCCGTATAAGGACCTGGCGGACGATCCGCGGTGGGAGAAGATTACGCCGCGTATGTGCCTGACGCATTCGACCGGCTTCAGCAACTTCTGGTTCATCGAACCCGACCAGAAACTGCACATTCATTTTGAGCCCGGCACGCACTTCAGCTATTCGGGGGAGGGTCTCATCCTGCTGCAGTTCGCGATCGAGCACGGCCGCAAGGCGCAGGGGTTGGGGCTGGATGTCGGCGATCTGACTAAGGCCAACTTCGATCGTCTGGGGATGACCCGGACAAGCATGGTTTGGCATAACGGCGGCGAATCCAATGTTGCGGATGGATGGAACGATCAGGGCCAGCCGCAGGCCCATGAAAAGCGCAGCAAGGTGCGCGCGGCGGGCTCGATGAATACGACGATTTCCGACCTGTCCAAGTTTACGGCCGCCCTGGTACGCGGCGACGGCCTGAGTGCGGCATCGCGCGCCGAAATGACCAAGCCGAACCTGCATATCGCCACGGCCCACCTGTTTCCTCTTTTCCAGCCCGACGTGCCTTTGCGCGAGCAACGCAAGGATTTGTATTCGGGCCTGGGCGTCACCATTTTCGACGGTCCGCAGGGCCACGGATTCTACAAAGGCGGCCACGACGGCCAGACTGCTAATACGATGGTCTGCATAGAGGCTAGTGAGCGCTGCGTGTTGATCCTTTCGAACGACGTCCGTTCCGAGGCGGGCTTCGCCGATCTGGTCAGGTTCATCCTCGGCGACACTGGGGTACCTTATGAGTGGGAGTATGGCGACCACGCGGGCCGGTCGTAGGTTTTAGTGGATCTTTCCGGATGGGGCGATCGCTGTTAGGATGGCTGTTACATCCGATGCGCAAACTTCTTCCGCTGTGCCTCGCCCTGTGTGCCGCCGGCGGGGCGCAGGACGCCCCCACTCCCTCCTGGCAGTTCGCCGTCTCGGGAGACTCGCGAAATTGCGGCGACGTGGTTATGCCCGCTATCGCCGCCAGCGTGCTGCGCAGCGGCGCCAGGTTTTACTGGCACCTGGGAGACTTTCGCGCCATCTACGACTTCGACGAAGACATGGCCCCGCCGGCCTCTTTGCATCTTCCATATCGTCACCTGAACATCATTTCGTACCTGAAAACCGCGTGGCCGGATTTCATCGAACACCAGTTACAGCCAATGAACCCGCTGGAGATTTTTCTGGGCATCGGCAACCATGAAACGATTTTTCCGCAGACGCAGGCGGCCTATCTGGAACAATTCGAGAAATACCTGAATAGTCCGCGCCTCGAAGCCCAGCGCGAGCGCGACCACGACGCCGGCGGATTCCGCACTTACTATCACTGGGTGATGAACGACGCCATCGACTTCATCTCGCTGGACAACGCTTCCGGCAACAGCTTCGACCCCGGGCAGATGGCGTGGCTGCGCGGCCGCCTGGCCGAAGACCGGCAATCGCGCGGGATCCGCACGATCGTGGTGGGCATGCATGAAGCGTTGCCGGGTAGCAAGGGCATGAGCCACAGTATGTGCGACTCGCCCACAGGCATTGAGAGCGGACGCGAAGTGTATAATCTGCTGTGGGATTTGCACGCGGCGGGCAAGAAAATCTACCTGCTTGCCAGCCACTCCCACTTTGTAATGAACGATGTTTACGGCACACCTTACTGGAAAGATCGCGTGCTGCCGGGATGGATCGTGGGAACGGCTGGAGCCGTCCGCTATCGCCTGCCTCCAGGGCAGACCGGATCGTCGGTGGCGCGCACGGACGTCTACGGTTATCTGCTGGCAACCGTGATGAGTGATGGGTCGGTCGAGTTCGCTTTTCACGAAATCAGCCTCGACGATTTGCGCCTGGCGAATGCCGGCAAGACCCCCGATTCGCTGGTGGAGTGGTGCTACGGCGAAAACAAGGAGCAAACCATTCCCGCTCCCGCGGGTTGCGGGGTGGCGGGGCAAGCGGCGCACTGACCGGACAAGGCACTATCTTTGGTTAACCTTGCCGCGACTCCGGTTTCGGCTCAAAATATTGGAGTGCCCCTAAGAGTATTATGCAAGGCCGCGCGCCGCAACGCGCCGGCGCTCATCCTGGTGTGTTTCGCAGCCTATGCTCAAGCGCTGCTGGACGACGCCACCATCGGTAAACTAGCTAAGGCCGGAGTCGGCGAACAAGCCATATTGGCGGTGATCGAACAGCAGCCGGGAAACTACGCCCTCGGGTCGAACGACGTCATGGCGCTCAAGAAGGCCGGCGTTTCGGAACGGATCATTTCCGCCATGGTGGCGCGCAATCAGGCCGCGAACGGTTCCGCGCGTACGCCCACGACTCCGCTGGCTCTGCACGACGGCACGCCGATCCGGCTGCGGCTGACCCGCGACCTCACTTTCAACAACGTCAAGCCCGGCGAGATGGTGGATTTCGAAATCCTGGACGATCTCAGAATCGATGGCTTGCTGGTGATGGCGCACGGCGCGAGAGCCACCGCTACCATCACCATGGCCGAGCCTAAGACGCGCATGGGGCGAGGCGGGAAGCTGGGAGTGAGCCTGGAAACCGTACCGCTCGTGAACGGCGCCAAAGTGCCCATCCGCGCGGCGAAGGAAATTCGCCGGGACGAACCCGCCGCCACGGGCGGCGATGCCCAGGCCGCCCTGATCAAACCGGCGGCGCCGCATTTGCTCTTCACTTACGGCCGGGACGAGTTGTTCCAGGAGGGCACCGGGACGGTGGTCTATATCGACGGCGAAATCAGATTGGATCCCACCAGGTTCCTGGTGGATATGCAATTTACTTCAAATCCCCCGGGCGCATTGGTGTATCTGTATGGCGCGCCCATTGGCCGGACGCCTTTCACCACCCGCCTGGCGCCAGGCAGTTACAAAGCCGTTTTTTCCGCGGAAGGCTATTACGATCTCAACAAGACCATCCCGGTAGGACCCGGATATGAGAACGTGGCGCACGCCGCGTTCGAGTTGAAACCCTAGAGCGCGCATTCCGGATCTTTTTTTGCTCCTCCGTCCCTGGCAACTCGCCGCGTCTCCAGCGCAGCCCGCCGCCGGATTGCGGTATTTTAGAAAGAGCCACTCTTCGAGATGCCATTTCGTATTCAGCCTGTACACGAATTCCTGGTTCGTCCCGCGCTGCCGGAACAACTGTCCCGCATGCCGGAACTGGCCTGCAACATCCTGTGGGCTTGGGAACCCCTGATCCGCGCTTTGTTTCGGAGGCTGGACGCAAATCTCTGGCGGGAATGCAATTACAATCCCGTCCTGATGCTGGGCCGTGTATCCCGCGTGACCTTGCAGCGCGCGGCCGCCGACCCCCGCTATCTGGCGCTGTACAACATGGCGTGCCAGCGCTACGATGCGCACGTCGAGGGCGGTAAGTCTCGCAGCGACGGCAAATTAGTTGCCTATTTCTCAGCCGAGTACGGCCTCTCGGAGTGCCTCCCGATCTACTCAGGCGGCCTGGGGGTGCTCTCGGGCGACCACTTGAAATCGTCGAGCGACTGCGACTTGCCTTTGGTCGGTGTGGGGCTGCTTTACCAGCAGGGTTATTTCCGCCAGGTATTGAACGCGGACGGATGGCAGCAGGAGCGCTATCCGACCAACGATTTCTACACGCTGCCGGCTGTTCCCGTCCACGATGCCGGCGGCGAGAACCTCAAGGTATTCGTCCGGCTGCCAACCGGAAAAGTCATGATTCAGGTCTGGAAGATGGCCGTAGGACGGGTGAACCTGTACCTTCTGGACACGAATATTGCGGACAACGAACTGCCGCAGGATCGCAGCATCACCGACTCGCTTTATGGCGGCGATACCGACACACGCATGCGCCAGGAGTTCGTACTGGGGGTGGGAGGACTGCGCGCGCTGAAGGCTGTGGGGCTGGAGCCCACCGTCTTTCACATGAACGAGGGACATTCGGCTTTTCTGGCGCTGGAGCGCGTGCGCGTTCTCAAGCGCGAACATGGGCTGAATTTTCAAGAAGCGCTGCAGGCCACCCGCGCCAGCAATATTTTTACCACGCACACGCCGGTGCCTGCCGGAATCGACCTGTTCGATCCGGGATTGATGTACCACTATTTCAACGCCTACTGCACGGATATCGGGATCGATTTCGATCAGTTGATGGCCTTGGGCAGGCGCACTCCGGCCAACCGCGAGGAGCGCTTCTCGATGGCCATCCTGGCGCTGAAGACCTCCGCGCATCGCAATGCCGTCAGCAAGCTGCATCGCGACGTCTCGCAGGAGATGTGGCACGACCTCTGGCCGCAGTTACCCGTCTGGGAAGTGCCGGTCAGTTCGGTGACCAACGGCGTGCACTTGACAAGCTGGCTCAACGGCGACCTGGCGGCGCTCTACGACCAGTATCTGCAGCCGGACTGGCGCGACCGGTTCGCCGACCCCACGATCTGGGAGCAGGTGAAAGAGATCCCGGATGAAGAACTGCTGGAGGTGCATCGCCGGCGCAAGCGGCGCCTGGTGAATTTCGTACGCGAGCGGCAGCGGTCGTCGGCGTTGCGGCGGCAGGCTTCGGCGGTGGAGATGCGGCACACCGAAGAAGTGCTCGATCCCAACGCGCTGACTATCGGTTTTGCGCGGCGCTTTGCCACTTACAAACGCGCCACGCTCCTGTTTCGCGATGTAGACCGGATCAAGCGCATCCTCTGCAACAAGGATATGCCGGTGCAGATCGTGATCGCCGGCAAAGCGCATCCGAAGGACAATGAAGGCAAGAATTTCATCCGCGACATCGTGCAGCTTTCGCGCGACCGGGACTTGTGGAAGCATGTGGTTTTCATTGAAGACTACGACATGAAGGTCGCGCGCGAAATGGTGCAGGGCGTGGACCTGTGGTTGAATACGCCGAAGCGCGGGCAAGAGGCCTGCGGCACGAGCGGCATGAAAGCCGGCATGAACGGCGTGCTGAACCTCAGCATTCTGGACGGCTGGTTCGACGAGGCCTATGAGGTATCCGGCGGCTGGGCCATCGGCGACCGGGAGCGGTACTCCGACGAGCAGGACGGGCTGCACGCCAGCGAAATCTATTACCTGCTGGAGAACGAGATCGTGCCCCTGTTCTACGAACGGCGCGATCAGATCCCGCGGGATTGGCTGAAGCGCGTGAAGCAGTCGCTGATGGGCCTGACGCCGCTTTTCGATTCGCGACGCATGGTGGCGGAGTACGCCCGCGAATTCTACGATCCGGCGCACGCGGACTCGGTGCGGCTGAGTGCCAACGATTACCAGGAGGCACGCGCCGAGGCGGCATGGAACGAACGGGTAAACAGGGTATGGGACCAGGTGCGCTTCGTCGAAACCGGCGACGCCCCGGTGGGCACGATCATGAGCGAACACCCCGTTCCGGTACGCGCGTCGATCGACCTGGCCGGCCTGCAGCCTTCGGAGGTGCGCGTGGAAGTGGTGATGGGACGGGTGGGCACCGACGGTGGGCTGGAGGACACCGAAGTAATGGTGCTCCCCCCGACCGGACAGCACGGGACGGTGGCTATCTTCGAGAAGGAGATTGTGCCGGAGCGCACCGGACGCCTGGGCTATGCGTTGCGCGTCAGCCCGAACCATTGCGACGATCCGCTGACGCGGCCTTGCACCAGTTTGCTGAAGTGGAGCTAGGGGCTGGCCTCCGGCCGATCCACTCGAATGTGGACCGCCAGTTGCTTCTTAGCCTTTCTGTGAGGTGCGGTATGGCTGGTAAGCTGCTTCTTGGAACTATATTGGGTATTTTTTGCACGATGGCGGTGCGTGCCCAGGAGGTTCCGATCTACCGCGTAACGGTGGTCGACCGCACCATCAGCGCGGTCGATTATCAATATCGCAACGGACCGACCCCAATCGACTTTCGCGGCACCGTCCTGCTGCCCCAGTCCGCGGGGACAGCAATAGTGGAATCGAAGGAAGGCCGCACGGAGATCGACGCGCACTTCGAGCGATTGATGGCGCCCACGCGTTTCGGCCGCGAGTACCTGACTTATGCGCTGTGGGCCATCACGCCCGATGGGCACGCCAGGAATCTGGGCGAAGTTCTGGCCGGCAGTTCGGATAAGGCAAAGCTGCGGGTAACCACGGAATTGCAGGCGTTCGGCCTGATCGTGACGGCTGAGCCGTATGCCGCGGTGCGCCAGCCGAGCGATGTGGTGGTGCTGGAAAATCAGCCGCGCCCCGATACCGTCGGCGGCCGGGAGCCCATTCAGGCAAAATACGAATTATTACCGCGCGGCCATTACACTTATGACGTGCAGGCGGGTATGGCGGCCGCCGCGGTGGATGCGCCCCGGCTTAGCGCGGACCAGTACCAGTCGGTATTGGAGCTTTATGAAGCGCGGAATGCCGTGCAGATCGCGCAATCCGCGGATGCCGGACGGTATGCCGCGGATACTCTCGGCAAGGCGCAGGATCTGTTGCGCCAGGCTTACGAAGCGCGCGACCGCAAGGCCGGCATGACGGTGGTGGTAACTCTGGCGCGGCAGTCCGCGCAGACCGCGGAAGACGCGCGCACCCTCGCGATGCAGCGCAAACAGACCGGCGAACTTGCCCAGGCGCGGGATCGCGCGGCGCGCGCCGAAGCGCTGCAAGCCCAAGCGGAAGCCGCCGCGCAGACCGCACAAACTCAAGCCGCAGCGGCACAGGCCTTGCTCCAGCAGGAGCGCGCCGCGCGGCAACAGGCTGAAGCCCAGGCCGCCGCGGCGAACGCCGCATCCGTCCAGGCACCGCCTCCTCCGGCGCCCGTTCAAATCAGGCCCGCCCCGGATCGTGATGAGGCTAGGAAGAAGGAATTGCGGCGGCGGTTGGTTATAGAGCTTAGCGGCACGCTATCGGTGCGCGACACGCCGCGCGGCTTGACGCTCACTCTGCCCGACGCCGATTTCCAGGAGGCTTTTGTGAGTCCCGCGATGTATGACAGGCTGGCGCGTATCGCGGCCGTGGTGAAAGCGCATCCCGACCTGACGGTGGAAGTAGATGGCCACGAGAAGTTTTCCTCAGAGCGTGCGGAGTCGGTGCGTGCGGTCCTGGTGGAGGATGGATTGCCGGCGACGGCGGTCTCCGCACGCGGGTTAGGCGATACGCGTCCGCTCACATCAAACGCCACCGCAGCCGGCCGGGAGCAAAACCGCCGCGTCGAGATCGTGATCTCCGGCCAACCGATCGGCGATATGCCTTATTGGGCCCAGACTTATAGGTTGACGCCGTCCAGGTAACAGTTAGGGTGCAAGCCGCCGGCCTAAGCGCAGCGAATTGCCGATTACGGACAAGCTCGAGAGCACCATGGCGCCCGCCGCCACGATGGGGTTGAGCACGCCCGCTACCGCGAGGCCGATTCCGGCGGTGTTGTAAAGGAATGCCCAGAACAGATTCTGGCGGATGGCGCGGATGGTCTGCTGGGCGAGATCCAGGGTGGCCGGCACCGCCTCCAGGTTGCAACCCATGAGAATGATGGGCGCCGCCTGCATGGCGACATCGGCGCCGGTGCCCAGTGCGATGCCCGCATCGGCCTGCGCCAGGCTGGGCGCGTCGTTCACGCCGTCGCCGATCATGGCGACCACGGACCCCTGCC
>JBEKIM010000173.1:0-13187 GCA_050011755.1 Bryobacteraceae bacterium | reverse complement strand
CTGGGGCTGGTATTACCCCGTCGAGAAGGTGGATTCGCCGGTCCTCGATCTGATGAGCGTCAAGTACCTGCTCACCCGTCCCGACGGCGCCGGCGCGCTCTGGTCGAGTCCGAAGTATCGGCACGCGGCGAGCCTGCCGGGCTATGAGTTGTTTGAAAACCTGTCGGTCATGCCCAGATTCTTCCTGGTGCGCGAAATCCGGACCGCGGCGTCCCTCGCCGAGGCACGCCGCCTGATCGGGAGCGGGGCCATCGACTTCCGGCGCACGGCCGTCACGGAGGGGCCCATTGCGCTTCCGGCCGGCAATCCGGCGAACGGCATCAATAGCGACGAAGTCAAGGTTTCCCAATACCAGCCGGACTCGCTCAGATTGTCCATCCGCACACCGGCCGCCGCGTTTCTAGTGCTCTCGGAGAACGATTATCCCGGATGGAAGGCGTGGCTGGACGACGCGCCCGCGGCAATTTATCGCACCGACATCGCATTCCGCGGTGTGGTTGTGCCGGCTGGAGAACATGTGCTTCGTATGGAATTCCATCCGTTGATTCTTCCGGTGTCGGCGGCGATTTCGTTCGCCACAGGCGTCCTCCTGCTATTTCTGTGGTGGCGAGGCCGGCGCCCACCCGATTCGGCGATAATGCAAGCACAGGCGTAATGGACTTCAAAGAGCAACTGAAATCCTCCATCGACATCGTCAACGTGATCGGGGACTACGTGCGGCTGCGCAAGACCGGGGTTTCCCGCTACACGGGCCTCTGCCCGTTCCACAGCGAAAAGACGCCTTCCTTTTCCGTGCATGCCGGGCATCAGTTCTATAAATGCTTCGGCTGCGGCGCATCCGGCGACGTGCTGAAATTCGTCATGGAATTTGAGCATGTTAGTTTTCCGGAGGCGCTCAAGCTGCTGGCGGAGCGCAACGGCATCCCCATGCCGAAGCGTGCCGAATATGCCGATGCGGAAACACACCTGCGGGCCGCCGTATTTCAGATCCAGGAACTGGCACAGGAGGCGTTTCGCGAGCAGCTTGCCGGGCCGGCGGGCGCCGAAGCGCGCCGTTATCTGGAAAAGCGGCGAGTCTCTCCCGAAACCAGCGCGCAATTCGGGCTGGGATACGCGGAACGCTCCGGCCGCGCGCTGCTGCGCATTTTGGAGAAACAGGGTTTCACGGCCGAGCAACTGGAGAACTCCGGTCTGTTGGGCCGCCGCGAAGACGGCAGCTTCTACGACCGCTTCCGCAACCGGCTGATGTTTCCCATTCACAGCGAATCCGCGAAGGTGATCGCCTTCGGGGGGCGGGCTCTCGATCCGGCGGACGAAGCCAAGTACTTGAATTCCGCGGAATCGCCGATATATAAGAAGAGCACCGTGCTCTACAACCTGCACCGGGCTAAAGACGGCATCCGGAAGGCGGACCGGTCCGTCCTGGTGGAAGGGTACATGGACGCGATCGGCGTCTTCGCGTCGGGCGTGCGCGAAGTGGTGGCGAGCTGCGGAACCTCGTTGACGGCCCAGCAGGTGCAGGCATTGCGCCGCCATTCCGGCAGGATCGTAGTGAATTTCGATCCCGATGCGGCGGGGGCTAAAGCCGCGGAACGGTCCATCGACCTGTTATTGGACGAGAGTATGCACGTGCGGATCATGGAACTGGAAGGCGGTCTCGATCCGGACGAGTATTGTATCGAGCGCGGGCCGGAGGCCTATCGCGCGAAGCTGGATAAGGCGCAGACCTATTTTTACTGGCTGGCGGATCGGGCGCGCACGAAATTCGACCTGCGCACGGGCGAGGGGCGCGTGGCGGGCTTCCAGTTTCTGCTGCCGGCCATCCAACGCCTCCCGGATAAGATTGAGCGCGTCGCGGTGGCCAACGACGTAGCGGGATATTTGGGAGTGGATGCGGGACTGGTGCTCGAGAATTTTCGCAAAGCCGCGACGGACCGGCGCGAAAAGAAGGTTGCGCCGGTGAGCGAGCCGCTCCGCGCCGATGAGAAGATTCTTTTGAACCTGCTCATTACAGACGCCGAGGCGCGCCCGCACTTGATTCCCAAGCTGGAACATTTGCCGGCCATGGAACAGTTTGCCACGCGACGCATTTTCAACGTGCTATTCGCCTTGCACGCCGGCGGTCCGGTGACTTACGACGAATTGCACGCGCGTCTGCAGGAGAGCGACCAGGAATTATTAGCGTCCGCGGTGCTGCGGGATGAAACGGATGGCTCCGCCGTTTCACTATCTCTAGGAGAGGAATGCGTGCGCAGTTTACAGCGCTCCAGCCTCAAGAGCCAGGTGACTGTCTTGAAAACGCGCGTTAAGGAAGCTGAGAGGGCCGGGGATCTGAGCGAAGCACTGCGGCTGGCGCAGGAGTTGCACAATCTGGAAAGAAGCGAATGATATAGCGCGTCGAAAAAAACGCGCGGGTGTACAATGTGGAAAATAGTCTCGCAACGGGTAGGGCGGTTCAGTGGCACCGGAAGATAAATTCGATCGGCTGCAGCAGTTAGTCGAGAAGGGCGAGGAGAAGGGCTACGTCGCCTATGAAGAGCTAGGCGAAGCGCTGCCCGCGGATCTCGGCAACGGCACCGAACTCGGCAACCTGCTGGCCGGCCTGGATGGTTCGGGCATCGAACTCCTGGATGACCCCAAGCTCGAATTCGACCAGAAGTTGGGCGACGGCGAAGATCTGCTGGATCTGGAATTAGGCCCTGTCGTCGCGGAGAAGATCAACGATCCGGTCCGCACGTATTTGCGCGAAATGGGCACGGTCCCGTTGCTGTCCCGGGAAGGCGAGACCGAAATCGCGCGGCGCATCGAGCGCGGTCAAAATACCGTGATGAAGGCGCTGTCGCGCTCGCCGCTGGTGACCCAGGAGATCGTGGACCTGGCGGAGGAAGTGCGGCGCGGAACCATCGCGGCGCGCGACGTCGTGTTGGTTTCCGATCCGCTGCAGATTGAAGAACCCACCGAAGAGAGCGGCCAGGAATTGATCGCGATGGCCGAAGACGCGGCACGGTTTTTCAAGAAATTCCAGCAGTTGCGGCAGAAACTCAACGCCGTTCCGCGCGCCCTGAAGCCCAGGCAGCATGCCCACCTTCTTTGGGAAACGCATCGCACGCGGGTACGGGTTTCGCGGTGCATCCGGACCGTCCGTTTCCAAGGCTCGATTTTGCGGCATTTTGGCGCGCAAATTCGCGCCGCGGTGGAGGAGTTGACCCCGCTTGAACGCGAAATGTCCCGCGTGCAGCGGCGCATCGAGGCCTCGCCGGCCCGGGCGGATGGCGTGAAAGATCTACGCAAGGAGCAGCGCGGGTACCAACAGCGGTTGCAGCAGATTGAGGAGCGTTGCGGCTCCACGGCTGCCGAACTGCGGCGCACCCTCGCCACCATCACCAAGGCCGATCGCGAAGCCGAGACCGCTAAGCGCGAATTGATCGAGGCCAATTTGCGCCTGGTCGTGAGCATCGCCAAACGCTACACCAATCGCGGATTGCAATTCCTGGACATCATCCAGGAGGGCAATATCGGCCTGATGCGGGCCGTGGATAAATTCGAGTACCGCCGCGGATACAAGTTCTCCACCTACGCGACGTGGTGGGTGCGCCAGGCCATTACCAGGGCCATCGCGGATCAAGCACGCACCATCCGCATTCCGGTGCACATGATCGAGACCATCAACAAGGTGATCCGGACGTCGCGCCAGTTAATTCAGGAATTAGGGCGCGAACCCACTAACGAGGAACTGGCCAAGCGGATGGAACTGCCGGTTTCCAAAGTGCGCAAGGTGCTGCGCGTGGCGCAGGAGCCCATCTCGCTCGAGACCCCCGTCGGCGAAGAGGAAGAGTCGCATCTGGGAGATTTCCTGGTGGATCAGGCGGGCGTCTCGCCCTCCGATGCGGTCATCAATCTGAACCTCCGCGAGCAGACCGCCCAGGTGTTGAAAACGCTGTCGCCGCGCGAGGAAAAAATAGTCAAGATGCGCTTTGGGCTGGAGGACGGCAGCGAGCATACGCTCGAGGAGGTCGGCCAGAACTTCGCCGTCACGCGCGAGCGGATCCGTCAGATCGAAGCGAAAGCATTACGCAAACTGCGGCATCCCAGCCGCAGCCACCGGCTCCGGGCCTTCATCGAGGACGGCAACGGATAGGCACGCACCCAGCCTGGCTGATTGCCGATCCATTCCTGTGGCTCCCATTGATATACGATTGTTTTTAGCCGGGAGGCATTATGGAACGACGGACCTTTCTATTGGGCGCGAGTCTGGTTTCGATGGGCGCCCGCGCGGCACGCGGCGCCGCCAACGACAAAATCGGCATCGGTATCATCGGGCTGGGCGGACGGGGACGCGATCATCTCCATTACTACAGCAAACTGCCGGATGCACGGGTAGTGGCCATCTGCGACGTCAATCAGGCACAGACCGAACGCGCCGCGCAGATCGCCGAAAGGCTGGGGGCCGGCAAGCCTCACATCCATCAGGACCTGCGCAAGCTTTTTGAAGACAAAGACGTGGACGCGGTGTCCATCGCCACCCCCAATCATTGGCATGCGCTGGCCACCATCTGGGCTTGCCAGGCCGGCAAAGACGTTTATTGCGAGAAGCCCGCCTGCTATAACATTTTCGAAGGCAGCGCCATGGAAGCGGCCACCAAGAAATACAACCGCATCGTGCAGATCGGGATGCAGGGCCGCACCATCGCGCACAAGCAGCGCGCCATGGACTTACTGCACAGCGGCGCTATCGGGCAGGTCTATATGGCGCGCGGCATCTGCTTCAAGCGCCGGCCGTCGATCGGCCACACGCCCGCGGAGCCTACCCCGGCGGGTCTCGATTGGGACCTTTTTCTGGGACCCGCGCCTATGCGCGAGTACACTAAGAATCGTTATCAGTACAATTGGCACTGGTTCTGGGACACCGGCAATGGCGACATCGGGAATCAGGGCATCCACGAGATGGACCTGGCGCGGCGCGGACTGGGCCGCGACCTTCCCAAAAGCGCCGTCTCCACCGGCGGGAAGTATATTTACGAAGACGACCAGGAGACGCCCAACACCCAGATCGCCACATTCGACTATGGCGACGCCGAACTGGTCTTCGAAGTGCGCGGCCTGAATACCGGTGGCGAACCCGGCATTCCTGCTTCAGGTCCGAATTTCATTGGGGTCACGTTCTTCGGAAGCAAGGGATACATGCCGGTGGATGAGCACGGTTTTCAGATCTTCCTGGGCGATAAAGGCGTACCCGGCGAGGCGATGAAGCACGTGGAGACGGAAATCGACGACACCATACCGCACATGGCGAACTTCCTGAAGGCGGTGAAAAGCAGAAACCGCGCCGACCTAAATGCGGATGTATCGGTCGGCGTCACCTCAGCCGACCTCGTGCATATGGCGAACATCAGCTACCGCGTGGGCCGCAAATTGAATTACGATGCGGCGTCGGGTAGCTTCACGGGAGATGCCGAGGCCAACGCCATGATGTCGCGGCCCGTGTATCGAAGCCCGTACGTTGTGGCATAAGTCCGCCACCGGCCCTTTACTGGCCCAGTAACCCGAATGCCGCCACGCCGTTCGGCGTGCCCACATATACTTTGCCGTGGGCGATGGTCGGTACCATGAACTTGTTCCCCGCGCCGAAGTGGTCGCGTCCCTTGGCCGCCTGATTCGTGTTGTAAAGTTCCTGCGCCAGGTTGGCGGCCGCGTAGGCATGCAGCACGGCGGTCGAATTGTTCGCGACGGCCCACAGGATGGCGTTCGTCGTGCCGTTCGCGGAGATGCTCGGCGTGGCTCCCGGATATGGAAACTGCGTGCCGGTTGTGGCGACGGGAGTCGATGAAAGCACTGCCTTACTGAACTGGAATGCTCGTATGGGGCCGCCGACCGAGCCGAAGTATACGTTGCCGTTGAAATAAGCCGGCATTGACCAGATTCCGCCCGGCAGCGCGCCGTCCAATTCCTGATAAATGGCGCTGTCGTTCTGCGCGTTGAACTTGCCCATGTTATCGCGGTTCACCAGGTAGATATTGCTGTCTTTGCCGGCGCCGATCGCGAGATGCTGCACCTCGCCGTTGGCGTCGGTCATGTCCGGTAACACCAGCGCTCCGCCTGAACCGAGGTCGACGTCCCCGTCGGACTCGCTGGTGGTATTGTACATGGTGAAATAATCCTTCACGGTCAGTTGGTTGCCTGCCGTGGAAAGTTTGATAAAGGCGTTGCCGAAGTCGCCGTTGGCGGGAAAGCCCTGCCCATTCAAAGTGGTGTCGAACGTTCCATTGGCATCCAGAAAATAAATATATCCGTTGGAATCGGCGGCCAGACCGGCGCCGGCGCCCCAGATGGCGCCCTCGGAGCCGTTGGGGGTCACGTCGATCACACTGGTCTGGACGAGTGTGGTCGCGTCATAGCCAATCACCCATCCCGTATACGGGGGGAAATCGCAATGCGAACCCCAAGTCAGGTAAACCACGCCCTGCAGCAGCAAGAGGCCGGACCGTTCTTTGTACTGTGCGGGATTGAAGTACGCGTACCCGCCTTTGCTGTCCTCTCCGGTGCCGGGATACTTGGCGACGATCTCGACCGCCGTGGTCAGCGCCTTACCGGTGGTCAAACTCACCCTGTGCAGCCGTTGATGATATTTCCCCGACGAATCTTTGCTCATGGCGACGGCAAAGATTTCGCCCTCGGAGGTGCCGGATTTGAGCCCGATCACAGGGGTGGAAGTAATGCCGATCTGCGGCGTTACCTGATCGCAGCCGCGGTTGTCGGAAGGCGTCTCGCCGCTGGGCAGGAGCGATACTTTCCAGATCTGCGCGCCACTGTCCGCATCGAGCGCGTACAAGCTGTCGTTCTCTGTCGCGGCGATCAGCAGGTTGTGTGTTCCCTGGCCTGGGATGGAGATCCCCCCAACGTAAAGCGGTTGCGCATCCACCAGACCGTCCAAGGTCGCCTGGAAGAGCTTTCCGAACGTAGCGGAATTCACGTTGCTGGTGGTTAGTATGGTCTCCGCGAGGTTTTGTCCAGTGCGAAAGACGTCGTTATGATAGGTAAGCACATTCGGCTGCGCCGCCAGCGGCAGCAGCGACGCCGCAAATACAGATAACTGAAGAAAACCCGATCGTACGCGCATGTCACCCTCTATCATAGTCTGCTACGGCGCGGGCGCCCGCATCTACTACCCTTTGGATACTTGTGTGTGTGATCGTACGGCGGAACCGCTGCCGCAAAAGCTACGCGACCCCCTGCGTACGCGCCATTTCCTCCGCGCGCCGGAGCCACTGCCCAAAGTGTGGACACCGCTCGCGCAGCCTGGGCAGTCCGATGGCGGCGGCGACAACCGGCCCGTCGAGCTTCTTATTGTATGCCGGGGCTGCATCCTTGATCCAATAGGACGGTGGGCGCAATCGATTAACCTGTTCGGTCGATTCGAAATCTCGATCTAAACGCGCTGCCAGATCGTGGATCTCTTTGCGCCGGCTTGGATGGCGTTCGATTAAAGCCGACACGTCGGCCAATAGCAACGCCTCGAACTCATGCAACTGAAGGTAGGCGAAAAAGCGATGGTCGTCCACATCCTCCACGAAACGGCGCTCCAATTCGTTTACTCGTTCGACCGGCGTCATATGCGAGGCTTCAGCCAGTCCGGGATAGTCGCCCGGGATTTTAAAGAGATCGATCATGGTGGTAACTGTTGCTCCTGAACCATGCGAAGGCAGCAGGTTCTTCACGAACTTCTTCGTCTCTGAGTAAGTCCGATAGCCCTTCAAGTTCGGGGCGCTGACGGAAACTCGACCCGGCGCGAGATCTTCGAGGTGGGGCTTGATGACCTGGGTGACAAAACTGACCTCGGTCAGCCCCTCGCAGGCGATGCAGAGGCGTTTCACCGGGACGGGGTGCCTCCAATCAGGTTCCTCTCCCAGATTTCCCCAATCGCATAGTCCTCCAGCCAGGCAGCGAGTGTCTCGGAATTCTGGGATTCGAATCGGCTCTCCGCCTTATCGCGCGTGACCGTGATAATATCTTCGGGCGCGAACTGGTTCACTAGACCGACCGATTGCGTGGCGATTATGATGGTCGAATGCGCCGAGGCGCTCTTGATCAATTCGGCGACAATCTCGAGAGCGTACGGATGCAAGCCGATCTCCGGCTCGTCAATGACGATTATGGAGGGCAGATCCGATTCAGGCTGCGCCAGTAGCGAAACGAGGGCCATGGTGCGCAGCGTGCCGTCCGACAGCTGGTGTGGGCCGAAAAGGTATTCCGAATCGCGATCGCGCCAGTTTAGCAATATGGAGTTCGGGTCGAGCCGCATCGGTGCCAAATCGAAGTCCTCGAAAAATGGTGCAATTTGCCGAATGGTTGTCACGATTCGTTGGTAATAGTGTGGTTGCGTTTTGCGAAGCCCATAAAGAAATGCCGCTAGATTGCCGGCGCCAGTATGCAGCCCACGATTGTCTTCGATATTGCCGCGCCGCCGGATCGCCGCGGTCTCCGACGTATCCTCAAAGTGGAAAGCTCGGATTCCGGCAAGAAGTTCCATCAGATCGGAAGACTTATCCGTGGTGAGCAGGCTCTCGCGGTGGCCCGATCCAAGGACTCGACGCGTCGGGTCGTCGACCTGTTCGTTGGAGAACATCAACGAATCAGTCTCTGTGCTGAGCAGCCAGGAAAAATAGGTCCGGCGACCCGCCTCGCTCTCAAATTCCAGACTAGTCCACAGGGCAGGAGTCGTCTTTGAACCGTAGTGTAGGACCGCGTTAGCGCCTCCCGCCCGGCCCACAAACTCCTGGAGTCTGGCGGTCGAAATCGCATTCAAGAAGCGGAAATATGAAATCAGGTTCGATTTGCCGGCGCCGTTTGCCCCCACAAAGACATTCACCGGCCGAAGCGCGAGCGGCTGGAGATCCTTAATAGACTTGAAGCCACCTACGCCGACTCTGGTCAAACGGGCCATAATCTGAGATTACCAAGCCTGCCACACACCCGCGTTATGGCCGGATGGGTGGTATTGCGAGCGTGGCCAAATATCGGGCGTACCTTTGTGAAGACGCCTATCGGATCTGGTCCATCTCGGTCTCGAGCATGGCGATGTGCTCCTCTTCTTCCGACGCCAGTTCCTGGCAAAGCTCCTTTTCCAGGCCTGCGGGCAGTTCCGCGGCCAGCTTGCGGAAATGGTCGCGCGTGCGGCATTCCATCTCCAGCGCCGATTGGTACAACCGCATAATGCTGGTTTCGTCGGAAACCGCCAGATCGCGGAAAAGCCAGTCCGAAAGCAATTTCTCGGCGTCGGGCGACATCCCCGTTACCGAAGCATCCAGGTGGGCGTGATACTTCTCGCTCAACTCATGCAGGTGGTCGAGCTCGGCTTCGTACAACCTTTCCAGTACCAGGCGGTGCTGCGGCTCGACGGCCTGCTCGCGCGCCAGCTTATAAAAATAGAAGGCGTTCAATTCGAACTGCACCGCGTCACGGATGGCGTGCAGGCGCATCGGGTCGCCCAGTTCGCGCTTGTCGACCACGGCCAGATCGCCACCGCACAAGAAACACTTGCCATAGGGCAGCGCGAATCCGGTCGAGAGCTTGTGGCACTGTTTGCACTTCCAGGTGTAGCGGATCTGCGCGCAGCAGATCTCGTCCTGGTCCAACACGTGATGGCATTTAGGACAGGTCGAAGGCATCTTATAAGCTCCCTACTTGACTACCTACGGGTTCCGGTTCACCAACTCCCATATATTCCAGCATGCCGTGGGCGGCGCGGCGTCCCGCCCCCATGGCCAGAATCACGGTGGCTGCCCCGGTCACGATATCGCCGCCGGCAAATACGCCCGGTATCGACGTCATGCCCGTAGCCTCATCGGCCTCGATATAGCCCCACTTATTCGTGCGTAGGCCCGGCGTGGTCTGCTTCACGATGGGGTTCGCGGTCGTGCCCAAAGCGTAGATCACGGTATCCACATCCAGTTCGAACCCGCTTCCCGCCTTGGAAACCGGGCGGCGCCGTCCGGATGCATCCGGCTCGCCCAATTCCATCTCCTGGCAGCGCAGGCCCGTCACCCAGCCCGCTGAATTTCCCAGGATTTCCACCGGATTCGTGAGCCAGCGGAACTGGATGCCTTCCTGGATGGCGTGCTCCAGTTCCTCGGCGCGCGCGGGCGATTCGCGCCGCGACCGCCGGTAAACGATGGATACCTGCTCCGCGCCCATGCGCAGCGCGACGCGCGCGGAATCCATGGCGGTGTTGCCCGCACCCACCACGGCCACGCGGCGGCCCATGCCCACGGGCGTATCGTAGATCGGCTGCCGATAGCCGCGCATCAGGTTCACGCGGGTGAGGAACTCGTTCGCGGAGAACACGCCGTTATACGCCTCGCCGGGAATCCCCATGAACTTCGGCGATCCCGCGCCGGTGCCGATGAACACCGCGTCATATGCCATGTCCGTCAACAATTGCGGGATGGTGAACAGCTTGCCAATAATGGTGTCCAGCTTGATCTCCACGCCCAGCTTGCGCAGGTTATCGATCTCGGTATCGATGATGACATCCGGCAGGCGGAACTCCGGGATGCCGTACTTCAGCACGCCTCCGGCGACATGCAGCGCCTCAAAAATGGTGACGGCCACGCCATTTTTGGCCAGATCGCCCGCGCACGCCAGGCCCGACGGCCCCGACCCCACGATGGCCGCTCGCTTGCCCGCACGTCCGGCGGCTTCCACCGGCTCGTCCCAACCGCGCCCGATGGCGGCATCCGCCACAAAACGCTCCAACCTGCCGATGGATACCGCGGGATATTTCACTCCCACCACGCACGCGGCCTCGCATTGGGACTCCTGCGGGCACACCCTCCCACACACGGCGGGTAGCGTATTGGCGCTTTTCAAGATGCGGTAGGATTCCCGAATATCGCGCCGCGCGAGAGCGGAAATGAATCCCGGAATGTCGATCGCCACCGGACAACCCGGAATGCAGCGCGGCTTCTTGCAGCGCAGGCAACGGTCGGCTTCCGCCAGCGCGCCCTCTAGATCCAGACCTAACGAGACTTCCTTGAAATTGTGCGCCCGCACCTCGGGCGGCTGCTCGCCGCAATGCGCGCGTACCGGCGAGATGGTGCGGATGTTCTTGGGCAGGCGCGGGCCGGGCGGCTCCGGCTCGGCGGCAGGCAACTCGGGCAGCGGGCAGGGGACCACTGTGGCCGGGTGCGTGCCGTTGGAACCCCGCCGGCTCATGGCCGCCATGCGCGCGCTCTCGCCGCGAAAGCGCTCCAGCGCCTCTTTCTCCTCGCGTTCGAAACGCTTCTGCCGCAGTGCCAACTCCGGGAAATTCACCAGGTGGCCGTCGAAATCGGCGCCGTCCACGCAGGCAAATTTCATGGCGCCACCGACGGTTACCCGGCATGACCCGCACATACCCGTGCCATCCACCATGATTGAATTCAGACTCACGATGGTCGGGATGCCCAGCGGCCGGGTCACCTCGCAGCAGGCTCGCATCATCGGAATCGGCCCGATCGCGACCACTTCGCAGGCGTCTTTTTCCTGCGCCAGCACCTCCGCCAGCGCGGCAGTGACGAAGCCTTTGCGGCCGTAAGTGCCGTCATCGGTGGTGATCTCCAGCCGGCCGCTGAATTCGCGAAAAGGTTCCTCCCAGAAAACCAGGTCGCGGGTGCGGAAGCCGATGATAGAAACCGTGCGATTTCCCAGCCGCTTGTATTCGCGGAGTTGCGGAAACACAGGGGCCACGCCGAGTCCGCCGCCTACCAGCACCACAGTGCCTTCGTGTTTGCGGATATTACTGGGCAGCCCGAGTGGGCCGATGAAGTCCAGCAGGTAATCACCCTGGCGAAGCCCCATCATTTCATGGGTGGTCTTGCCGACCGCCTGGATTACCACCGTGACCGTGCCGCGCGCGGCATTGAAATCGGCGACCGTGAGGGGGATGCGCTCGCCGTGCTCGTCGATGCGGGCCATGACGAAATGGCCGGGTCGCGCGGCGCGAGCCACATCAGGCGCGCCCACTTCCCAAAGAAATGTCGTGGGACCGAACTGTTCTCGGCGGACGATCGGATACATCCAGCGGACCCCTCCTTTACCGGAAAATGTATTATATCGGATTTTAGGAGGTTGTTGTATTGTTCAACAGTTTTCCGCGTGGGGCAATGGGCTCGGACGGCTAGATACGTCCGAATTTGGCCACGGCTTCTCTGATGGAACGGAATTTTTCGATGAACGGGACCATGCTGTGCTCGGTATAGTCCAGTTCCTGCGCCTTCTTGAGAATCTCGGCGGCGCGCGCGCGAGGAACCACCGCGACGCCGTCTTCATCGGCCACAATGATGTCGTTAGGATTCACGCGCGCGCCCGCGCAAGTGACCGGAATGTTGGCGCCCGCGAACCGGTAGTGATTGATCGAAGTGGAGGGCACGATGCCGCGGCTGAACACCGGAAACTGCAGCCGTTTGATCTGCGGCAGGTCGCGCACGGAGGCGTCCACGACCGCACCGGCCAGGCCGCGGTATTTCATGGCGGTCGACATCAGGCCGCCGATGCCCGCTATATCCAGGCCGTCTTCGAGCACGATGACATATACGGAACCAGGGGGCGCGGCATCGATGGCGTCGAGCATGCCCTGCGAGGCGGCAGCGCCCTCGTGGTGCTCCTCCTTCTTGAGCAGCACGGTGACCGCGGGGCCGGCAAACTTGGCGGTGAAGATGGGGCGCATGTCGTGCGACATGTAAATGCGCTGGCCGTACAGTTGTTCGGCGGCGTCGGCCACGGAGGCGACCTCGACCAGGCGCAGTCCTTCAATCAGCGGGTCGGCGGCGGGTTGCGCGGTAAGCCACCCGGCGGCGCACAACAGCAGGGCCGCCGCGATGGCGAGTAGGAATCGGAGCTTCATGGCCGAAACGTAGCACGTTTCGGTGGCCGGGCCGGGCGTGGTACAGTGGATTTGTCCTTCCTTTTTTGGCCAGCACGTCCCCATCGTCTAGCCCGGCCTAGGACATCGCCCTTTCACGGCGGTAACGGGGGTTCGAATCCCCCTGGGGACGCCATACACGATTCCTCTACTGGAATTGGCTCGAACTGCCTGAAATATAAGTGTCTTAGAGCGGTTCCAAACCCATCTTTGGTGATGGTCAACCCGTCGGGGAACAATGCCTTCTGAATACGGCGCTTTTTCTCTGCGGACGCACTGTTCCAGATGC
>JBEKIM010000172.1:0-13223 GCA_050011755.1 Bryobacteraceae bacterium | reverse complement strand
CGTAGCTAAAGATGGCACTCTGGTTGTAGTCGGCACCGCGCATAAAACATAGACGCGCGAAATTGTTTTAAAGTGACACCCCCCGACTTACTTTTTCACCACCGTCTAAAGCGTGCGCCACGTTTGTTTCGGCGGGTCCGATTTGTTAACATCAGGTTGTATACAGCGCCATGGTAGCCACTTTGCTTCCTATTGCATTTCTGGCGGCGAATTCTGCAACGTCCCGCCTGGCGCGCAGCCTGTTCGACGACACGTTTAGCGGTGTGCATCAACTGAGCTGGTTCGACTGGGCGATTCTGATTCCGTACTTCGGCATCCTGACGCTGTTGTCGGTTTACGGCTTACATCGCTACGAAACGATCCGCACTTACTTCAAGCATCGCAAGAAGGCTACCGGCGAGCCGCCGAAGCGGTTCGCGCAATTGCCCCAGGTTACGATCCAACTGCCTATCTTCAACGAGCGGTATGTGATCGAGCGGCTGATCGACGAAGTCACGCGCATCGAGTATCCCCGAGAGCTGCTGCAGATCCAGGTGCTGGACGACTCCACCGACGATACGGCACAATTCGCCGAAGCTTTGGTGGACCGATACCAGGCCCTGGGGTTTCCTATCGAATACCATCACCGCAATAATCGGGCAGGGTTTAAGGCAGGCGCGTTGCAGGAAGGTCTGAAGACAGCGACGGGGGAATTCGTGGCCATCTTCGATGCCGATTTCGTCCCGCCGCCGGATTTCCTGACCCGCACGATCCATCATTTTGCGGAGCCGATTATCGGGGTGGTGCAGACGCGCTGGAGTTATCTGAACCGCGATTACAGTTTCCTCACCGAAGTGGAAGCCATGCTGCTGGACGGGCATTTTATCCTGGAGCACGGGGCCCGGTCGCGCGCGGGTTATTTCTTCAACTTCAATGGCACGGCCGGCATTTTGCGGCGCAAAATGATCGACGACGCGGGCGGCTGGCAGCACGATACGTTGACCGAGGATTCCGATCTCAGCTACCGCGCGCAACTGAAGGGCTGGAAGTTCGTGTACATGCCCGGGCTGGATTGTCCGTCGGAGCTGCCGGTGGAGATGCACGGATTTCAGGTGCAGCAATCGCGGTGGGCCAAGGGGCTGACGCAGTGCGCGCGCAAGCTGCTGCCGATGGTGCTGCGCTCGAACATTTCCAAGCGCGCGAAGTTCGAAGCGATCATGCATTTGACGCCCAACATTTCGTATCCGCTGATGATCGTGGTGTCGGCGCTGATGCTGCCGGTGATGATCGTGCGGTTCTACATGGGAGTGTGGCAGATGGTTTTCATCGATCTGCCGCTGATCATGGCCGCATTTTGGTCGATTTCGGCGTTCTATGTGGTGGCGCAGCGGGAGCTCTATCCCAAGAACTGGAAGCGTTCGATTCTATTGCTGCCGGTGCTGATGGCGGTGGGAGTGGCGCTGACGGTGATCAATACGCGGGCGGTGATGGAGGCCTTGTTCGGCGTGACCACCGGGTTTGTACGCACGCCCAAGTTCGCGATCGGCGACCGGCCGATGAACCTGGAGAACAAGCAATACAGGCGCAAGAGCGGGCTGCTGCCGTACATCGAAATTGCGGTGGGGACTTACTTTTTGGCGATGATCGTTTTCGCGGTCGACACTTACAATTTCTTTTCCATTCCATTTTTTCTGCTATTCGTGGCCGGGTATTACTGGGCAGGCTGGGGCACTCTTTATCAAGAGCAGCAGAGCCGCTTGCGATGGCTCAGGCAGCGCCGGCTGGAATTGAAGACGGCGCGCTGAAGGGCGGCGAGGCAAAACCAGCCCCACATCGGCAAAACCAGGAGCGGGTCTGGAGACCCGCTGCAGGCCTGGAGGCCCGCCCCACAAGGCCGCGCCCTCCATCGGCTTAAAATAAGTTAATCGATGTCTGGAAACCGGCGGCGGCGGTGCGGGCGTCTATGGATTTGGCACAGACCGTGAAACCCGAGCAGCCGCGCATCAACGGCCAGATCATTATTGACCAGCTTGTGCGCAACATGGAGCTGGGGCAGTTTGAAATGGGTTACAGCGTGCTGCTGCCGTGCATCTTCAGCGTATACCTGCATGCGAGCGATTTCGAGCGCCTGGCCAACATTCAGGATCTGATCCGGGAAGACGCGGGCCGCGCGTTGGCGGCCCGGCTGACGCAATGGAACGGCAAGCAGCCGCTGTTCAAGCGCGGCAAGAAGCAGAAACTCTACCGGATCGCGCGGCACGACTGGTGGATCGAATTCTTCGCCGATAGCGAGAACGTGGTGCCGCCCGGCGACGTGGAAATTCACTCGGAGCTGAACGATGTACCGCAGCCCGGATATCGCGGCATCAAGACCAGCCTGATCGATCGGGATACCTCCGTGACAGATGCGCGCGTGGCGCGCGACCGCACGCTTACACGCCGCGGCGCGGATCCGATTTTCGCCGAGATCCGCTACGAAGACGATTCCGGGCCGCAGAGCTACTTCGTGACGCAGAACGAGATCTCGATCGGGCGCGGGGGCCAGGATCTTTCGGTGGATCTGCCGTTGTACACTAACGACGAAGTATCGCGCGAGCATTTGACGTTGCGGCGGGATCCGGCCACGGGGACGTTCACCGTGTCGGACAACAGCCGCAACGGCACGTGGCTGAATGGGAAGAAACTGGCCCGCGGGACCGAGGAACCACTGCCGGATCGGGCGCGCATCCAGGTGGCGGACGTGATTACGCTGTCGTTCGAAGTGAAGAAATCATAGAGGAACATGCCGGCCGCGGTCCAATGGCGCTCGGGAGTAGCTAGCGATACCGGGCTGGTGCGCGCATCGAACGAAGACCGGTATTGGATCGACGACGAAAACGGAGTTTTTCTGGTGGTGGATGGCGTGGGGGGACATGCCGCGGGGGAGACCGCGGCGGAAACGGCGGTGGAGGCCATCCGGGAAGAATTGCGCGCGGCGAACGACGCGGCGGGCGGCACGGAGGCCCGCGTGCGCCGGGCGATCGCGGCGGCCAACAACCGGATCTTCGGGGCGGCGCAGGATTCCGAAGAACTGCGCGGCATGGCCTGCGTGCTGACGCTGGCCCTGGTAGACGCGGGTGAAATGGTGATCGGGCACGTGGGCGATTCGCGGCTTTACCTGATCTGGAACGGCTCGATCCGCAAACTGACGCCGGATCATTCGCCGGTCGGCGAAGGGGAAGACGCGGGGGAGTTGAGCGAGGAAGAGGCCATGCTGCATCCGCGGCGCAACGAAGTTTTCCGGGATGTGGGAACGCGTCCGCACGGCGCGGACGACGATGGCTTCATCGATATCCGCCGCTGCCATTTCAAGCCGGAAGCGGCGTTTCTATTGTGCAGCGACGGGCTGAGCGACGTGCTGCCCTCGACCGCGATCCGGGACGTCATAGAACGCTACCGGGGCGATGCGGGCGCGGTAGCGCGTGAGCTGGTGGATGCGGCGAACGAGGCGGGGGGTAAAGACAATATCACGGCGGTGTTCGTGGCGGGGAGCGAATACCGCGGACACCGGCGGGAAGCGCGCGAACGGCACGGCATCACGCGCATGCGGCTCACGGCGGCCGAGGGGCGACCGCGGAGATTCTTCACGGGGCGGCTGGCCTTCCTGTTCTATGGCGTGTTGCTGGGACTTTTGCTGGCGGCCGCGCTGGACGCGCTCAGAGGATAAGGATGCAGCCCGCCACACGATTCGGACCCTACGAGATCATCCGCCGGCTGGGCAAGAGCATGAACGACGTATACCTGGCGCGGGACACGCGCGGCGACCGCCAGGCGGCGTTGAAGGTGATCAAGGCGGGGCCGGATGCCGCTTCGCAATTGATCCTGGAGTCGGAGCGGCGCGGGGCGGCCATCCAACAAGGGCTACGTACGCTCGATCCGCGGGTGATCGAAGTCTACGATTACGGCGACCTGGACGGCTACTTTTTTGTCGCCATGCAGTACGTGGAAGGACGCAACCTGGCCGAAGTGCTGAAGCACGATGGGCGCATGAGCGCATATCGCGCGGCGCGCATTGCGCTGGAGATTTGCGGGCAGCTCGAGAAATTCCATGCGTTCCGTGCGGGCGACGGGGCGGCCTCGCAGGTGGTGCATGGCGACATCAAGCCTTCCAACATACATCTGGGGCTGAATGAAACCGTGCGGCTGCTGGATTTCGGGATTTCGAAGACGCTGCGGCCGGATCACGATTTCACGATCCACAACTTCGGGAGTCCCAGTTACTGCTCGCCGGAGCGGTTGGGCCGTTCGCTGCTCGATCAGCAGGCGGATTTGTGGGCGGTAGGCGTCACGCTATATGAAATGGTGTCGGGTTCCCCGCCCTACCAGGCGGAGAACACGCGCAAGCTGGAAAAACTGATCCAGTCGCGGCGGCCTCCGCGGGCGCTGCCGGCGATTTGTCCGGTGGCGTTGAAGGCGGTGATCCGAAAGTCACTATCGCCGAATGCGGCACGGCGGTACCGGTCGGCCGCGGCATTCGGGGAGGATCTGCAAGCGTTTCTGGAAGGCCGGGGAACGGTAGCGGAGGGAGAGAAGCGCGGGGCGTGGAGACCGAATCCGACGGTGGAATCGGGGCAGGCCAGAACGAAGCGGCGGCAGCCGCCGAAGGCACTGCGGATGGCGGGACGCATCGCGGGGGCGGTGGGGTGCGTGCTGGCGGGCATGATTCTCTTCATCGGGACGAGCTACTGCTCGCGGTATTGGCGGGCCAGCCGGGGGGCGGATCTGGAAGGCCGATGGTCCTTATATAACGACATGCAGGCGCAGTTCGCGTTCCTGGGCAGGAATTCGCCAGCGGAGGCTTTGCGGGGGCCGTTGCGCACGGCGTACGAACAGGCGGGGGAGCGGGCGCTGGACGGCGCGGATTGGGAGGGGGCCGAATTGTGGTTGGCGCGGGCTGGGGATCTGGGAGCCAGCGGCCGCGAGATCGAAGGCAAGCTGGCGCTGGCGCGAGGATACGAGGCTTTGAAGCAGGGCCGGCTGGACTACGCGCACGAACGCTTTACGGAGGCCGTGCGCGACCTGCCTCATTCGGCGGCGCCGTTACGGGGTCTGGCGCGGACCGATCTGCTGGCATCGCGGCCGGGTGATGCGCTCGCGGATTTGGAAGCGGCCGAACGGTTGGGTTACGTGCTGAATCCGCAAGAGGTGGATGAAAGGGAACAAGCGTACCGGCTGCGCGGCTTCGAGGAAATGCAAGCCGGGAACGTGAACGCGGCGCGGCAGGATTTCGCGGCGGCGCACGCGCCGATCCCGGAGCCAGTGAAAACCGTTCACCGCCAGAGGCCGCGCCGATGGCGATAGCGCGGGTTGAGCGGCGCGGCAGGCCGGCGTGGACGCCGGCCGTGGGACTGGAGTCCCGCCCCACGGCGGCGCATGCGAGGCCGCGCCGATGGCGATAGCGCGGGTTGAGCGCCGCGGCAGGCCGGCGTGGACGCCGGCCGCGGGACTGGAGTCCCGCCCCACGGCGGCGCATGCGAGGCCGCGCCGATGGCGATAGCGCGGGTTGAGCGGCGCGGCAGGCCGGCGTGGACGCCGGCCGCGGGACTGGAGTCCCGCCCCACGGCGGCGCACATCATCTGGCTCCTCAGCGCCTCGTTTTTGGTGGTTTGCGGGCTCGTCTACGTTTATATTGCCAAAACGCAAAACTTCAGGGATGTTTCGGAGATGCTGCGGCACGGCGACCTGCTGAACCTGAACGCGGTATCGAGCGCGGCGCAAATCACGCCATTTCTGGATATTATCCAGGACAAGGCGGAGCGCGAGGCGGACGCCGAGAAGGTGTTCGCGTTCCTGAGGGCGGCCCATCCGCTGCGCAATGTCGGAACGATCTCGCGGCTGCGGCAACAGCGCAAGCCGCTGCTGCCGGTCTCCCGGCTGAAGCCGTCGTGGGTGGTACGGACGCCGGAGGAATTCCGGAAGGCCTATCTGGTATGGTCGGCCGTCTACTTTAGCGGCTTCTACCTGGTGTGGTTCGCATGGCGGGCGCGGCGGGCTCCGGGAGACCCCACGATTCTGCCGGCGATCCACCTGCTAACCGGCATGGGGTTGATCCTGATGGTGAGCCTGCGCGACCCGTTGCGCGATACGCTCGAATTCCGCAAGTTCGCGTTGGGCGTTTTTCTGGGCTGCGTGCTGCTGCTTCTTCCGCTGTTGCGGGCCTTCGATTACGGCCGGCTGGCCGATTGGATCTATACGCCGTTGTTGGCCGCGTTCGTCCTGTTCGCCTTGCTGGTCCGGTTCGGCAGCGGTCCCGGCAGCAGCGATCAGAAGGTGAACCTGGGACCATTTCAGCCGGTGGAGGCGATCAAGATTCTGGTGGTTCTCTTTCTGGCCGGATATTTTGCGCGGAATTGGGAGAGGCTGCGCGATCTGCGGCAGAAAGGGCTGCGGGGTTGGGGGATACGGCTGGGAATCCCGCGCCTGGCGCACATCATGCCGGTGGCCTGCGCGGTAGCGGCGGCGATCCTGCTGTTCTTCGTACTGAAGGATCTGGGGCCTGCGCTAGTGCTCTTCTTCCTGTTTCTGACTTTGTTTTCCGTGGCGCACGGGCGGTCCGGCCTGGCGCTGTTGGGGATGGCGATTCTGGTGGCGGCAGTGGTAGTGGGCTACCATTTCGGGCAGCCGCACATGGTGGTGGACCGCATCAATATGTGGCTATCGCCGTGGGATAACGACGTACACGGCGGCAATCAACTGGCACACGCGCTGTGGGCGTTCTCGACGGGCGGCGTGTGGGGTTCCGGGCCGGGCTATGGCGATCCGGGCATGATTCCGGCGGGCAGCACGGACCTGGTGCTACCGGCGATCGGCGAAGAGTGGGGATTCGCGGGCGTGGCCACGGTGTTTCTGCTATGCGGGTTTCTGATCTACCGGGCGTTTCGCATCGCGCTGCGGACGGTGTCGGATTACGCGTTCTTCCTGGGGCTGGGGCTGGCGTCTTTGCTGGCTTTCGAGATGTTGCTGATCTCGGCGGGAGTACTGGGAGCGCTACCGCTTTCGGGCGTGGTGTCGCCGTTTCTGAGCTCGGGGAATACGGCGATGCTGGCGAACTTTTTCATTTTCGCGCTGCTGCTGGCGATCTCGATGGCTACGCCACGGAGCCGGCCGGCGGGCGATCCGCACAGCTTGTTTCGGGTGCCCGTGCGCTGGACCGGCGCGGCACTGGCGGCCGCGGCGCTGGTCCTGATTTCGTTCGCGGCGCGCTACCAGGTGGTCCAGGATCGCGCGTATCTGGCGCGCGACGCGCGAGGATTCGAAGACGACGGCGTGAAGCGGGCGCAGCACAATCCGCGCATCAATTCGCTGGCGCGCGAGATCCCGCGCGGGGATATCTTCGACCGCAACGGCGTGCTGCTGGCCACCAGCAACTGGAAGAAGCTGGTCGCGCGGGGCGGGCAATACCGGGCTTTGGGAGTGGACGTGGAGCAGGCTTGCTCGCGCCTGGATGCGCGCCATTATCCGTTCGGCGCGGCGACGGAACATTTCCTGGGAGACCTGCGCACG
This sequence comes from Bryobacteraceae bacterium, assembly GCA_050011755.1. Lineage (GTDB taxonomy): Bacteria > Acidobacteriota > Terriglobia > Bryobacterales > Bryobacteraceae > Bog-159. The sequence goes on along the minus strand of JBEKIM010000172.1, from coordinate 5,702 downwards.
GGCGAGAATTTCCATGCGGCGAACGCCTCGCTGGTGGAGCACGATTCGAATGCGCGGCTGCAGGGCTACCAGTATTCGGAACTGGTGCCGCTGGTGCGCTACCGGCATCGGCCGGGGAATCCGGCATTGCGCAGCTTGCTCGCGCGCGACCGCGACGTGCGGACTACGCTGGATATCCGGCTGCAACTCCGCGCGGCGGATATTTTGCGGCGGCATCTGCAAGGGGCCAACAAAGAGAAGGGCGCGGCCGTGGTGATGGATGCGCATTCGGGCGACGTGCTGGCAATGGTCAGCATGCCCGCGGCGCCGCCCCCCGGCGCGCGCAACGCGCCGCCCTCCGACGACGAACTGCTGGACCGCGCGCGGTACGGACAGTATCCGCCGGGCTCGACGTTCAAGCTGGTGACGGCGATGGCGGCCCTGCGGCTGGATCCGGAGCTGCGGAACCAGACCTACACCTGCAGGCGGCTGAGAGACGGGCGTGCCGGCGCCGTGGTGGATGGTTTCCGGAGGCCCATTCGCGACGATATCAAGGACAAGCCCCATGGCACACTGGCGATGGAACGCGCCATCGCGGAATCATGCAATGCGTATTTCGCACAGCTCGGGACTTACAAAGTGGGAGCGGATGCGCTGCGGGAGACCGCCGATTTGCTGGACATCTCGTCGGGCGATCCGCCGGAGTTGAAGGCTGCACTGCCGTTCGCATCGTACGGACAAGGGCCGCTGCTGATCACGCCGTTCAAGATGGCGCGCGTAGCGGCAACCATTGCGGCGGGCGGCGGGATGCCGCAGGGCCGCTGGATCAGCGACGAAAGCAATCCGCGCAAAGATGCGCCGCGCGCGATCGTGGCGGAGGAGCAGGCCGTCTTTATCGCGGGCGCCATGCGGCTGGTGGTGACCGACGGGACCGCGCGACACGCCATGGCTGGAACGACAGTCGACCTGGCAGGCAAGACCGGTACGGCGCAACCTGGCGCGGGCGAGCCGCACGCCTGGTTCGCGGGCTTCGCGCCGTATGACGGGGATACCAGTCACCGGATCGCGTTCGCCGTGCTGGTGGAGCATGGCGGCTACGGGGGGCAGGTGGCGGCTCCTATTGCGCGTGAGATCATGGAGGCTGCGAAGGAATTGGGACTGGCGCCATGAATCTGACGGAGTATCTGGAGAAATTCGGACGCACGGTTTTTGAAGGCCCATTTACGCAGGGCGAAGGCCATGAACCGCCCGAGATCGCCGAGATCCGCCTGGCCATTCTGGACCAGGTGCGCGAGAAGAGTTACCGGCTGGGCGGTAAGAAAGTATTTCCATTCAACGTGGTTCACATCCATGCGCGCGGGATCGAAGACAGCCGCGCAGCTACTTTCACCGGCAAGTTTTTCCGCACTTACTTCGAGCAGGAGATGCGGGCCAGCCTGGACCGCAACGAATGCCGCTATCCGGAGGATTTACGAGTGGATGTCCACGTGACGCGGGAACTTCCCGCGCCGGGTGAACAGTGGGTGTGGGTAGAGACGGAATCGCAAGAGCGGCCGGCGGCGGCGCGCAGACCGGCCCGGCTGGTAGTAATGGAGGGGCAAGCCAACGCCGCCGAAATCACGCTATCGAAGGCGCGCACGAACATCGGCCGGACGGTGGATGTGTACCGGGACGAGGGACTGATCCGCCGAAACGATCTGGCGTTTACGGAAGAAACCGAGATTAATCGCACGGTTTCGCGGGAGCATGCGCATATTATTTACGACAAGGCCGGGGGGGAATACCGGCTGTTCAACGACCGGTGGTACAAGCGCGAGGCGGAGGGCGCGCCGGCCTGCGGCATCTGGATCGTACGCGACGGATTGAGCCAGGAGGTGCATCGCACGGCGCGCGGGACGAAGCTAGAGGCGGGCGACGAGATTCATTTTGGGAAAGCGGTGACACGCTTTCAGATGAAGTAGTTGGGCCGGGGTAGAAGCGGGACTTAAAAGTCCCGCCGGCACGCTGAAGCGTGCGCCACGCGCGGCCCAGTACCACTGCGCGAAGATTTTGTCGCCGTCGCATGGCGCGTGTGATATAACTATGCGCATGAAAGTGCTCGTTTCGATCGCGGCGCTGGCGGTATATGCGGTACCGGCATGGCCGGCCACGGCGACCTTTAACGCACCCACGGCGTTTCCCGCGGGCACGTCCCCCGTGGCCATTGCGGTGGGTGACTTCAACCGCGACGGCTTTCCGGACCTGGCGGTGGCCAACGGCAACAACGGCAATCAGGTCACGATCATGACGGGGAGCGCCAACGGCGTATTCACCACGCTGGGGAGCTATACGGTGGGTTCGGACCCTGTGGCGGTGGCCGTGGGCGATTTCAACAACGACGGAAACCTGGATCTGGCCGTGGTGAATTACAGCTCGGCCAGCGTTTCGATCCTTTTGGGCACGGGTACAGGCAGTTTTCAGGCGGCGCTGAACTTTACCGTCGGTAAGGAGCCCTACGCATTGGCGCTGGGCGATTTTAACGGCGACGGCAATCTGGACGTAGCGGTAGCCGACTTTGCCGACAATAACGTGGCGGTGCTCTTGGGGGTGGGGAACGGTACGTTTACCGGCGGACTGCGGTTCGGCACGGGAGTGAACCCGCGGGCGATCGCCGTGGGGGATTTCAACGGCGACGGCATTCTCGACCTGGCGGTGGCCAACTACTTCTCGAATACGGTATCGATTCTGGTGGGCAAGGGGGACGGGACGTTTCATCCGCCGGCTACGTTCGGAGTGGGAACGGAGCCGATCGCCATCGTGGTGGCGGATTTCAATGGAGACGGAAAGCCGGACCTGGCGGTGGCTAATTACGCGTCGGCTAACGTGTCGATCCTGTTGAGTACGGCGAGCGGGACGGGTTTGCAGCAGGCGAGGAATTATGCGGCGGGGTCACAGCCTCTGTCATTGGCCGTGGGCGATTTCAACGCCGACGGCAAACCGGACCTGGTGGTGGTGAATGGCAGCTCCAACAGCATCGGCATCTTGCTGGGCAAAGGGACCGGAGCGTTTCCCCAGCCGGTCAGCTACTTTTCGGGCGTGGGTTCGGTCTTCGTGGCCACGGGCAATTTCAATGGCGATGCGGCGACGGACGTGGTGGTGGCCGACGAGAGCGCTAATTCCGTTTCCGTACTGTTGGCCGGTAGCGGCGGGACTTTCCCGCATGAGCGGGGCTATCCGACCGGCGCCGGGCCGGCATCCATGGCGATAGCGGACTTCAACCACGATGGCAACGTGGACCTGGTGATGGCGGATTCCAATCTAAGCGCCGTATCGATTTTGCTGGGGAACGGCAACGGCAGCTTCCGTTTGCCGGTGAACTATCCCGTTGGAAACGGACCGCGTTTCGTAGTAGTGGGCGACTTCAATAAGGATGGACATACGGATATTGCGGTGGCCGATTACGACTCGAGCGAAGTTTCCATTCTACTGAACGCGGGCGACGGCAGCTTTCGGCCGGCGGTGAATTATAAAGTGGGCAATGAGCCCATCGGGTTGGCGGTCGCGGACCTGAACGGCAACGGGAACCTGGACCTGCTGGTGGCCAATTATTCATCCTCGACCGTCTCGATTTTATATGGCGCGGGAGATGGCACTTTCGGAAAGGCCGTGGATTACCCGGTGGGAGTCAACCCGCAATTCATTGCGGTGGCGGATATTAACGGGGACGGACTTCCGGACTTCGTGACCGCCAACCATTCGAACACGGTTTCGATCGTGCTGGCGAAGAGCGGCGCCGGTTTCAATCGGCCGACGGAACTCTCGGTGGGCACGGATCCGACCTGCCTGGCCATGACGGACCTGAACGGCGACGGCAAGGTGGATATGGCGGTGGTTAATTTCGAAACCGGAAACAGTGTGCTGTCGGTTCTGCTGGGGAATGGCGACGGCACGTTCGGTCCTCCGGCGGACTATCCGATAGGCAGTTCGGATTACCTGGTGGTGGCAGACTTTAACGGCGACGGCATTCCGGACATTGCGGTGAACAATATCACGCTGGACTCGGTGGTGATCCTGCAGGGACAGGGTAACGCCGTTTTTCAAGCGGGATTGAACTACGCGGTGGGCGCCGATCCGACTGCGTTGGCGGCCGGCGACTTTCAGAATAACGGCAAGCAAAGCCTGGCGGTGGCTGCGTATAACTCGCAGCAGGTTTCGGTGTTGGTGAATACTACCGCTGCTGCGCAATGATTGACCAATATGTAGCCGGGAGTCCGGCGACGTTGCCGGAAGTTGTGGTGCGCACCGCCAAAGTGGAGGATGCCCCCGTTTGCGGGCAGATCTGCTACGAGGCCTTCTCTGCGATCAGCGGAGCGCATGGTTTCCCATCCGATTTCCCGGTACCGGAGGCCGGCATTGGCCTGTTTTCGGCGGTGTTTTCGCATCCTGGTTTCTATTGCGTCGTGGCGGAGGTTGGACACCGGCTGGCCGGCGGCAATTGCCTCGATGAGCGGTCGGCGATCCGCGGCGTGGGCCCGATCGCCATCGACCCCAGCGTTCAGAATTGCGGCATCGGCCGTAGGCTCATGCAAGCCGTGATGGATCGCGCGATAGGGCAAGGCGCAGCCGGTGTCCGGCTAGTGCAGGCTGCGTTTCACAACCGCTCGCTCTCGCTCTATGCCGGTCTTGGGTTCGATGTGCGGGCACCGCTTTCCTGCATGCAGGGGCGAACCCGGCAGCGGAGTGTGCCCGGATGCACGGTAGTGGGCTACTTTGGAACGCCATAACCTCAGCGTGCGGATGACCGCTCGTCGGTTCACTCGCTTGACTACGCCTTCTCTAAAAAGATGGAGAACCACATCGCGTCTGTTGCACTGACTTACTTCGCCTACAACTTTATATCAAGATTCATCGCACCCTCCCCACGACTCCTGCAATGGCCGCTGGTGTGGCTGATCGGCTCTGGGAAGTTGAGGACTTGGTTGCCGCTTGGGAAGCTGACGAACGGCGCGAACATATGGCGGCGTGAATCGCGTGACAAGCGTGCGCCGCAAGCAATGCTAGCAGGCACAATATACAAATCGTTAGTACGATGCGCTCCCGGCGCATGTGGTTCAAGATGACCCTTACTCCATCTGATGTTGAATCACTTACCACCGCGCTGACGCGCTGGGAATATGCCGAGTATGCTTCCGGTGGCCTTGTGGCTGTGGCTTGCGCTGGAGAATACATAGCCAGTTTTAAGCCGTGGTTCACCGGTGGCGACAAAGCACGAAAAGAACGTCTTGAGAAACGCTCTACATTATTATTAATAGTGGCTCTCGCGGCAGAGCTTATATGTCTAGTAAAGACAAACCAAATATCCGGCCAAGTGATCGGCGCTTTAGACGTAAGGGCCACGGAGGCGTATCGCAAGGCAGGCGACGCTGTAGTTAATTCAGAAGTGGCTATTGGTAAGTCTGGAGATGCAATCAACAAATCCGAGATAGCGGCCGGACGCGTAGAAGTTATCGGCAATGACATCACGTCCCTTAAAACGCGCGCCACAGAGGTATCCGCCGAACTGGCAGAGGCGTTGCGGAGAGCTACTGACGCGGAAGAAGAGGCCGGTCGGTTGAAGGCGCGGTTCGCTGATCGTACTTTGACCGATTCACAGGTACATGAAATAGAAGACGAGATCAGGCCATTCGTTGGGCAAGAATTTGGGATCGTAACGTATTGGGACACACCAGAATGCACGGCCATAG
>JBEKIM010000171.1:0-13248 GCA_050011755.1 Bryobacteraceae bacterium | reverse complement strand
ATGCCGTCCCCGTGGAACTGGGAGAACCTGCCGAATGTTCCGCATAAGCCCACCCTGCAGAACTCGTTTCTGACCGGCTATCTCAATAAGAGATACCTGCCCGTAAACGATTGGGTGCTCTTCCTGAACCAATACTTCTGGCTGCAGTATCTCGTGGATCAACAGATCGGTTACGTGTTGGATGCGCTGGCGGCTTCCCCGTTTGCCGATAACACGATCGTCGTTTTTCTATCCGACCACGGCGAGTATGCCGGATCCCATGGGTTACACGACAAGGGCCGCGCGGCTTACGAGGAATCCATCCGCGTGCCGCTCTATGTTCAGTTTCCCGGACAATCCGGCACAATTAACATGAACCAGATGTGCTCCGGCGTGGACTTTTTCGGCTTGATCTGCGATCTGGCCACCGGCGGCAGCGGCACATGGGCCCAGACTTACCCGGACCTGGCGAACCGGCAATCGCTGTGGAGTTTCCTGGCCAACAACGGTCCGGAAACACGCGTGGCGCCCGCTCCGGTCGGATTGCCCTATATCTTCCACACCTACGATCAGCAGATTGCGAAGGCAAACAACGGGGGTAAGTGCCACATCGTCTGCATGCGGACAAAACTGGATTTGGATGCGGGACAGGTGGGCGCCAAAATTGCCTTTTACTCGGAATGGTCGCCCTGCACCACTTATCCCAACTCTACGCCGCCGGACCCGGAGTTCTACGATTACAACCCGGACACCACCAACAACACCAGCGAACTCGGCAACGACTATTTCAGCAAGAACACCACCACCCAAAACACGATTGCGGAGTATGTTCAAGTGCTGGGCAGTATGATACCGCCCGCCACCGGCTTGATCGCCACCGAGTTGAATCCGCCGCTGGTTGGAACCGGTACCGACGGCAATCCCCTAAGCGCTGCGCTGGCCACCGCGCAGGAGACTTACTTCGATTATCAGAGCGGCCCAGGTTGTCCGACGCCGTAGGCCATGCCCATTCTGGTAAACGGCGAGATCGTTCCGCCGGAAGTGCTGCGCGAGGAAGAGCGCTGTCTCGGCCAACTTGCCGAATGGCAGGAAGTCCCCGCGGGTCTGGAAAAAACATTGCGTTTGCGCCAGGCGGCGGAGTGTTCCGTTGTCGACCGCGTGCTGCTTCGGCAGGAGGCGGATAAAGATACTCGCCCCATCGATCCGGCCGTGGTCGCCGCGCATGTGCAACAGGTTTCGGCGGCGCAGAGTTGCCGCGCAATTTTCGATACGGGCCCGCTTCACCGCCAGATCGAAGCGCATCTCCGTCTGGAACGCACCATGGGCGATCTGATCGGAGCTTTGCCGCTGCCGACCGAAGCCGAGATTGCGCGTGTCTACAATGCCCAGCGCGCTAGTTTCCAGCGACCCGACATCGTGCACGCCGCGCATATCGTGAAGCACGTGGACGAAACCCATCCGGAAGCGGATGCGCGGGCGGGCATTGAGGCCGCGCTCGCGGAACTGGAGGGCGGAGAGCCGTTCGCCGCGGTTGCCGACCGGTATTCGGACTGCCCCGGAAACGGCGGCGACCTGGGCTCCTTTGAGCACGGCGTGATGGTGCAAGAGTTCGACAATGTTGTATTTGGCATGCGGCCCGGCGAGCGTAGCCCGATCTTTCGCACTCCGTTCGGCTTTCATATCGCGGAGGTGCGCTCCAGGACGACCCCGGGCATTGCCGATCTGCGCGAAGTGCGCGACACGATCCGGCAGTTCCTGCTGGCCATACGCGAACAAGAGGCCGCGCGCCGGGCCGCCGAACGATTGCGCGCCCAGGCGCAGATCCGCCGTATTTCGGCGCGTGAAGCGGAGCGGCTCGCCGCCGCCCGGAGGGCCGGCTGATGTCCCTGCCTCCCCCGCCCTGCTGCGTGCCTACGCGCGCGCGGCTTCTGCAATTGAATGACTCGCGCCGCCGTTCGACGGAACGCCGCCGGGTAACCACCGGCTCCACCGCGGACATGGTGCGGCTCGATGGCGGTCCGTTTCTGATGGGCAGCGAGTCGGCCGATGCCTTTGCGCTGGACGGCGAGGGGCCCGTTCGGGAGGTGCTCCTGGACCCCTTTTATATCTCAAGATTTCCAGTCACCCACGCTCAATTCGCGGAATTCGTCGCACTCACGGGATATGTCACCGAGGCGCAGCGTTGGGGCTGGTCGTTCGTGTTCCGCAACCACGTGCCGGAGGCCTATCGGGGACCGGCATCGCCCGCTACGCCGTGGTGGATTCGGGTGGATGGCGCGGATTGGGAGCATCCCGAAGGCCCTCAGAACGCTGCCGGGGATCGCGCGCATAAGCCCGCGGTGCAAGTCTCCTGGAACGACGCCCAGGCCTACTGCGAATGGGCGGGCGTACGCCTCCCCACCGAAGCGGAATGGGAGTTCGCCGCGCGCGGCGGTCTCGAGCAGAAGGCCTACCCCTGGGGCGATGAACTGCTGCCCGGCGGCCGCCACATGTGTAATATCTGGCAAGGTACGTTTCCGGATCTCGACCTGGCCGAGGATGGCTTTTCCGCTCCCGCGCCTGTGGATAGCTTCGCCCCTAACGGATACGGCCTTTACACGATGGCCGGCAATGTGTGGGAGTGGTGCGCCGACTATTTCGATTCGCACTGGCACCAGACCGCTACCCGCGTGAATCCGATGGGCCCTCCTTCCGGCATGACGCGCGTGATGAAGGGCGGATCGTATCTTTGCCACGTATCGTTTTGCTTCCGCTACCGGAACGCCGCCCGCACCGCGAACACGCCGGAGAGCGCCACGGGAAACATCGGATTCCGCGTGGCGCGCGATGTGTAGTTCGCCGTCGGCCAGATTGGCCGCCCGTTCACTCGGGCTTGAGCTTGAAGACCACCCCGCCGCCGTATTTTCCGCCGTAGGAGCCCGTGCCGTATAGGTTGCCTACCGCGTCACGGATCACGCCGCCTATCGGGCTGCCTCCATCGGCGCCGCCCGTGAAGCTGTACAGCACGGTCTCCTGACCGGCCCGATTCAGCTTATAAACAACTTGCGCTGTCCCAAACAGGTTGCCGGCCGGGTCGATAATCACGCCCGCATATGGTAAGCCTCCGTCCGACCCACCCGTGAAAGTGTACAGCACCTGCTGCTGGCCTTCGGGGTTCAGTTTGTAGACTACGCCTGCGTGCGATGCCCCGCCGTTAAAGGTGGTTCCGTATAGATTGCCCTCCGTATCCCGGATCACACCCGCCAGCGGGTAGCCTCCATCGTCCCCGCCCGTGAAACTGTACAGCACGGTCTCCTGGCCCGCCGTATCCAGTTTGTACACCACCCCCCAGTCCGCCGCGCCACCGTTGGACGTGGTCCCGTATAGGTTGCCATCCGAATCGCGAATCACGCCGGCGAGCGGAGCGCCGCCATCGGCACCGCCCGAGAAGGTGTACAAGACGGTCTCGTGTCCGGATGGATCCACTTTGTAAACGACTCCGGCCGCACCGCCCCGCAGAGTAGTTCCGTAGAGGTTGCCTTCCGGGTCTTGAATCACACCCGCGCAGGGCAGTCCCCCATCGGAGACAGTAAAGGTATAAAGCATTGTCTCCCGACCGGCGGGATCCAGCTTATATACCACGCCCTGGCCCGTGCCGCCGAGTTCCGTGGTGCCGTAGAGGTTGCCTGCCGAGTCGCGGATCACTCCCGTTTGCGGATTGATCCCGTCGGCCCCGCCGGTGAAGCTGTGCAGCACGGTCTCATGACCTGCCGGGTCGAGTTTGTACACCATTCCAAGGTTTGCGGTGCCACCGGAGTTGGTGGTCCCGTAAAGATTGCCATCCGCGTCCCGTATCACTCCCGCGTCGGGCAGGCTTCCGTCCAGCGCGCCCATGAAGTTCAGCAGCACCGTCTGCTGGCCTGCCGGATCCAATTTATATAGCGTGCCGAAACCTCCCAAGCCGCCCTGGCAAGTGGTTCCGTAGAGGTTGCCGGCCGCATCGAGGAGTACTCCGGCGTAGGGCTCGAATCCATCTGTCCCGCCCGTGAAAGTATGCAGCACGGTCAACTGGCCCGCCGTATCTAACTTGTATACCGTGCCGCCCATGCCTACGCCGTCGTAGACCGTGGTTCCATAGAGATTACCTGCTGCATCGCGGATCACGCCGGCGTAAGGATAGAAGCCTCCGGGTCCATTCGCGAAATTGTAGAGCACGGTCTCATTCCCGGCGTTGTCGAGCTTGTACACGACACCCCAGCCCGCCGAACCATCGGAGTACTGTGTGGTTCCGTAGAAGTTGCCCGCCGCGTCGCGGATCACACCGGCGTAGGGATGGCTTCCATCGGACCCACCCATGAAGCTGTATAGGACCGTCTCGTTGCCCGCCGGATCCAGCTTGTACACCACGCCATAGCCCGCTGATCCCCCTATGGCGGCCGCGCCACCCACCGAAGTCGTCCCGTAGAGATTGCCCGCCGCGTCGCGGATCACGCCAGATTGGGGGTAGTTCCCGTTGACCCCGCCCGTGAAATTGTAGAGCACGGTTTCATGTCCCGCGGGGTCAACTTTGTACACCACCCCGAGGTTCGCCGTTCCGCCCAAGAAAGTAGTCCCGTAAAGATTGCCCGCCTCATCGAGGATCACGCCCGCGGTAGGCTTGGAACCATCCGCGCCACCCGTGAAGTTGTATAGCACCGTCTCGTGGCCGGCCTTATCCAGTTTGTACACGACGCCAAGCCCGGGTGTGCCGCCCCATTGAGTGGTCCCGTACAGGTTGCCCTCCGGGTCGGTAATCACGCCCGAGTACGGATAGCCACCGTCGGCGCCACCCGTAAAGCCGTGGAGCACCATCTCCTGGCCTGATGGGTCGACCCTGTACACCACCCCCGCACCGTGCGGGCCGCCCGTGGTGGCAGTGCCATAAAAATTGCCCGCCGCATCGCGGATCACGCCGGCCCAGGGATTCGCCCCACGGGGCGGGCTGGTCGCAAAGTTGTGCAGCACAACTTCGCTCGCGGTCTGCGCCGGCGCCACGCTTGTGCCCACCGACGCGCATACTGCCCATAACAGGCCGATAATGCCATTGACATATCCGTGTTTGATTGCCATATAAGTCTCCTTTCACGGCCGGTGCGGAACGTAAGAGAATCAGCCAGGGGGAAGACCGGCAGAGCAGCGGTTGCTCATGCCGGCTGATCCAAAAAGCGTTTAGGACTGAGCAGTCCGAAATGCTAATAGACGATACTCCCCAGCGCGGTCGCTGTCAAGGCCCCGCAAGGTCTTCGCGCTACCGTTCGCCCGGCTTGCCGGTGTAGTGAACTGCGCGATGCACCGCCTCATGGTCGTCCCGCGCCTCCAGGTGTGTGATCACCTCGGCCGGCTGACCCAGCGTCTCCACCAGCCGTTCCTCGACCAGGGTAGCGAGGCGGTGTGCCTCGGCGACGCTCTCCGACCCGGCGAAAAGCAAGTGCACTTCCACCATCAACCGCTGGCCCGTGCTGCGGAACCGCACACCATGATATTGGATGTCCAGCTCCGCGCTGAGCGCGTCGAGTTTCTCGCGCAGGAGGGCCCCGGTCTTCGGATCCGCCGTATCGAGCAATCCGGTTGCGGACCGCCAGATTAGATTGCCACCCGACCACAGAATGTTCACGGCCACGGCCAAGGCGCAGATCGCATCCCAAGGCTTCCACCCCGTCCACATCACCAGAACCAGCCCCACCACCACGCCGGCGCTGGTCCAGCTGTCGGTGAGCACATGTTTGCCGTCGGCCTCGAGGATCAGTGACCGCGTACGCTTCGCCGTGCGGAGCAGGTACCACCCAAGGCCGGCGTTGAGGAGCGTGGTGAGCAGCGTAAACAGCGTCCCTGCTCCCACGTTGGCCAGATCCAGTCCGGTCACCCACTTCCGGAGAGTCACCCCGATGATGAACAGGGCCGCCAGCACGATCATGGCCCCCTCGAATCCAGCCGAGAAGAAAGTAATTCTTTCGAAGCCGTACAGGTACCGTTGATTGGCCGGCTTGAGACTCAGCCACAGGCTGAACCAGGCGAACGCGACCGCGACCAGATGAACGACGGATTCCGAAGCGTCAGAAAGGATCGCGGCCGACCCGGTAATCAGGAAGGCAGCCATTTTCCCGACCAGCATCAAGACGCCAAACGCCAGCGAGAGGCGCATCGCCAACCGCATGTCGCGGGCCGTTTTCGGGTCCAAGGCGCTTTGAGACATCTCCGTCCGATTCTAGCAATGATCTGCGATGCGATCCAACTTGACGCGACCGAACATAAAGCCTCGCAGGATTGCCTCCACCTGGTACATCGGGAGGCGGGAGGGCGGCGGTCCGCTGTTAGGTACATTCCCTATCCACTTTTTACCCCTCGTCGGGTATAATTAACCGGCTATATTGCGTTGTGCCCGCCGTGTGCCACAGGGTGATTCCGATAGTGCCCAACAATGAGAAACTTCAGGAAACCCGATGATTCGTAGAGCGGTCGATTTTGCTCTCCAAAATCGGCTTCTGATATTAGCCGGAGCGCTCCTGTTGTTCATCTGGGGCGTGATTTCCTTCCGCAGCCTTCCAGTGGAAGCCTATCCGGACGTGGCGAATAACTATGTTCAGGTGATCACCCAATGGCCTGGCATCTCGGCTGAACAAATCGAGCAGCAAATCACCATCCCGCTTGAGATCGTGGTCAACGGCATACCCCATCTTCAGCATCTGCGGTCGGTATCGCTTTTTGGTCTCTCGAGCTTGATGCTCATCTTCGATGACGAATCGGACAACGATTGGAATCGCGTCAAGGTACTGGAGCGGCTCTCGGAAGTTGCTTTGCCAGCCGGCGTACAGCCCCAGATGGGCGCGGATTTCAGTCCCGTCGGCCAGATATATTTCTTCACGCTGCAGAGCTCCAATCCGCAATATGACGTCATGGAACTGAAATCTCTCGAAGATTGGGTCATCGAGAAGCAGTTCAAATCGGTACCGAATGTAGTCGACGTTGCCAGCTTTGGCGGTCCCACGCGCGAATATCAGGTGAAGGTCGATCCCGACAAACTGATCGCCTACGGGCTGAACCTGGCACAGGTGGAACAGCAGATTACCGCCAACAATATCAACGGGGGCGGCAGCTTTATCGAGGCCGGTCTCCAGCAGATCGACGTACGCGCCATCGGCCAGATGAAAACCCTGGGCGACATTGAAAACACGGTTCTGACCGCCAAGAACGGAACGGCATTGCGGGTGAAGGACATCGCCATTGTGCAGCAGGGATCGAAAATCCGTTTGGGCCAGTTTGCCCGCGCCATTCACCGCGCCGACGGCAAGATCCTCGATAACGACGACGTGGTGGCCGGCATCGTGCTTTTGCGAAAGGCGGCCAACGGTGACTCCACGCTGGCTGCGATTCACGCCAAAGTGGAGGATCTCAACCGTCACATTCTGCCGCGAGGTGTGAAGATCGTGCCGTTCCTCGACCGCAGCAACCTCCTGCGCCTGACGACCGGCACGGTGATGCACAACCTGACCGAAGGCATCGTCCTGGTGTCGTTAATCCTGTTCGTGTTTCTGGGCAACGCGCGCGGCGCGCTAATCGTCACGCTGACCATTCCGTTCTCCCTGCTTTTCGCATCCATCTGTCTGGACCTGCGGCACATTCCGGCGAACCTTTTATCTCTGGGAGCGCTCGATTTCGGCATGATCGTGGAAGGCGCGGTGGTCATGATCGAGAATATCGTGCGCACGTTGTCGCACCCGGAAATCCATCCCCACGCGACGGTCTCGGAAAAGATCAGCCACGCGGCACATGAAGTACAGCGTCCCGTGTTCTATTCCATCGCGATCATCATCGTGGCTTATCTGCCGATTTTCACCCTGCAAGCGGTGGAAGGGCGGCTGTTCAAGCCAATGGCATGGACCGTGGCGTTCGCGCTACTAGGCGCTCTCCTGTTCTCCATGTTCGTGGGACCGGTGCTAGCCAGTGTTGTTTATCCCAATGGCACGAAAGAGTGGCACAACCCGCTTATGGGTTTTTTGACCAAAGCCTACTCTTCGGCCCTGTCAGTGGCGATCCGTTGGCGTTGGGCCACTTTGGCGGCCGCGGTGCTGATCTTGACGGGCGCCTTCCTGCTGAGCCGCACCATCGGCTCCGAATTCCTGCCTCATCTGGACGAGGGCGCGATCTGGGTGCGCGGCACCCTGGCGCCGAGCACCGGCCCCACGGAAGGCATTCGCCTGGCAAACCAGGCGCGCGTGACGCTCGCTTCCTTCCCGGAGGTGACCACCGCCACCAGCCAGGTGGGCCGGCCCGACGATGGAACCGATACTACCGGTTTCTTCAATACCGAGTATTTTGTCGATCTGAAACCGAAAGAACAATGGCGTCCTGTCTTTCGGCAGGACAAGGAAGAACTCATCGCCGCGATGAATCGGGAACTCGTCAAGATTCCGGGGGTGATCTGGAACTTTTCGCAACCGATCTCAGACAATATGGAGGAAGCCGTCAGCGGGGTGAAGGGTGAACTGGCCATCAAGGTTTACGGCGACGATCTGAAGACGCTTGAAGAAATGGGTGTCCGAATCGTGAGCGTCATGCGCACCGTGCCTGGGATCGAGGATCTGGGACTGTTTCGTGTGCTGGGACAGCCCAACTTGAACTTCACGGTGGATCGCGCCGCGGCGGCTCGTTACCGGATCAATACAGCGGACGTGCAAGATGCTATCCAAACCGCCGTGGGCGGCAACGCGCTGACGCAGGTGCTGGACGGAGAGCAGCGCTACGATTTGGTGATGCGTTACCTGCCCGAATACCGGGACACCAAGGAAGCCATCTCAAACATCCGTTTGCTGGCGCCTTCCGGCGAGCGCGTCTCTTTGGCTCAGCTCTGCGATGTAGCGGTAAGGGACGAGGCATCGGAAGTCTACCGCGAAGGGAATCAGCGCTACGTGGCCATCAAGTACGGCGTGCGCGGGCGGGACCTCGGCGGCGCGGTCGAAGAAGCCATGCGGAAGGTCGACCAGCAGGTGAGACTGCCGTCCGGCTATCACATCGACTGGGCGGGCGAATACGCCAGCCAGCAACGGGCCCAGCGGCGGCTCACCATCATCATTCCGCTGACGTTGGTAGTCATCTTCATGATCCTGTACTCGATGTTTGGATCGATGAAGTGGGCCGTCCTGATCCTGGCGACCGTAGCCATGGCACCCATCGGCGGCATCGTGGCACTGTATTCCACCGGAACTAACTTCAGCGTGTCGTCGGGAATAGGATTCCTGGCGCTGTTTGGCGTCTCCGTCCAGACCGGCGTGATCATGGTAGAGTACATCAACCAACTCCGCTCGCGCGGCGAATCGATCCTGGATGCGGCGAAGAACGGCGCGACCCTTCGTTTTCGCCCCATATTGATGACCATGCTGGTGGCGTCGCTGGGCTTGGTCCCGGCGGCCACATCGCACGGGATCGGCTCCGATTCACAGCGGCCATTTGCCATCGTGATCGTCGGCGGTCTTATGGCCGTACTGCTAATGAGTATCTTCCTTTTGCCCGCGCTATATGTCTGGATCGCGCGGGACAACGATATCTTACCCAAGGCCGCGGAAGCCGATTCCGTGTAGGGGCGCGTCGGAGGCGGGCGGTGCGAGCCGTGGCTGGGCGCCGAGGCCCGGCCCGAGAACCTCCCCGGATTCGTAGCCGTAAAGTGCAGCCTACTTGGACCGCAAATAGACCTGGCCCTCCGCCGGCCCCTGCCGGACATTCCAAGTGGCCGGCTCCTGCGCCGGGCGCGCCTGCGAGCCGAGAATTCTCTGCGCCCGATTACGGGCCTGTCGCGCTTCCCTCTTCAGCTTTAATCTGTCCAGCACCACTGCGTCGCTCATCAGCAGATCGGCAAGCAGCGGATGTGCGGGCCCATACGTTATCTCGGCAGAGCGGACCGCCCGCGCGATTGCCCCCCTCGCCTCTTCCGGTTGGCCCATCATATATTGAAGAGCGGCCAGGCTGGCCCAACCCCGGATCAGCGTTGGGTGGTTCGCTGCGAGTGTCTTCTCCAGGTGCCGCATCGCTTCCCGCTCATCGCCCAGCGCTTCGCGGTACCGCCCCGTGCGCATTTCAACCGCGGCCAGATTGTGGAGCACCGTAGGCGGCAGATCCCCTGTAAGGTGACGCGCCCCCACAATCCGCAGCGCTTCCCGCAACTCTGCCTCCGCTTCCGGAAACCGCCCCATCTTCAAATGCAGCGCGCTCCAGGCATTCAACAATTCCGCACGGGAAATGCCATCGGGCCACTCTCCGGCCGTTTTCTGCACCTTCAGCAAGGCGGCCTCCGCGGCGCGATACTCCCCCGCTTCCATGTACGCCGTGGCCAAGGTGATCCGCAGGTGCACCAAGTCCTGGCCCGAAGCACCCGCCTGGCCGAACGCCGACAGCGCTCTTGCGAAATCCGTGGCCGCCTCTTCCGGCCTTCCTTGGTCAAGTGCGCGGTTTCCCTGCGCGATCCTTTCTGTCTGTTGCGCGAACAAACCGCTCGCAAACAATGCCAGTGCCATATTTGCAGTCATGCTGCCGTTACGTTGTCCGTCCCAGGACCGTTGGGCGCCATTGCGTGCCTTCAATCACTTACGCTTCGTGGCGCGGCTTGGCGCAATTTGGCGCTGCCGCCCGGCCCAATAAAATCGCGGCACGAAGGGACCTCGATCACCGTCTTATTCTTGTTGGCCCCGTCCTCGTCATCAACGGCTATGACTATTCCTTCAGGTCCGGAGGACCGCCTCGATTCCTGGAAAGAGATCGCCTCCTACTTGAAGCGTGGCGTGCGTACCGTCCAGCGCTGGGAGCATATCGCCGGCTTGCCGGTGCACCGCCTGCCGCAGGACCGGCAAGGCTCCGTGTTCGCGTACAAGTCAGAACTGGATGCCTGGTGGGCCGGACGCAGCCAGACGGATGCGCCGTCCGGCGAGCCGGAAGCGGGCGTCGCCCCGCCGGCCGCGCGGAGACGCCGTCCACTGTGGGCCGCCGCCCTGGTGCTGCTCGCCGCCGCATGCCTCGGCCTGGCACGTTGGGAAGCCTCTCGCCGCGCTACCTTCACCGCGCTCGATCCCGTCCCGCTCACCGCCGATTTGGGCTCTGAAATCGAACCGTCATTTTCCCCCGACGGCGACCAGGTCGCCTACGCCTGGGACGGCGCCGCACAAAACAAATGGGACATTTATGTGAAGATGATCGGCTCCGATTCGCCTCTGAAGCTGACCAGGAGCCCGCAGCCCAGCGTCGACCCCGCCTGGTCTCCCAATGGCCGCCTCATCGCCTTGCGCCGTCTCTTTCCGCTGCAAGGGAGATCCGAGATTCTGGTAACCGCACCCATTGGCGGTGCGGAGAGAATCGTGACCGAGGATCCGAGCACGGGCGGTCCGCTCGCCTGGTCGCCTGACAACCGTTGGATCGTCACGTCGGCGAGCGAGGGGGCGCACGGCCCATGGGGGCTGGTGGCCATCGACTCCGGAAGCGGAGAGATGCGACATCTGACCCGGCCGGCCCAGCCAAACTGGGGTGATTCTGAGCCCGCTGTGACGCCCGATGGCGGCAGCCTGATTTTCTCTCGTGATCTGGGCAGCACCTCAGAGCTCTACCGCCTGCAACTGACTCCCGATTTCAGGCCGGACGGAGAGCCGGAACAGATCACCGCGCATCATCGCTGGACGGGCATGCCCGCATTTACCGCCAGTGGAAAAGCCATCGTGTATTCATCCGGAATCAAGGATGACGTGGCCAGCCTCTGGCTGCTGCCGCTGACACCCGTCGGGCAGCCGCGCCTGGTGCTTCGTTCCGCGAACTCGTCCTATCAACCGGCGCTTTCCCGCAGCCGCAATCGCCTGGCTTTTTCCGTCGGAAGAATCTTCCGCGTGGATACCTGGAGACTCGATCTGACTCCGGGCCTCAAGCCGGCCGGCTCGCCGGTCCGTCTGATCTCCTCGACGCATACCGATTACAACGCCCAATACTCGCCGGATGGTAAACGCATCGTGTTTCACTCCACGCGGTCGGGCGCCTCGGAGATTTGGGTGTCGGACTCGGACGGCGCTCATGCCGCTCGTCTCACCGGCTTCAACGCACCGATCACCGGCAGCCCGCGCTGGTCGCCGGACGGCGAATGGATCGTTTTCGATTCCAACAAGGAAGGGCAGTTCGACGTCTATCGCGTACGCGCCGGCGGCGGAACCCCCGAGCGGCTTACTGACGATCCCGCGACCGACGGCGTGGCGAGTTACTCGCGCGACGGGCGGTCCATCTACTTCATGTCCAGCCGCGCCGGCTCCAATCAAGTGTGGAAGATGGACGCCAACGGACGCCACCCCCGGCAGATCACCCGGCATGGCGGGTATCTGGCCTTCGAGTCTTATGACCACCGCTGGCTTTTCTATTCCCGCACGGACGGCGACAGCCCGCTCTATCGCGTGCCGGTCGATGGCGGCGAGGAAACGCAGGTGCTGCCCAGAGTCAATGAATTCGGGTTCTGCGTTACGCCCGGCGGCATCCTCTTTTCGGGAGGCGAACGCTCCGAAGGCATCCAGTTCCTGAGCTTCCAGACGGGAAGAGTCTCTCCCGTCTTCCGGCCCGACCGGCAAATGACGGTAGGACTGAGCCTCTCGCCCGATGGCCGCCACTTACTATTTCCCCAACGGGAATCGTCGGGTAGCGACTTGATGCTGGTCGAAAACTTTCCAGAACCGTGACGGGGCATCCTCTGGATGCGGTACATGATTTCCGAATCGCCAAGACACCACAATCTTTGTCCGGCGCGCCGCGCGGAGAGCGGCGCCAGCGCTGCGTAGTTTCCGATGCGCGGTGTATCATAGGCACCCAGGCTCGGAAGCAGCCGAAAGAAATGAGGCAATCGAGACCGTACCCATGGACGGCGCTGTACGAGCCGTCCGGGTCGGTTTCGCTTTTGGAGGGATGTGTTGTCTTTCGTTCCGTTTCGTCTTATGTGAGAAAATCGGCTTTGATCGCTTCCAGCTTCGTTCACGCGCGACCGATCACGGTGTTTGCCTCGATACTTTGGCTCGCCATGCGCGCTCCCGGTCAGGTACAGGGAACGGTGCATGGCCTGATTCAGGACGCCGGCGGCAAGCCGGTCGCGGCAGCTCAAGTGGTCGCCCATAGTCCCCATGAGAACACCGGTCGGGCAGCCGTGAGCGCCACGGACGGGTCTTTCACCTTGGATGGCCTCAATCCAGGTCATTACCAATTCAAAGCGGCGAAGCGCGGATTTGCCGATTCGCCGGTGGTGGAAGC
>JBEKIM010000170.1:0-13293 GCA_050011755.1 Bryobacteraceae bacterium | reverse complement strand
TGCTCAACATTCAGCGTGCTTAGCCTCCACTAGCAGTAGATCGCGTTTTGCGAAAAAAGTGAAATGCCACGGGACACATCGGACCAGTCGTCCGAATCGGCCTAGCGGCGTGGTGCGTCCGCCGCGATAGAGCTAACCTGATATAGAGAGACACTATGCCGAAAGCCCAAATGGACAACATTCAGATCGCCGCGTCAGTTACGGAAGCCGACCGGAGTATCCTGACGCCCGAAGCGGTGAACTTCCTCAGAGCGCTTGCACAGAACTTCGAGGGACGCCGCCAGGAACTGCTCGCGCGCCGGCACTACCGGCAGCAGGAAATCGATCGTGGTGTTATGCCACAGTTTCTGCCGGAAACAGCTTGGATCAGGAATGCCGAGTGGATCGCGGCGCCCATCCCCGCCGATCTGCAAGATCGCCGCGTGGAGATTACCGGGCCGGTGGATCGCAAGATGATCATCAACGCGTTAAACTCCGGCGCCAGCGTGTTCATGGCCGATTTTGAAGATTCCAATTCACCGACGTGGCGCAATAACCTGGACGGCCAGTTCAACCTGCGCGACGCGGTGAACGGCACAATCGGCTATGTCAGTCCGGAAGGCAAGCGCTACGAATTGGGGGAGCGCATCGCCGTATTGATGGTGCGGCCGCGCGGTTGGCATTTGGATGAGAAGCACTTCCTGGTGGACGGCCGGCCGATTTCGGGAGGGCTCTTCGATTTCGGTCTTTTCTTCTTTCACAACGCCAGGGCCCTGATGGCCAAAGGGAGCGGCCCGTACTTCTATTTGCCGAAGATGGAAAGCCATCTGGAAGCGCGCCTTTGGAACGATGTGTTTCATTTCGCGCAAAGGGAATTGGGAATTCCGGCGGGAACCATTCGCGCCACGGTGCTGATCGAGACCATCCTGGCCGCATTCGAGATGGATGAGATCATCTATGAACTGCGGGAGCATTCCGCGGGGCTCAACTGCGGGCGTTGGGATTACATCTTCAGCTTCATCAAGAAATTCCGCAACCGGCCCGACTTCGTTCTGCCCAACCGCGTACAGGTCACTATGGAGCGCCATTTCCTGAGCTCTTACGTAAACCTGCTGATCGAGACCTGCCACCGCCGCGGCGTGCATGCCATGGGCGGGATGGCCGCGCAGATTCCGATCAAGAACGATCCGGCGGCGAACGAACAGGCTCTCGAGAAGGTGCGGCAGGACAAACTGCGCGAAGTGCGTGCCGGGCACGATGGCACGTGGGTGGCGCATCCCGGGCTGGTGCCCGTGGCGAAGGAGATTTTCGATTTACACATGCCGTCTCCGAACCAATTGGAGCGGCGGCCGGGTACGCAGGTGACGGCTGCGGACTTGCTGGCCGTGCCCGACGGCGATATCACGGAAGCCGGCTTACGTTGGAACATCGATGTGGGTATCCAGTACCTGGAGGCATGGATGCGCGGCAATGGCTGCGTACCGATTTATAACTTAATGGAAGATGCCGCCACCGCCGAGATCTGCCGCGCCCAGGTCTGGCAGTGGGTCAAGCATGGCGCGAAGCTAAACGACGGGCGCACGGTTACCGCCGAAATGGTGAGGTCCACGATTGCTGACGTGGCCGAAAGTTTGCGCGGATCTATCGGCGGCGAGCCACTTGCGCGCGCGGCGCGCATTTACGAGCAGATGATGACCAGCGGCGATTTTCCGGAGTTTCTGACGCTGGTGGCGTACGCGTATATCGATTGAGACGGAAGGGCGCGGCTTAATAGGCTGCTCGCCGCCGAACTGAATCTTCATGGCCGGCCCACATGGCGGTCGCCGGTCGATTACCGCACGACGCATCGTCGCATGATCGGGAGCCACTGATGACAATCGACGCCGGGGGCAAACGAACGAAGGCAAATTGGCCGCCAATGAACGCCGTTAACACAAATCGGGTTGCTGTTGCAACCGTTGTGCTGTTGGGCGAGACTAGATAGTGTATGGTTCCGTGGCGCGCGGACAGGCTACTGATGGCAGCGACTTGGATCTCCTGGTGGAGTGGGAGCCCGATCGCAGCCTGCTGGACGTCGCAGGCCTGAAGCAGGATCTTGAAGATCTGCTCGGGGTGACCGTGGACATTGGCTCCGAACGCGGTCTGCACTGGTTCATCCGGGATGCAGTCTTGCGGGAAGCCGTACCATTGTGAAAGACGATCTGCTGTACCTGCATCACATCCGCGAGCGGTGTGGGAGAGTGCACGATTGCGTGCAGGCGGGGCGGGAGGTGTTCGTCGGACGCCTTAGAGCTTCCCTGGCGGCAGATCTCCGGCCTGCGTGATGTTTTGATCCACGATTACCCAAACCTGGACCTGGAGCGCATTCGGCTGGTGGCCAGCCGCCACGTTCCGGAGTTGCTCCGCGCGATTGACGGCTACTTGCGCGAGCGTGCGGAGACCTGAGGCAGGATTCGAGGCAGACGGTCAGGTTGCCGTCCGAGATACACGGTTGGGGACGCGGGGGTAGCGGTGCGATACGTTCCTCAGGCCGTCTACGAGGCCGCCGAAGGCAGGCTGCCTGCCCCACTGCGGTAAACTAGGCAGACGCGCACATGACACCCAAAAAGAACCGCGCCCCGGCGGCGGAGCGGAAACTCGACCCGGCCCCCGAGATCCCGCCCCTGAATTCGCCGCAGCTATACATCAACCGGGAACTGAGTTTGCTGTCGTTCCAGTTCCGGGTGCTGGAGGAGGCCCAGGACGAACGCAATCCGCTGCTGGAGCGCGTGAAATTCCTTTCCATCGTGGGCTCCAACACGGACGAGTTCTTCATGGTGCGGGTGGCCGGTCTGATCGACCAGGTGGATGCCGGGATCGTGGATGTCGGTCCGGATGGGATGCATCCGACCGCGCAGTTGGTCGCCATCCGCCGCGAAGTGAAGAAACTACTGGGCGACGCGCATAAATGCCTGAACGATCAACTGCTGCCGGGCTTGGCCGAAGCCGGCATTCACGTGCTGGATTACGCCGCGCTGAACGAGAAGCAACTGGCGATCGCCGACGAATACTTTCGCGCAACGGCCTTTCCGGTGCTCACGCCGCTCGCCTTCGATCCCGGCCGTCCGTTTCCGCATATCTCGAACCTCAGTTTGAACCTTGCGGTGCTCATCCGCGACAAAGACGGCGTGGAGCATTTCGCGCGCGTGAAGGTGCCGGATTCGCTGCCGCAATTCGTGCCGCTGAAGCGGCCGCGCAAGAAGATCCGCAAGCGGCCGCCGCGCGAGGAGATTTTTGTCTGGTTGGAGCAGGTGATCTCGGCCAATCTGCCCGCTCTGTTTCATGGCATGGACGTCATTGAGGCGCATCCTTTCCACGTCACCCGGGACGCCGACATCGCCATCAAGGAACTGGAGGCCGAGGACCTGCTGGAGACGATCGAGGAAGGCGTACGCCAGCGGCGCTTCGGCAGCGTCGTGCGGCTGACGGTCTCCGACGATATGCCCGCGCACATCCTCGACATCCTGGTGAACAACCTGGAGATTGAGGCCAGCCAGGTCTACCGCGTGCATGGTCCGCTATCGCTCAGCCGTCTGATGCATCTCTATGCACTCGATCGGGCAGATCTGAAGGACGCGCCTTTTGTGCCGGCCATGCCAAAGGCGCTGATGCCGGCCAACGCGGACGAAGACATTTTCGCGCTGATCCGCCGGCAGAACATCCTGCTGCACCATCCCTTCGAATCGTTTCAGCCGGTAGTCGATTTTCTGAAGAAGGCGGCCAGAGATCCCAACGTGCTGGCTATCAAGATGGTGCTCTATCGCATCGGGCGGAACTCGCCTGTGGTAGAGGCTCTGCTCGACGCCAACGAAGAGGGCAAGCAGGTGGCCGTTCTGGTGGAGTTGAAGGCGCGCTTCGACGAGGAGAGCAACATCGAGTGGGCGCGCGCGCTGGAAAAAGAAGGCGTACACGTGGTCTATGGTCTGCTGGGGCTGAAGACGCATTGTAAGCTGCTGATGGTGGTGCGGAGGGAGGCCGGCGCGATCCGGCGCTACATCCACCTGGCCACGGGCAACTACAACGTGGTGACCGCGCATTTGTACACCGACATCGGCATGCTGACCTGCGACGATGAAATCGGTTCGGATGCCACCGATCTGTTTAACTACCTGACCGGCTATTCGGCTAAGACAGACTATAAGAAGCTGCTGGTCTCGCCGGTGAATTTGCGGGACCGCTTCGAGGCCATGATCAAGCGCGAGATCGCGCTGCAGGCCAAGGGCGAGAAGGGACACCTGATCTTCAAGATGAACGCCCTGGTGGATCCGCAGGTGATCCGGCTGCTGTATGAGGCGTCCCAGGCGGGCGTGAAGGTCGAGTTATTGGTGCGCGGTATCTGCTGCCTGCGTCCGGGAATTGCGGGAGTCAGCGATAACATCCATGCGATCAGCGTGGTGGGACGCTTCCTGGAACATAGCCGGATTTATTATTTTCGTAATGGCGGGAGCGAAGAGATCTACATGGGCAGCGCGGACCTGATGCCGCGCAACATCAATCGCCGGGTGGAAGTGCTGTTTCCGGTGGAAGGCACCGATCTGATCAAGCACGTGCGCGACGGGATACTGGGGATCTATTTAACCGACAACGTGAAAGGCCGGCAGATGAAGAGCGATGGGACCTATGCGCGGCGCACGGTTTCGGGCGGGAAGCGCGCGGTGAATACTCAGGAGTGGCTGTTGAAGCGGGCAGCGGGCGAGAAGTAAGTTCACTTGGGCTGCTGCTGTGTCATGCAATGCAGCGTGCCAAGCCCCCACACTAACTCCACGGCATCGATGCCGGCTACGGTGCGATCGGGGAAGAGGCGCGCCAGCCTGTTCAGGGCTACGCGGTCGTTCGGATCGTTGAAGGTGGGCACTAATACCAGCCCGTTCGCAATGTAGAAGTTCGCGTAGCTTGCCGGCAGGCGGCGGCCATTGAAGACGAGCGGCGCGGGCATGGGCAGCTTCACGACGCGCAGAGGCAGTTTGCGAAGTATCGCCAGGTTCTCGCGCAGCGGTTCATAGTTTGCATCGAGGCGATCCGGCTCCGAGGCTATGACCACGGTATTCGCGTTCACAAAGCGGGCTAAGTCGTCGACATGGCCATGTGTGTCGTCGCCCGCGATGCCGTCTTTCAGCCAGATTACTTTCCGCGCACCGAGATAGTCTGCGAGTGCCCGCTCTATTTCTACTCTCGTCAGTTGTGGATTGCGGGCTTGCACGGGACTGAGCAGGCACTCTTCGGTGGTCAGCAGCAATCCCCGGCCGTTCACGTCGATGCTGCCACCTTCCAGCACCAGGCCCGGCTCCCATGCGCGTAGCTTCAGCGATGCGGCTAACTTCGCCGGGATGGCGGCGTCGCGCTGCCAATCGTCATACTTGGCCCAGGCATTGAAGCGCCAGTGAGTGATGGCCAACTCACCGGCGCGATTTCTGACGAAGAGGGGGCAGTAATCGCGGGTCCAGCAGCGGTCGGTCGGCGCGTGGAAGAATTCGACCGCCCCGAGGTTGGCGTCCGCCTTGCGCAGGATGCGGCGGGCCGTTTCTTCAGCGTGGCCGTTCTCGATCAGAATGCGAACGCGCTCGACTTTCGCGAGCTGGCGCACGATTTCCGCATAAACCCAGGGGATAGGTGCGAAACGTCCCGGCCAATCGTCGCGATTGTGCGGCCAGGCAATCCAGGTAGCCTCGTGCGGCTCCCATTCGGCCGGCATGCGAAAGCCCAGTGCGCGCGGTGTATCGGGCATCAGTCGATCACGCGCCGGGTGATGTCACCGTAGGCATCGATGCGCCGGTCGCGCAGAAAGGGCCAGTTGCGGCGCACGTCCTCGATGCGCCGCGTATCGCACTCCGCGAGCAGGATCTCCTCGCGATCGTGCAAGGCCTGGGCCACAACCTGGCCGAATGGATCGGCTACGAACGAGCCGCCCCAGAATTCCAGGCCGTGCGCCGGCGGCCCTTCGTACCCCACGCGATTGACGGCCGCTACGTAAACCCCGTTGGCGATGGCGTGCGCGCGCTGGATGGTGCGCCAGGCGTCATGCTGGCCGGCGCCGAATTCTTCCTTTTCCGCGGGATGCCAGCCGATGGCGGTGGGATAGAAGAGCACCTGCGCGCCGGTGAGCGCGGCCAGGCGGGCGGCTTCCGGATACCACTGGTCCCAGCAGACCAGCGTGGCGATACGGCCGAAACGCGTGGGGAAGCTGCGAAATCCCAGGTCGCCGGGAGTGAAGTAATACTTTTCGAAATAGAGCGGGTCGTCGGGGATGTGCATCTTGCGGTAGATGCCGGCCAGTGAACCGTCGCCGTCGATGATGACGGCCGTATTGTGATATACCCCGGCCGTGCGGCGCTCAAACAGCGAGGCGACGACGACCACTCCCAGTTCGGCGGCGAGGCGGCCGAGCGACTCGGTGGAGGGGCCGGGGATGGATTCCGCGAGGTCGAAGAGCGCGGCGTTTTCCTCGCGGCAGAAATACTGGGAGCGGAAGAGTTCCTGAAGGCAGATAATCTGCGCGCCGCGGGCGGCGGCTTCGCGGATGCGCCATTCGGCTTTGGCGAAATTCTCGTTGGGGTCGGGCGAGCAGGCCATTTGGACCAGGCCGATGCGGAATTTGGCGGGCGGCACGTTTCTATTCTAGCGGGGCTGGGAGCTATGGGCTAGGGGCTTGCCAGACGCACCGAAAACCGATGCGGTCGTCGCGGCCGCCCGGTCCGCTCCACAGGCGGCTGGCGGCGCGCAGATGCACGCCCGCATCGTTGTAAAACGATCCCCCGCGCAATACGCGCTTGCCGGTTTCCCGATCGGGCCCCGTGGGGTCCTCCGCCGGCCTGTCCAGCGGCAGACTCGCGTAGTAGGTTTCGTCGTACCAGTCCGCCGCCCACTCCCAAACATTCCCCGACATGTCGTAGAGTCCCCAGCTATTCGCCGGATACGAGCGCACAGGAGAAGTGCCGTTCCATTTGCTGCCCGCGTAGTTCGCTTTCTCGGGGGTGATGTAGTTTCCCCATGGGTACTTCAGGCCGTCCTTGCCGCCGCGCGCGGCGTATTCCCACTGCGCCTCGGTCGGGAGTGTGCCGCCGGCCCATTCGCAGTATGCCTGCGCCTCTTCCCAGGTCATCCGGACCATCGGGTGATCCGGCTTCCCCCAATCCGGGTTGAAAGCCGGCGCGTCCGGCAGGCTGAGATACTTCTGTTCGCCGGCAAATCGTTTGTAGGCTGCCACGGTCACTGGCGTCTCGCTCACCCACAGACCCTTGCCGATGCGTACCGTGTGGCGCGGCTTTTCGTCCGCACGGGCGTCGGCGTCCCCGGGGGTTGCGCCCATGCCAAACTCTCCGGGCGGGATCCAAACGTAGGGAAGGCCATCCTTCGGGTTCATCAGCGCGTAAGGCTGCTGGGGCGCGGGAGTGACATTCGCCGGAGCGCCTATCACGGCCGCGATCGACGAGCACAGCGTTTCAAAACCGTCCGCTGCGGCGTTGCCGTTCCAGGCGGTCAGGTCGGCGGTCTGTATCGACCCGAATCCCAGCGGCAGATCGACGTCGTCTATCTGCGCGGGCACCAGGACGTTCCGCTTTTTTCCGAGAGAAGCTTCCTCGATCACCCAGTCGCTATCGACAGAAGTCTTCGACCAGAGCACCACCTGGCAGCGCGCCTTCGAGATCTCGTCGCGAATGACACGGCGAAAGGTCTCGCCCGCGAGCAGGTCGCGGTCCCACCAAACGGACCAGCCACGATCCTCCAGGGCCTTCGCAATGGCTGCGACGCGCGGGCGATCCTGGCGGGCGTAGCTGATGAAGATATCGCTCATCGGTTGGCTCTGCGAGATCGTAGCACATTTGGGCGGGTTTCCTACTGGGGTGTTGGATCGCCAATGGTGATGATGGACCGCCGCCCGTGGCGCACGCTTCAGCGTGCCGGCGGGACTTTTAAGTCCCGCTGCTTAACCCGCCAAAAGCTTGCGCCAAAGGCTCGGGCCCTGATCGCCTGACGCAAAGGCGATCCCATGGAACTTGCGGTATTATGAAGCGATTCAGCCTCCAAGGAGTACTGCGATGTCCGCTGCTGTTCGTAACATTCTTGTATTTCTGGTTGCGTTTTTCCTCTTGACTGCCCAGGAACCATCGCCCACGCCCGCGCCATCCGAGCCGCCCGCGGGACTGGAGGGTGCCATGGCCGCCCGCTCGTCGTCCGGGTCGTCGTCCCAAAAGCCGCAGGCCTACGGCAAGGTGATCACCAAGGATGCCAAGTCCAAACCCGGCGTATTCACCGTGCACGAGGTCAAGGATAAGTACTACTATGAAATTCCCAAGACCGAGCTCGACAAGGAATTCCTCTTTACCACCCAGATTGCGCGCACCACGCTGGGCGTCGGCTATGGTGGCCAGTTCGTTTCCGAGCGGGTGGTCCGCTGGGAGCGCCATGCCGACAAAATCAACCTCCGGGAAGTGAACTACGAAGTAGTGGCCGATCCCAAAACGCCCATCTCGTTGGCTGTGAAGGCCGCCAATAACGATGCCATCGTGATGAGTTTCCCGATTGCGGCGTTTGGTAAAGAGCCCGGCAAGGAAAAGGCCGCTGAAAAGGAAAAGGAGGCGGAAGAAGAAGAGTCTCCCGAAACAGCTCCGCCCCCTAAAGAGGCGGCCAAGGACGCCGCGAAACCGGCCGGCGCCAAGGATGGCTCCAAAGATGCCGCCGCCAAACCGGCGCGGCCCGTCGTGCGCGACTATAAGGAGACCGGTAAGGAGCCATCCATCATCATCGATGTCACGCGCTTGTTCACCAGCGACGTCTTCGAGCTAAGTGCCCGCCAGCGTCTGAATGCCAACATGATGGATGCCAGCCGCTCGTACATCGAACGGGTTTCGCCGTATCCCGAAAACATCGAAGTGGAAGCCACCCATACCTACACGCGCGCGGCCACCCCCACCGGCGCGCCGCGCACCGCCACTCCGTTTGGCGCCGCGGGCATGCGGCCCGGCAGCGCCACCGTAGTCCTGCATCACAGCATGGTGAAACTGCCTGAGCATCCTATGACGCCGCGCCTGTTTGACGAGCGCGTCGGCTACTTCTCGGTGCGCCAGATGGATTACGGCCGCGACGAACAGCGCGCGCCCAAGCGTATCTACATTACCCGCTGGCGCCTGGAAAAAAAGGATCCGTCCGCCGCCCTTTCCGAACCGGTCAAGCCCATCGTCTATTACATCGATGCGGCGACGCCCACTAAATGGGTTCCATATATGAAGGCGGGCGTGGAAAGCTGGCAAAAAGCCTTCGAAGCGGCCGGGTTCAAGAACGCCATCGTCGCCAAACCCGCGCCCACTCCACGGGAGGATCCGGAATACAGTCCCGAGGATGTGCGCTACTCCGTGATCCGCTGGCTGCCCTCCACCGTCGAGAACGCCGTGGGGCCGCACATCTCCGACCCGCGCACCGGCGAGATCCTGAACGCGGACATCCAGTTCTATCACAACGTCATGAACCTGCAGCGCGACTGGTACTTCTTGCAGGTCGGGCCGCTCGATCCACGCGCGCAAAAGCTGCCGCTGCCGGACGCTCTCATGGGCCGCCTGGTCGAATATGTCTGCGCGCACGAAGTCGGCCACACGCTTGGCTTCCAACACAATATGAAGGCCAGCTCCCTCTATCCGCAGGAGAAGATCCGGGACAAAGAGTGGCTCAAGAAAATGGGCCACACGCCTTCCATCATGGATTACTCCCGCTTCAACTATGTTGCGCAGCCCGAGGACGGCATCGATCCGGCCGACCTGGTGCCTACCGTGGGACCGTACGATGTTTGGGCCACCCGGTGGGGTTACTCGCCCATCGCCTCCGCCAAGACGGCTGACGACGAAAAGAGCACCCTGGACGCCTGGGCACGCGAGCAGGATTCGACGCCGTGGTTACGTTTTTCCACGCCCGGCGCGGCCGGTTCCGATCCCGGCGACCTCACCGAAGCCGTGGGCGATGCCGACGCCCTGAAATCCACCGCGCTGGGAGTCAAGAATCTGCAGCGCGTAGCTGCTATGCTGCTGACCGCTACCACCACCCAAAAGGGCGAGCCCTATGAGGATCTGGACGAGTTGTATGGCCGGATGCTGGGCCAATGGACACTCGAGATGAATCACGTGGCCGCCCTGGTTGGCGGTTTCGAATCGCAGCAAAAGAACATCGGGCAGGAGGGCGTGATCTTCACGCCGGTAGCGGGCCCGCGGCAGGCATCCGCGGTGGCGTTCCTCGACGAGAATGCATTTGCCACGCCGAAGTGGGCCATCGACCGGCAGATCCTGCGCCGCATCGAACCCCTCGGCGCCATCAGCCGCGTGGGCAACGCGCAACGTTCCGTGCTGAACAATTTATTGAGCAGCGCGCGCTTTGCACGGCTGATCGAACAGGAGGCTCTGGACGGCTCCGCCGCCTATAAACCGGCCGACTTCCTGGTGGCCGTGCGCCACAGTGTGTGGCGCGAGATCGAAGGTCCGCCCGCGGCCATTGACGCCTATCGCCGGCAGTTGCAGCGCGCCTATCTCGACATTGCGAATACGAAGGTGAATGGCGCGGCGATGACCCTCCCGGCCGGCTTGCCGGCCGATTTCCCCATCGCGATCTTCGCTTCCAGTGGAGATGAGAAGCCCTTCTACCGCGCGGAACTGCGCGCGCTCGGCACCACCATCGCCGCCGCCATTCCGCGCACCACGGACCGCACTACGCGCGCCCATCTGGAAGGCGCGCGCGACCAGATCGCCCGCATCCTCGACCCTAAGTTTGCGCCGTCGTCCGGCGCCGGGGCGGGGGAGACCCGGATTTTTGGAGATCAGTGGTCCGGCCAGTGGGTGGCTACTCCCAGCGACGATCCGAACTCGCCCTGGCAGCAGATGGAGAACTGCTGGCCGGATTACCAAATCAAGCCGTAGCGCCGCGGACTAGGAAATCCCGAACGCCGCGATATAGGCGTCGACGTGGGTCTTGCGGCGCATGCCTGCCAGATTCATGTAACGGATCGTCCCGAAGATCGGCCGCTCCGGCCAGGGCCGGTCGTGCAGGCCGAAACACCAGAGGATGTTCGTGTAAGTGTTCGGATCGCGCCCATCGAGCGCGTAGCGATCGTGCAGGTAGATCATGGTGCGTAGCGCCTCCTCGTAAGTGGGCGACCACTCGATGATCTTCTTGCCCCAATACATGCGGTAGTAGCCGTGAATCGTGCCGCGCGCCAGGAGTTCGCCCTGGGTGGCGTTCCATAGCGCATCGTGCGTCGCGGCGCGCTCGAATTGCTCCGGGTTGTAGACGGGGTCGCGGCGGTCGCGGCGATGCCGGCGCATGGTCTCGCGCGCCCAATCGGGCAGCAGTTCAAGCGATACGTTGCCCCCCGCCGGCTCGAGCGCGAAGCGGGCGAAGTTGAAGGCCAGCTCCCGGCGTACGATCAACTGTTCCAGAAACTCGGCGGAGGCTCTGGTGGCCAGGGCCACTTCGAGCGGCGAGATCTGGCCAAAGTGCAAATATGGGCTGAGCCCCGATGTCGCGTGGGCGGCGGGCTCGTTGCTCTCGGCGGCGTAGCGCGGGAGACCCAGTTTCACGAAAGACGTGAGCTGTTTTTGGGCGGCCGTCCTCCCGCCCTTGACCCTGCTGGAAGGAGGCACGCTATGATCGATCTGGCACGCGGCCACCAATCCGGCGATGTTGTCGTCCGTGACGGTCGTGTGGAACTCCGGAATTCTGGATTGAAATCGCCTGCCGGCCATTACCGGCGGCAGCGGCCACAGATAGTCCGGAAGCCGCTTCTGAATCTTGGGCCGGATAGTATACGCGGCGTACTCGCGCTTTTCGAAACGGGCCATGGGCACGACGCAACTGGCATCCACCGCAAAGCAAGCCACGTCCAGTTTGGGCGGCACGGACGCATTGTGCCGGGCGGCGATGAATGTGGGATAGTCGTCCGTAACCACGGCCGCGGCGCCGGCGGCCAGCCGGTAAAGCGTATCGTTAGGATCGGATACCAGGCGGCGCAGGTAAAAAACATATCCGATACCGAGCGTTTTGAGGCGGCGCGCGGTTTCCGGAACGCCTTCCAGAATGAAGCGATGGAAGCGGTCGCTCGCATAGGGATACGTGCAAGTCAGCCCTTCGTAGTAGAGCACCGGCAGACCCAGTTCGTTGGCGAGAGTTACGGCGAAATCGAGCGCCTGGTTGACTTCCGCGCGCCGGTTCATCTGGCACCAGTAGAGTACATAATCGCCACCGGGGTGGATGGAAGCTGAGTTGAGGGGGCGCGCGCGCTCGGGCATCCCTTCATGGATGGCGCACAGGCCCCGGCGGGTACAATAAAAGGACGGATGCGAGCGTGGAACCGGGCAAAACTATTGTGGGGCTATCTGGCGCGGCGCACCAGGCTGGCGGCCTTGCCCGTGGAGTACATCGTGGAGACCACCGCCAAGTGCAATCTCTATTGCCCGATGTGCCCGCGCGAGACGCACAAGCAGCCTAAGGCCGATATGTCCACCGACGTGTTCGAGCGGGTCGTGCGCGAATCCGGGACTACGGCCGAGCACATGATGCTGATCGGCTTGGGCGAGCCTTTCATGGATCCGCGGATCTTCGAGCGTATCGAGTTCTGCCACCGGCACAGCATCTCGACGCTGCTTTCGACCAACGGGACTTTCCTGGACGAACGCATCGCGGAGCGCGTGCTGGCGTCGCCGCTCGAACAGATCACGCTGAGTTTCGACGGCGCGCGTAAGGAAAGCTTCGAATTCTATCGCAAAGGCGCCAAGTTCGAGAAAGTGCGCGATAACTTCGTGCGGTTCGCCGCGATGAAGCATGCCCGCCGTTCGAAGCTGCAGGTGGTGGTGCAGATGGTACGCATGGAGCGCAACGCGGGCGAGGTGGATGAGTTCACGCGCTTCTGGCGCGGGGTGGCGGGCATCGACCAGGTGCGCATCAAGGAAGACGAGACCAACGTGATTCATCCGGATGCGGGCCATGCGGCGGAGGATTGGAAGCATCCTTGCCACTACTTGTGGCGCGGTCCGATGTATGTCAAGCAGAATGGCGATGTCTATCCGTGCTGCCAGAGTTATATGCTCGATGGCGCGCCGCTCGGTAACATCGCGGAGCAGCCGCTGGTGAACATCTGGAATGCGCCGGAGATCGAGCGCATGCGGCGCGCGCACATCGCCGGACGGGCTGCCGAGATCGATATTTGCTCGCGCTGCTGCACTACGATTCCGCATCCGGCGCTGGTGGCGGGCAGCCTGCTGTTCCATGGTAAGACGGTGCGCCGGCTGCTTCCGGCCATCG
>JBEKIM010000169.1:0-13312 GCA_050011755.1 Bryobacteraceae bacterium | reverse complement strand
CCTCGGGGGACACGTAGCTAAAGATGGCACTCTGGTTGTAGTCGGCACCGCGCATAAAACATAGACGCGCGAAATTGTTTTAAAGTGACACCCCCCGACTTACTTTTTCACCACCGTCTTTAAGTGTGCCGGCGGGACTTCTAAGTCCCGCTTACGGCGGACTGAAGTGCTCATCTGAGACCCCATTGCCGCTCAATAAGTTAGCGGTTGTTTTTCGGAGCCGCAAAGATGATGAAAACCAAGAGTAGTGGGGCGGCCAATCCTGGCCCGGGGTCCCCGCTGGGGGCGGCTTTCCAGCCGGCTTAGCCGCCTGAAAAGGCGGCTGCGGGCATTATTGCCCGCCCCACGGTGAGTTCTCGACGATGCCCGCAGGGGGTCTCGCCGCTGTTTCACCCGCATCCGCGGGGGCGCCCGCTTAAAGCGTGCGCCACGGGCAACCGGCCAGTCATCACGAGGAATGCCCAAAACTCCGGATGGGCGGGACTTTTAAGTCCCGCTACAGCCGACCTTGGGCGATAATATGATTGTCGTCACGGCGGCCGAGGGGGCGTATGGCGCGTATAGAGGGGATCGGCGATAAACAGGCTGGCGCGTTCACACGCTTTGTCTACTCCGCGGTACGGCGGAAACTCGGGCGCGTGCCGGAGCCCATGCGGATCACCGCGCATCAGCCCAAACTGCTGGCCGGATTAGCCGCCATGGAGGTTGCGCAGGAGGGCATGCGCACCGCCGATCCGGTGGTGAAGTCGCTGGTCGAGATCAAAGCCGCCATGCTGATCGGGTGTCCGTTTTGAATCGACATCGGTTCTGCCGTCGGCAGAAAAGCCGGGGTGTCCGAAGCCAAATTGATGGCGCTGGCGGATTTTGAAAGCAGTCCGGAGTTCACCGCCGTCGAAAAGTTGGCCCTGCGCTATGCGGTGGCGATCACGGCAACGCCGGTGGAGTTGGACGACGTTTTGTTCGAAGCCATGCAGGCGCGTTTCGACGCCCGCCAACTGGTAGAGTTGACCGGCGCGATAGCCTGGGAAAACTACCGGGCGCGCTTCAACCATGCCTTCGCCTGCCAGGCGGAAGGCTTTTCCCAAGGCGCGTTCTGTGCGCTGCCGCAAACGCATTTACCTGACCGCGAAATACACCAGCGCCACGATCACGATGGTAAAGAACAGGCCGATCCCCACCAGCGTGAGTAGCTCGCGGGGGAGAGACGCCGGCGCGTTGGGGTCGGGCAAGTGCAGTTTCGCCAACTCGGCAACGTGCAGCTCGCACTCCTCCAGCTCGGGCTCGGGCTCGGCCGCGAGGTCCTCCAGGCTTTCGCCGTCCGGGTCCCCGTAGCAGCGGATACGGCGTTCCACAATCTCGCGCCAGCGGCTCGCCTCGATCCGCACGCGCTTGGCCAGCAGCGGCGGCAGAGCTTCTTGCACCTCCTCCGGCGTCGTGGGACAGATGGGCTCCACCACCCAGAAGCCCAGACTGTCGGCCAGCTTGCAGCCCAGATGCACGAGCGTAAGAAGATCCACTTGCGAATCGGTTTGGGGATCGTGATGGCGGGCGGCCACAATCTGAAAGTCCTGGGGCAGGTTCCACTCGGCGGCCAGCAATCGCCCGGCTTCGCAATGATCCAGCCCCAGCGTTTCCCGCTCGCAGTCGAGCAATTCGAGAACATTGCGGCCGCCATTGCGCAGCAACCCCGCGTACTCGGTGGGATAGGCCAGTAACAGTCCCAGACGGCCCACATCGTGCAGCAACCCGGCGGTGTAGGCGCGATCCTCGCAGACCCGGCACGAGCGCGCCAACTCGTCGGTAAGCAGGGCGCAAGCCAGCATGTGCCGCCAGCAGCGCGACAACTCCGCGATGCGCAGGGCGGCTTTCATGTGATTGGCGGTGGCCACCGTCATGCACAGGGAGCGCACCCGCCGTAGCCCCAGAACCACCAGCCCGGACTGCAGGCTGTCGATCCGCGCGCGGAATCCGAACAGCGGCGAGTTCGCCACGCGCAGGATCTGGGCCGAGAAGGCCGGATCGCTCGAAATCAGCGCCACCAGCTCCCGGATCTCGACATCGTCCCGCGCCAGCAAGTCCAGCAATCGCAATACAATGGGAGGAAACGCGGGGATCCTGGCCAAAAGTCCTCTGCGGTCCTGCTGCTTCAGTTCCGCGACACTCTGGCTCACGGAATACTTATCGGCGGTTGGGGAGAAATTGAGACAGAAGACAGAAAGCGGCCCATTACTGCGATAATTGAATCAGACCCATGATTTACCTGGATCATCACGCCACCACACCGCTCGATCCGCGCGTCCTCGCGGCGATGATGCCCTATCTCACGGGAAAATTCGGTAATGCGGCCAGCCACAGCCATGCGTTCGGTTGGGAGGCGGAGCAGGCCGTCGAAGTGGCGCGCAAACAGGTGGCGCTCCTGATCGGCGCATCGCCCGAAGAAATTATCTTCACCAGCGGCGCGACCGAGTCGGACAACCTGGCTATCAAGGGCGCCTGGGAGGCCTATGCCTCCCAGGGCGATCACGTAATCACCTGCGCCATCGAGCATAAGGCCGTACTGGATGCCTGCATAGCCCTGGAGCGCCGCGGCGCCCGTATCACCCGGCTGCCGGTCGACCGCGACGGGCGGGTCGATCCCGGCGCCGTGGCCTCGGCCATCGGGGACCGCACCGTGCTGGTCTCCATCATGTACGCGAACAACGAAGTAGGCACCCTTCAGCCGATGGCTGAGATCGGCCGGATTTGCCGCGACCGGGGCGTCCTGTTCCATTGCGACGCCGCCCAGGCCGTCGGGAAAGTGCCCGTGAAGGTAGAGGCGGACTCCATCGACCTGCTTTCGATTTCAGCGCACAAGTTATATGGACCCAAGGGCGCCGGTGCGCTTTACGTCCGGCGCCGCGATCCGCGCTTGCGGTTGACCGCGCAAATGGACGGCGGCGGCCACGAGCGCGGCCTGCGATCCGGTACGCTGAATGTGCCGGGCATCGTGGGCCTGGGCGCGGCTTGCTCCATCTGCGCCAACGAGATGCAGGAAGAAACGGTCCGGTTGCGCCGGTTGCGCGACCGGCTGCGCGCGAAACTGGAAGCCGGCTTGGAAGAAATATCCATCAACGGGAGCAAAGAGCATCGTCTGCCGCACAACCTGAACGTGAGCTTCGCCTATGTGGAGGCCGAGGGTCTGATGACGGGCATGCGCGGCGTCGCGGTATCCAGTGCTTCTGCCTGTACGTCGGCGGTCATGGAGCCCAGCTATGTGCTGAAGGCCATGGGCGTACCTGATGAATTGGCGCTCACCGCCATCCGCTTCGGGCTGGGGCGGTTCAATACCGAAGAGGAAATAGACGGCGCCGCCGCTAGCGTAATCGAAGCGGTGAACGGCTTGCGTGAGCTTTCGCCGATGTATGACATGGCGAAGGGGGGAAAATGGTTCAAGTAACGGAAAAAGCATTGCAGCGGATCCGCCACATTCTGGCCAGGGAAGGCGTGCATGGCGGGCTGCGCGTCGCGGTGCAGGGCGGCGGCTGCTCGGGCATGTCCTATCTATTCAAGCTGGAGGCGAAAGAGCGCCCTAGCGACCAGGTGTTCGGTTCTTCCGACGCGAAAGTGCTCATCGATCCGAAGAGCTTCGTTTACCTGGATGGGATCGTCCTCGATTATAAGGAATCGCTTATCCATTCCGGATTTACGATCGAGAATCCGAATGCGCAAAAGACTTGCAGTTGCGGAACGTCATTTTCCACGGAGTAAGCGCCAGGTTCCCGGCCGATGAACCGATCGTCGCGCGTATTCGTACCCGTAGGGGCGCTGGCCCTGCTTTTTTCGGAAGTCCTGCTCATCGCTTCCTGCTTCCTGGTGGTCACCTTCCTGATCCTGCGCGTGGATCCCACCGTATTCCTGCTCTCCAATAATGGCCTGCTGCGCATTGCGCTGGCCGGCGGCAGCATCCTGTTCGGCTTGTATTTCGAGGACCTTTACGCCAACCTCTATGTAAAGTCGCGCGTGCTGCTCATCCAGCAATTATCCCTGGTGATGGGCATCGCGCTGCTGGCGCAGGGCCTGCTGGGCTACGTGAACGACGGGTTCCGGCTGCCCTTCCGCCTGATGGTGCCGGCCTGCGCGCTGCTGGTAGTGGCGCTGTTCGCCTGGCGGATGGTTTACAGCATCTTCGTGCTGCGGGTAGTGGGAGCGCAACGCATCCTGCTCGTAGGGATGTGCCCTCTGCTGGTGGAAATGGCCGCACACATCGCCGAATATCCTGGACTCGGTCTGCAGGTGATCGGCTATGTGGACGATGGGGACGCCCCGGCGGCAGAGCCCCAGACCGGCAAACTGCTGGGGCCGCTGGCCGCGCTGCCGCGCATCGTCGCGGAGACCGCGCCGGACCGCATTGTGGTTGGATTCGCCGACCGCCGCGGGCGCATGCCGATCGCGGATTTGCTGCAATTGCGCTTCAGCGGGATGGCTATAGACGAGGTGTCCACGGCCTATGAGCAGTTGCGCGGACGCGTCCTGTTGGGAGAACTGCGCCCGGCGGATGTGCTGCTTTCCGGAGCCTTTCGCCCGCAACCGCAGCGCCTGGTGTATCAGACGATCGGCCACGGAGTGCTGGCTTTCGTCCTGACGATTCTCACGGCGCCGCTGTTGCTGCTGGCGGCGGTGCTGTTGAAGCTCT
Organism: Bryobacteraceae bacterium; assembly: GCA_050011755.1. Classification (GTDB taxonomy): domain Bacteria; phylum Acidobacteriota; class Terriglobia; order Bryobacterales; family Bryobacteraceae; genus Bog-159. The sequence goes on along the minus strand of JBEKIM010000169.1, from coordinate 8,640 downwards.
CGTCGCGCGGTCCGCTGTTGAACCGGAAGCATTGCCTGGGCCTGGGCGGGCAGCCATTCCAGCTTTACAGCTTTTCTTTGCCCTTCGACGAATCGAGCCGCAGCGGTGTCGAGCGCTGGGTGGCGCGCTGGCGCCTGCACATGCTGCCACAGCTTTGGAACGTGCTGCGTGGGGACATTTGCTTCGTAGGGCCGCGCGCGGAGCCCGCTGAATTCGCGGAGGCGCTGGGCGAGCGGATTCCGTTTTACCGGCAGCGCTACGCGGTGAAACCGGGGATCACCGGATGGGCGCAGATCAATACGCCGGCGGATCAGCCCGAAGACACGCTGCGGCGATTGGAATACGATTTGTATTATTTGAAGCACTTTTCGCGCGGGCTGGACGCTTATATCATGGTGCACACCTTGCGGGATCTGCTGCTCCCGGCGGGCTGAGGCCCACCCGTGGCGCACGCTTGAGCGTGCCGGCGGGACTTTTAAGTCCCGCGCCGCAATTCGCGTTCAATAACCCAGAGTTCGATCTACACTGAGAAGCCGAGTCCGCCGAACCGCTAACTCGCCTTGGTCACCAGCAGGAACGTGACCGCATCGTCGTTGTCGTCGAAGACCCGGCAGTCCGCCACCGCGCACGCAGGAAGCGCTGCGGCCAACGTCCACATTTCGGCGTGATTGCGGTAGATCAGGCGCCATTCCATGAACGCTTCCATATAGCCGGAATCACGGAGACCGGTCAGGAAATTGGGGATTAACATCAGCCCCCCGGGGCGCGTCATTTCGAACATGCGGCGGGTGAGCGCGGCGGCGACTGGACCGCTGAGGTAGTCGAACAGGCCGGCGGCGTACACGAAATCATATTGGCCCAGTTTCGCCTTGCCGGACAAGATCCGCCGAATAGAGCCAGCAATCGTCTGTACGCCAAGGTGAGCGTAGTCGCGGGCCACCAGGCCCAAGCTGGTTTCGTCCTGGTCGAACGCAACAAACTCCCGGATCTTGCCGGTCTGGACGGCGCGGGAGAGTTCCACCTCGCGGAGGTGGCCGGCGGCCACCGCGAGCACGCCAGGCGCCTTACGGTCAGCCACCCGGTCGATTAAGCCGGCAATCAAGCGGCGGCGGTACCGGACGGCCTTGGCGGATGGGCGAGTGTCCATGTATTCAAAGATCGAGCGGCCAAGCGAGGTGGCGTTGCGCGCGGCTTCGCCAGCCTCACCGAGCCCGTAGATGTAGTCCATCATGACCGCATCCCCGGCGTAGCCTCGGGGCTTGGCGAAGGCGCGGCAGGTAAAAGGGTCCTGGTGCAGCAGTCTGCGAACGGGGTGGTTCAGGCAGGCGCGGGTATAGGCCGGCCAATCTTGCGATTTCTCTTCGCGCCGCTCCCTCAGGTCTTCAAACAAGTCGTCCAATGCGCCTTCAATCCGCCCTTCCAGCAGTTGCTCGTTCGTGCTGTCTAGCGAAGCCTTCTCCGGCGCCGGCAGCGCGGCTGCTGAAACGTGAATGTTGGTTATCGTGTACATATCTTTCTTCCAACATGTAATGCGTCAAAAAGCCCGGCAAATGTCTCCGTCCTGGTTTTTTTGTCTATGCGCCGGAATCCGATGGCCGGCCCGGTCTCCAGACCCGCTTCCTGGTACCGTAATCCAGCCCATCGCCGCGATCCGCGCGGCGCCGGTGATAGCATGGTGCCTGTCGGAGACACATCATGCAAATCGGGCAACATAGCTGGTTTTCGTTCGCGTGCGCGTTGGCGGCCATCGGTCTGGCGCAGGCCCAGACGGCCACCGAAACACCCATCCACAGTTTCCAGAATTTCCCGCAAGGCGCGAACCCTTACTCACCACTGGCCCGCGATGCGGCCGGCAATCTTTACGGAACTACTTATCAGGGCGGCCAGGCAGGCGACGGCGCGCTATACAAAATCGATACTTCGGGAAACCAGACCGTGCTGCACAGCTTTACGCGCGGCGCCGACGGCGCCAATCCCTACGCCGGCGTAGCGCTCGATTCCACCGGCAACCTATACGGCACTACCTACTACGGCGGAGCGGCGAATACCGGCGTGGTGTACAAGGTGTCGCAGTCAGGGCAGGAAACGGTACTATACGCGTTCACCGGCGGGACCGATGGGGGCAATCCCCATGCCGGCGTGATCCTCGATTCCGCCGGGAATCTATATGGCACCACTTACTACGGCGGCGCGGCCAACGCGGGCGTGGTGTACAAGGTGGATCCGACGGGCCAGGAAACGCTGCTGCATAGTTTCACGGGCGGAGCCGATGGCGCCAACCCATACGCCGGCGTGATCGCGGATGCGGCCGGCAATCTGTACGGAACCACGTACCTGGGTGGGGCCAACGGGCAGGGAGTCATCTACAAACTGGATACCGCGAACGTGGAAACCGTGCTGCACGCCTTTGGCGGACAGGTCGGCGGATTCCCGCAATCCGGCCTGGTGGCCGATGCCGCCGGTAACTTCTATGGAACCGTTGTCGATGCGGTGTACAAGCTGGACGCAACCGGCCATTACACGGTGTTGAAAGGGCTTTCGGTCAACAGTCCTGGCGGCGAGGCCTCCGTGGGCACGCTCGCGATCGACGCGGCCGGCAACCTCTACGGAACTACCCGCACATCCCAGGCCCCCGACTCGCCTTCCCGCTTTGGCCTGGTGTATAAGCTCGGTACCGGGAATGTATTGACCGTGCTTTACCGCTTTCCCGGACCGCCTCAACACGGAAACAGCGTGGGAGGCGGGCCTACCGCGGGCGTGCTTCTCGATCCGGCGGGTAATATCTATGGAGCGACTCCTTATGGCGGAGTCGGCGGCATGGTTTATGTAATCACGCCGTCCGGCCAGGAAAAGACGATCTATCGTTTTCCCGCCGCCACCGGCGGCACCGAACCCGTTGCAGGCTTGACCGCGGGTCCGGAGGGCAATTTCTATGGCACCACCGTCAGCGGCGGTCCGGCGAATCAGGGCGTCGTATTCAAGGTCGATCCGGCGGGCAACGAGACCGTGCTCTACAGCTTCAAAGGCGGCACGGATGGCGGGGGTCCCATGTCGGCGGTCACGTTCGATGGCGCGGGCAATCTTTACGGAACCACGCGCGGCGGCGGCGCAGGGAACCCGGGCACGATTTACCGGCTGGAGGCATCTGGAAATGAGACGGTACTCCACGTGTTTACGGGCGGATACGATGGGGCCCTGCCCAGCGGAGTCGTACTCGACCCGGCCGGAAATCTTTACGGAACCACCGCTTCGGGCGGCACCTCGAATCAGGGTGTGATATTCAAGGTCGATCCCGCCGGTCAGGAGACCGTACTCTATACGTTCATCGGCGGCGCCGATGGCGGCGATCCCAACGGCGTGATCCGCGATCCGGCCGGCAACCTCTACGGGACCACCCATAACGGCGGTCTGGGCACTGGCGTGATATTTGAACTGGACGCCGCCGGCCAGTTCTCGGTGCTGCATAGCTTCACCGGCTCCCGGCCAGGAGGGGAAGGGGGAGGAGGCAGTCCCGACGCGGGCGTGATTCGCGACGAGGCCGGCAACCTCTACGGGACAACCGCCGCTTACGGGATAACATCAACCGGACATCAGGGTGAAGGCGTAGTGTACCGGTTGGATGCCGCCGGCCATTACACGGTGCTCTATACCTTCACGGGGGGCGCCGACGGAGCTTATCCCGAATCGAGCCTGGTGCGCGACTCGGCCGGCAATCTCTATGGAACCGCCAATGGCGGCGGGACAGTGGGTTGCAACGTGGGATGCGGCGTGGTCTTCGAAGTGAGTCCCTCGGGCCAGGAAACCTCGCTCTACGGCTTCACGGGCGGTGCGGACGGCGCTAACCCCGCCGCGGGCGTCCTTCTCGATCCGGCCGCGAATCTCTATGGCACTACTCCCTTTGGCGGCAACGGGGGCACCGCCGGCATAGCGTATTCCGGCGCGGGCCTGGTTTATAAAGTCACCGTGCACTAAGTCGCTTCACGAGCAGAACACCGCGACGCTGGTGACTGTCCGGTAGCCCATTCGCTGATACAATTCGAAGCCTTGCGGCGTCGATTGCAGGATGGTTCGCGAGAGTCCGTGCTCCTGGCGCGCCTGCTCCAGCGCATGCCGCATTACCGCCTCGCCATAGCCGCTGCGGCGGCGCCCCGGCAGCGTCGCGACGTTGTACACCCCCACGACACCGCCTCCGATCACGGTCGCCGCCGTGGATACCGGTTCGCCGTCTACGTATCCCACATAGGAAGCGAAATCGCTCCAAACGCCGTGGCTGTCGAAGACTTCGCAAAACCAGGCCAGGGGCACGTTAAAGCAGGTCGAACCGATGGCGCAAAATGCATCCTTAACCGGTCCGGCGGAGACCCGCCGCACCTCGATCGCAGGCGGCTTGCGCAGCGCCGGCAAGAGTCCGTCCGCCGCCATCCCGGGTAATTCCACGGCTAAGTAGAGATTGCGCTTGCGCAGCACCGATTGCAGACGCCGCCGCGTGCGGCCGTCCAGCCAGCCGTGGCAGATCCAATACGCCCAGCGCTGGTTGCGGGCCGCGAAGTGTACGGCGGCCTGCGCCACCCGTAGATCCATCTGGCTTTCCGAAACCACCGGCGCGGAAAGAAACGCGGCATTGAACATCTGAAACGTGACACCCGCCGACGCGATAGACACGCCCTCCATCTCCTGTAATTCACCGCCCGGACGGTGCGCGGCGACTACGCGGAAAGACTCCCGCAAGTTGGCCGCGACACTCTCAAATTCCATGCACCTACAGTATCCCACCCATCCATCCCCCAGCCCCAAGCCCCCATTCGCCGGCCCCATCTGTGTCTTAATAGTTCTTGCCCCCGATGCCGCCGCCGTCCCAGCGTCCCACCCACGTGCGCTATTGGGTGGTAGTGTTCGCGGTAATGCTGGCCGTGGTCACCTACATCGACCGCGTCTGTATCTCGTTCGCCGCGCCGGTCATCAGCGCCGAACTGCATTTGACGCCCGTCCAGATGGGCTACGCCTTCTCCGCCTTTGCCTGGGCCTACGCGCTATTCGAGATTCCGGGAGGCTTTCTGGGCGACTGGATGGGCCCGCGGCGCGTACTGCTGCGCATTGTCCTTTGGTGGTCGTTCTTCACCGCGGCCACCGGATGGGCGTGGAATTTCGCCTCGCTGGCCATCACCCGCTCGCTCTTCGGAGCCGGCGAAGCGGGCTGCTTCCCCAACCTCACCAAGACCTTCACCACCTGGCTACCGCATCACGAGCGCGTGCGCGCGCAGGGCATCATGTGGCTGAGCGCGCGCTGGGGCGGCGCATTCACTCCGCCGTTGGTCTATCTCGCCATCCAAGTCGTGTCCTGGCGTCACGCCTTCGAACTCTTCGGCTCCATCGGTGTGGTGTGGGCCATCCTCTTCTATGGGTGGTATCGCGATCACCCGCGCGACAAGCCTGGCCTGAACGATGCGGAGCGCCGGATACTGGCGCCCAACGAGGCGCTGGCCGCCGGCCACGCACGGGTTCCCTGGCGGAGATTCGCCGCCTCGCCGCAGGTCTGGCTCCTGTGCGGCCAGTATTTCTGCTCTTCCTACGGCTGGTATTTCTATATCACGTGGCTACCGACTTATCTAAAGGAAGCCCGCGGGCTGCAATTGGGCGCCAGCGCCTTGTTCGGCATCCTGCCCCTGTTCTTAGGTGGACTGGGATCGTTGGTCAGCGGATTCATCGCCGTGCCGCTCGCGCGCTTCACGGGCAGCGTTCTGAAAACCCGCCGCCTGCTGGCCTACATCGGGTTCAGCGGCGCCAGCATCCTGCTGGTGGTTTCAACCCGCATGCACAATCCGCTGCCCGCCATGCTGGCGATGGGGCTGGCCAGTTTCTCGAACGATCTGGTGATGCCCGGCTCCTGGGGCGCGTGCATGGACGTCGGCGGCAGGTACGCGGGCACCCTCTCGGGCGCCATGAATATGATGGGTAACCTGGGCGGCGCGGCTTCTCCCACCATCATCGGATACATGCTGCGCTGGACCGACAATAACTGGGATCTGACGTTTTACGTCTCCGCGGCCGTTTATCTGATGGCCGCCGTCATGTGGCGATTTCTCGATCCCGTCACGCCGCTCGACGAGCCGGAACCCCTGCCCGCCGCGTGAGCTGGCGGGCACCTTCGAATTGGACAAACAGACCCGAACATATTGATACTGAACGTTCAGCGGTTTGCTAAGAGCTTTTCTGGCGATCAAAGCCAATTTCCGGCAGCATTCATTTTGCGGGACGCCCTGGCGCGTCAGGCCGCAATCCTGCCTTGGCAGGACCACACTACCACGGATGTTCCAGCACGTTGGCTGGTGGTTTGGCGGTTCAGGCGTGTTTACACGAAGATCCGGGTGTGCCCCATCTTGTGATCCTGGGCGGGATGAATCCGCCGATTCGATGGCATGCAGACGGGCTTGAAAATCGGCGCCTCCGGTTTAGGACGAAAGTTCTCTTGACCGAGGGAAGCCAATCCCAAGTAAGGCCTTCAATTTAATTAACTTACATGCAATTCACTGCATGTCCGATAGGATAAAGGGTACTTCGCGCTCGCGTCTATTGATGTATCTATTGACCTGTACGGCATTTTGCCGTATCATTAGGACTATGGCAGAAGAGACACAAACCACGGCCCGCCTTGAAGCGCGTCTGCCGAATGACGTTCATGCGTTGCTGAAGCGTGCCGCGGAGATCGAAGGGCGCACGCTCACCGATTTTGTCGTATCGGCGGCGCGAGAAGCCGCTTGCCGGACCATCGAAGCAACCGAGATTATCCGGCTCTCCGCCGAAGATCAACGGCAAATCGCAGAAGCGCTTCTGAACTCGCCTGAGCCGACCCCCGCCCTGAAGAAAGCTTTTCAACGGCGGCGTGAGCTCTTCGGCGTCGAATGACGTTCCCGTTTCGTCTGGAGCTACTCGGCGAGCGACACGAGCGCTCTTTATTTCGTTGCGGCGAAGATGCCCTTGATCGTTATTTTCAGACGCAAGTGACCCAGGATATCCGGCGCCATGTCGCCAATTGCTTCGTGGCCGTCGAAGGCGTCACTAACCATGTTGCCGCCTATGACACAATCTCGGCGGCGAGTATCCCCCTGGTCGATCTTCCCCCGGATGAAACCAAGCGTTTGCCGCGCTATCCTACCGTGCCAGCAGTTCGCATCGGGCGGCTAGCCGTAGACCAAAGTTTTCAGGGGCGTGGCTTGGGTGCGGCGCTCTTGGCCGATGCTGCCACGCGAACCCTGAAGGCGGACGCCGCCGCTTTCACGCTTCTGGTGGATGCCAAGAACGATCGAGCCGTTGCTTTCTACCAGCGCTTCGGATTTCGCATCCTAGCCAGTCAACCCCGAACGCTGTTCCTCCCTCTGGCGACGGCCCAGAAGGCTTTCCTTCAAGGCCGATAGCCATCGCCGGAGCGATTCGATTCGACGTTTAGTTTCAATACGCTCGGGTTTGTTTGTCAAATTGAAGGCAACCCGGATCGTACAGCGACATCTCGCGCTTCATTGAAAATGAATCCGCGGGCGTTCACCGCTGGCGTGAAGAGTATCCATGCTTCAAACGTCGCGGCGGTAGTTAGCACCATGCCCTCAGAAACGGAGATAGTATCGGTAGGCCGGCCAAATTCCAAAACCGTCGTCTGTGCTCCAAGATGGGCACAGAAAAACAAGCCAGCAAGCGAGGCGCAGGAACAGCGCAATTGCATCGGGTGTTGTCCTTTGTGCTCGGCTACGTGCTAGGTCGCAAAACATGCCGCCCCGCCGAGCCTTTCATGTCAGCGCGAACTATTTAAGCTCCAAGCCGAAGCATTTGCAAGCGCGACAAAGCCCAAACACGCGTGCGTTTCGGTGGAAGGAGACGGTTTAATCATGAGTTTTTGCGGTTGCACTTGGTTCGGCCCATGCCTAAAGGACGTCGCAATCCCACACGTGGCCGCAGTCCGAGCGCCCGCTCCAACCATGTTGTGCCGCGCTACGCACGCCCCGCCTAAATCGGATTAAAATATCAGAAAGACCCCCAGACCATCACTCATGTGGATAGTCCGCCTCGCCCTCCGCCGCCCGTACACGTTCGTCGTCATGTCCATGATCATCGTCATCCTGGGCGTGCTCGCCGCCATCCGCATGCCCACCGACGTCTTCCCGGAAATCGATATCCCGGTGGTCAGCGTCATCTGGTCCTACAGCGGCATCTCGCCCGAGGAAATGGCCGAAGTCGTCACCATCCGCTGCGAACGTTCCTTCACCACCTCGGTCAACGACATCGAGCACATGGAGTCGCAATCCCTCCCCGGCCTGTCCATCATCAAGATCTTCTTCCATCCCAACGCCAAGGTCGAAGCCGCCGTCGCGCAACTGGCCGCCGCCTCCCAGTCTGTCCTGCATTCGCTGCCCGCCGGCATGACGCCGCCCTCCATCCTGCGGTATAACGCCTCCAGCGTTCCCATCCTGCAGATGAGCATCTCGAGCGACACCATGAGCGAGTCGTCGCTCTACGATTACGGCTACAACTTCATCCGCACCCAGATGGCTACCGTGCAAGGCGCCAGTTTCCCCTTGCCCTATGGCGGCCGCCCCCGCCAGATCATGGTGGATATCGATCTGAAATCGCTCTACGCGCAAGGCCTCTCGG
>JBEKIM010000168.1:0-13346 GCA_050011755.1 Bryobacteraceae bacterium | reverse complement strand
GTTACGATGTGCATCGGTCCACCGGCGTGATGCACACCGTGCTGGGCGGGGTAGGAGGCAAGGTGGATGTGGACCTCGAGGTCTTCGAGGTCATGGAGGGCGTCAAAGAGGCGCACCGCATCGCATCGCCCTACAAACTCGCCAGCCGCAATTTCAATCCCGGCGGAACGGTGGTGAAGATCGGCGGCGTGTCGATCGGCGGCGAACGGGTGGTAGTAATGGCCGGCCCGTGCAGTGTGGAGAGCCGCGAGCAGATCGATTGCGTCGCCGGGCAGGTGGCGCGCGCGGGAGCCAGTGTGATTCGCGGCGGCGCATTCAAGCCGCGATCTTCGCCGTACAGCTTCCAGGGGATGGGCCTCGAAGGTCTGCAACTCCTGCGCACCGCTGCCGACCACAATGGGCTACTGGTGGTGAGCGAAGTCATGGACCAGAGCCAGATTCCGTCCGTGGCCGAATATTCCGATATCCTGCAGGTCGGCGCGCGCAACATGCAGAACTTCAACCTGCTGCGCGAGTTGGGTAAATTACGCAAGCCCGTGCTGTTGAAGCGCGGCATCGCGGCGACCATCGAAGAACTGCTGCTTTCCGCCGAGTATATTATGGCGGGCGGCAATTACGATGTGATCCTGTGCGAGCGCGGCATCCGCACGTTTGAAACTTACACCCGCAACACCATGGACATCTCGGCTATTCCCGTGGTGAAGAAGCTATCGCATCTGCCCATGGTGGCGGACCCGTCGCACGGCACCGGCCGGCGGGACAAGGTGGCCCCGATGGCGCGCGCCGCCGTAGCCGCCGGCGCCGACGGGTTGCTGATCGAGGTGCATCCGGATCCCGACCGCGCGCTGAGCGATGGCGCGCAGTCTCTGCGTCCGGAGCAATTCGAAGAGCTCATGGCGCAATTGCGCATGATCGCGCCGGCCGTGGGCCGGACCATCTAAGGTGGGCGTATGGAAACGGTCGCCATCGTCGGCGTTGGGTTGATCGGTGGATCGTTCGGCCTGGCGCTGAAGAAAGCGGGCTTTCGCGGCACGATCCTGGGCGTGAGTTCGGAAGCGCCGTTGCGGGCAGGTTTGGAATGCGGCGCGATCGACCGCGGTGCAACGCTGGAGGAGGCGGCGCGCTCCGCCGGCCTGCTATATCTGGCGCAACCGATCGGACGCATTCTCGACACGCTTCATCATGTAGACGCATGGGTGCGTCCGGACGCGCTGATTACGGATGCGGGCAGCACCAAGCACGCCATCGTCACGGCGGCGCGCAAGTTGGTTCATCGTTGCCAGTTTCTGGGGGGGCATCCACTGGCGGGCAAGGAGAAGCGTGGGGCGGCCGAAGCCGAGGCGGATCTTTTCCGCGGCCGCACCTACGTGTTGACACCCGCGACGCCCGAAGAATTGCGGACTCCCGCTGCGCAGGCATTCGTCGAATGGCTCGGCCGCATAGGGGCGAAGACCGTAGTGCTGGGCGCCGCCGAGCATGACCGGCTGGTTTCGTTCACGTCGCACCTCCCGCAGCTTGCGTCTACCGCGCTGGCAGCTACCGTGGCGGATAACCTGTCCGCGCCGGAGGACCTGCAAGTGGCCGGACCCGGCTTGATCGGCAGCACGCGCCTGGCGCTCAGCGCGTATGAGTTATGGCGGGATATTCTGGCCACTAACACCGAATCGATCGAGCAGGCGCTGACGGCGTATATCAATGAATTAGAACAATTACGCGAGAATTTACGGACGCGCGGCGCGCGCGATGAATTTGTGCGCGCCGCGGAGTTAGCCGCGCGGCTGCGAAAAATCATCTAGATATAGAAGATACAGAACCCGTCGATTCCAGATCCGCAAGAAATCGTCTACTATTTACTTCGTGAAGTAACCATCTCTTGAATTCTGTAACATTTTCGTCCTAAAATACACTAATATATTTAACGGCACTGTAAGTTGCATGCGAGGGGTATTTCATCCGTTGAGTCCTGTAAGTCCCATTACTAGCGGCCGGAAGTCGCAATTGAATGCCGCGCGCATTCGATCCACGGCATGCCGGATCATGCGCTACGGCTGGATCTTCTGGTTGCCGTGTTCCTTAGCGGCACAAGGCGGAAGTTTCAGCCTCGCGAGCCAGGCAGTTTACGTGGGTTCCGCGCCGGGCCTCGCGTCGGTTGAACTAACGGCGCCCTCCGCGGGCGCGAGTTGGACCGCCTCCAGTAACGCCTCCTGGCTACATTTGGCCCCCGCAAGCACTAACGGTGCCGGTAGTGCGCTCACTCAGTTCAGTTACGATACCAATCCGAATGCCAGTGCACAATCCGGTACGCTGACCATCGCGGGCTTAAGTTTCACCGTCACGCAGGCGGGCAGCGGTTTTGTGCCGCTCGGTTTCACCACCACGCTGATATCGCAGGGTTTGAATCTCCCGTACGGGATCGCCATCGATAACTCGGGCAACTTGTATATCGCCGACACCGGCCATAACGCCATTCAGGAATGGGTGGCCGCGACCCAGCAGATGGCGCCACTCGTGAATACAGGTCTGAACGAGCCGCACGGAGTTGCGGTCGATGCCCAGGGAAACGTCTATATCGCGGATTCCTCCAATAACGCAATCAAACAGTGGAGTCCGGCCACGCAGCAGATAACCACATTGGTTTCATCGGGCCTAAACTTCCCCTTGGGAGTCGCGGTAGATAGTCAGGGGAATGTCTACATCGCGGATTTCGGCAATAACGCGATCAAGCAGTGGAGCCCGCTAAGCGGTCAGGTAACCACGGTGGTCGGGTCCGGCATTAACAATCCCACCGGGGTCGCGGTGGACGCTTTGGGCAATGTTTACATCGCCGATTTTCGAAATAACGCGATCAAACAGTGGAATCCAACCACCCAACAGTTCACACCCCTGATTACGCAGGGGTTAAGCTTTCCGAACGCCGTCGCCCTCGACGGCCAGGGTAATATCTACTTATTCGATGGAAATAATAATGCGCTCAAGGAATTTAGCGCGGCTGGCCAGGTGGTAAGTACATTACTATCTTCGGGAGTAAATGGATCATTCGGCGTCGCCACCGACGGCCTGGGTAACTTCTACCTTGCCAACACCGGAGCAGGTACGATTCTGAAGTATTCGTCTGCTTATCTGGGACTTAGCGCGACGAATTTGAATGAGGGGCCGCAAGCCGGCACAGATTCGGTCGGGTTACAGCTCCTGGGAGGCAGCCTGCCGGCGGCTTCGAGCGACCAGTCCTGGCTGACGATCACCGGCACGAGCGGCGCAGCGATCGGTTTTGCATTTCAAACGAATACGTCGATCGACAGCCGGACCGCTCATATCATCCTGGCAGGACAGCAGATTACGGTGACCCAAAGCGGGGATGTTCCCGCAAACCTCGGCACGTCGGGCAACGGGCAAGCGGGGTCGTTGGGCGGGCCATTTCCGGCGTTACTGCAAGTCACCGTAACGGATGCGAGCGGCAGCCCCATTGTGGGCGTGCCCGTCACATTTACGGTGTTGCCCGGCCCCAACGGCGCTGGCGGGACGTTCGCCGCTACTCCCGCGATGCCGATCCTGACGGATCAAAACGGGAATGCCACGGCGCCCCCGCTGATTGCAAATGGCATCGCCGGACAGTTCACAGTAACCGCCAGCGCCGGCACGCTGACCGCGAGTTTCTCGCTGATGGGGGTCAGTTACGCCCTGGCAAGCAACTCGATCGTCGTGGGGAGTGCGGCGGGCGGTGGCACGGTGGAGATCGTCACCACCGGACCGTGGACCGCCGCCAGCAATGCCGCATGGTTACAGGTCGCGGCGGGAAGTACAAGCGGTCTTGGCGGCGCGTTGATTCAATTTACTTTCAATGCCAATTTGAGCCCGGCGCCGCAGACCGGTACGCTGACCATAGCCGGCCTGACGTTCACGGTAATCCAGGCAGGCGCCGGTTATGTTGCGGTAGCTCCGGTAACCACGCTGGTCTCGTCCGGATTGAACCAGCCACAGGGCGTAGCTGTAGACGGCCAGGGCAACGTATATATTGCGGATACGGGCAACAACCAAATCAAACAGTGGAACCCGAACACGCTGCAAACACTCGTGCTTTCGTCAGGCTTGAACAATCCGAAGGCCGTGGCCGTGAGTTCGTCCGGAAGCTTGTATGTCGGCAACACCGGCAACAACGTGATCGTGGGGCCTAGCCCGGCCAACGCCACCCTGGTGTCCGGTCTGAATGGTCCATCGGGAGTCGCGGTGGACGCGCAGGGTAATGTCTACTACTCGGACACGGGGAACAACGCGGTCGACGAATGGAGCGCGCTTGGCCAGCAGGCGAGTGTCCTGGCGGGCGCCGGGTTGAGCGGCCCCTGGGGAGTCGCGGTAGACGGATTAGCCAATGTCTACTTTGCAGATACCGGCAACAACGCCATCAAAGAGTGGGTAGCGGCGAGTGGACAAGTCAACACGCTGGTGGCGGCTGGGCTCAGCGGTCCCACTGGAGTTGCGGTCGATGGCCAGGGCAACGTGTACCTGGCGGATACAGGTAATAACGCAATCAAAGAATGGAACGTCGCCACCCGGCAATCTTCGGCCCTGGTGTCTACAGGATTGAGCTCTCCAGCGGGGATTGCGGTGGATGTGCGCGGGAACCTCTACATCGCCGACACCAACAACAGCGCCATAAAAATGATCACGCCCGGGTGGCTGGCTGTCAGCGCCACCAGCTTGAACGAGCCTTATGCGGCGGGCACGGATTCGGTAACTGCTCAGGTGCTGCCTGCCGGCCTATCGCTGACCGCGACCAGCGACCAGTCCTGGCTGACCGTTACCGGCATCTCCGGGGGCGTGATCGCGTTTTCATTTTCATCGAATTCCACAGGCGCCAACCGCATCGCACACATCATTATCCTGGGCCTTCCGGTCACGGTGACACAGAGCGGCGATTTGCCGGCCACTTTGACTAAATGCGCGGGCGACGGCCAGAGCACCGCAATAGGGCAGCCCTTTGCCACGGCTTTGCAAGTCTGCGTCGCGGATGCCGTTGGGAACCCCGTGCCGGGCGTGCCGGTGACATTTGCCATTACTCCGGGCGCCACGGGCGCCGGCGGTGCGTTTGGCTCGAACCCGCCCATGCCAATCCTCGCGAACCAGAATGGGACCGTTACCGCACCCGTGTTGACCGCCAACGGAATCGGAGGCGCCTTCACGGTGACCGCCAGCTTGAACGCATTGAGTGTGACCTTCACGCTCACCAATCTGGTTTATGCGTTGGGCGCTTCGTCGGCGATCGTCGGGAATGCCGCGGGCAGCGGCAGCGTCCTGTTGCTGGCCACTGGTCCCTGGACGGCCACTAGCAACGCCTCCTGGTTACAACTCTCCGCAGCCAGCACTAGCGGCACTGACAACGCCTTGATCCAGTTCAGCTACAGCGCGAACCCTTCCGTCAACACGCAGACCGGCACGCTGACCATTTCCGGCCTGTCGTACACCGTGACCCAAGCCGGCGCGAGTTTCACCTCCATCGGCATAGTGAAAGCGCTGGTGTCGTCGGGCCTGAAGGCTCCGCATGGCGTAGCAGTGGATGGGGCGGGCAACGTCTATATCGCCGATACCACCGATAGCGCCATCAAGAAATGGACGGCCGCGACGCAACAGGTGAGCACGCTCGTGCCGTCAGGGTTGAATAGTCCTACGGGTGTCGCAGTCGATTCGCATGGCAACGTGTACATTGCCGATTGCAAGAACAATGCGGTCAAAGAGTGGAACATTTCGAGCGGCCAGGTGACATCGTTGGTGTACTCGGGCCTGAGCTACCCCACCGGTGTGGCAGTCGATAGCCAAGGCAACGTCTATTTCTCGGATGCGGGCCACAACGAAATCAAGGAATGGATCGCGGCCACCGAGGTGACGAATACTCTGGTGTCTTCCGGTCTAAGCACTCCGCAGGGCGTGGCGTTGGACGCGGAGGGCAACCTCTATTTTGCCGATAGCAAGAACAACGCGATCAAAGAATGGCGCGCGGCGGGCAAATCGGTCGCGACCCTGGTTTCCGGCTTGAATGCCCCGTACGCCGTCGCCGTGGATGGGGACGGCAACGTTTACGTAGCCGATACCGGCAACAATGCGATCAAGGAGTGGAACCCGTCCACAGGTGTCGTTACGGCGTTGGTTTCCACCGGGCTGAAGGCCCCCAGCGGAGTCGCGGTGGATGGACAGGGCAACGTTTACATCGCCGATACCAGCGACAACGCCATCAAGGAATATAGCCCCGTTGAAATTGCGGTGGCCGGTACTCGCAGCGAAAGCGCCCCCGCCGGCACCGACGCCATCGCCGTCCAGATTCTTCCGGCGGGCACATCGCTGAGCGCCACCAGCAGCGCTACCTGGCTCACGATTACCGGTACCGCCGGTGGCGCGATCGAATTCTCATTCACCGCCAATACCTCCGTAAATAGCCGTGCGGCGAAGATCACGGTGCTGGGCCAAGAGGTGGTTACGGTAACTCAGAACGGCGACATACCCGCCAGCATCACGAAGATCGCCGGGAATAGCCAGAGCGCGGCAGAGGGCCACGCTTTCGCTACCGCGCTTAAAGTGCAGGTGAAAGATGCGGCGGGAAATGCCATCGCGGGCGCCGCCGTGACGTTTACGTGCGTGCCCGGATCCAAGGGAAGCAGCGGGACATTCGCTTCATCTCCTCCCATGCCGATCTTGACAACCACCGCGGGCTACGCTACGGCGCCCTCGCTGACGGCCAACAACACCGCGGGCACGTTCACGGCAACTGCCGGTGTGAGCGGCCTGAGCGCCAACACTACCTTCAGCCTGACGATCACGAAACCCTGAAAAATGGAGACCATAGAATGCCACGCGACGAAGAAGTGAGCCGCCGGATCTTCCTGGAACGCCTGGCTGCCGGCGCGCTCCTGGGAGCGGCCGGCGCCGGCCGAAAGACGCTGCGTGCGCAGTCGAATTCAGGCGGATGGACGCCGCCGCCGGTCCTGAAGAATCCCAACATCCTGGTTGTCATGGTAGATCAGATGCGTCCGCCCATGTGGATGAACGCCAGCCAGCAAGCCGCGCTCAGCCAGAGCGTCCTGCCGAACATCATGGGACGCATTCAGAGCAACTCCTACAACTTCGATCAGTTTTTTGTGGCCGCGACGGTTTGCACTGCGTCGCGGGCCGCCCTGCTCACCGGTCTCTACGCTCCCCAGACTGCTATGTACGTCACCAGCGAACCGGGAAACAGCGTCCCCTCCCTGAACCCCGCCTACCCGACCTGGGGCGAGGCGCTGGCAACGCTCAACCCGGCCTATCGCGGAAATGTGTGGTGGTTCGGTAAATGGCATCTTTCGAACGGGGCAACCGCGTCTCCGTTAACTCCGTACGGCTTCAATACCAGGACCTACCCCGGCGGACCGTCGCCCTACAATGAGTCGCCTGATGGAGCGGCTAACGAGGGAAGCGACGGTGGAACTGTCAAGGGAGAAACATGGGCTAGCGATGCCATGATTGCGGGGGATTTTATCGGCTGGCTGCAGGGGCAAGCGCCGACCAATGGACAACCTTCTTCGCCATGGTGCGCAACCGTAAGCCTCGTGAATCCTCACGATATTACCTGGGCGCCGGCCTGGTTGCAGAGCAGTCCGTTCCCGCCCCAGGGCGTTCCCCAGACACAGATCTATTTCCCGCCCCCCAGCGGAACTCCTCCCGCGTTCTATACCAGCCAGCCGAGCCCCTGGAATTGGGAGAATCTGCCTCAAGTTCCGAATAAGCCCGCGCTGCAGGGTGCCTATCTGAACTACCTGAACCAGACCTTTGGCACGGTGTCGAACTGGGCAACCTTCCTGAACCAGTATTTCTGGCTGCAGAATTTCGCCGATCAGCAGGTGGGGCGGGTCTTGAATGCCCTCGCGAGTTCCCCATACGCCAACAATACGATCGTGATTTTTCTTTCCGATCATGGCGAGTTTGCGGGCTCTCACGGCCTGCACACCAAGGGCTTCGCGGTCTACGACGAATCGATTTCCGTGCCGTTCTATGTCCAATTTCCCGGACAAACGGGCTCGATTCCGATGAACCAGATGAGCTCGGGCGTGGACTTCTTCGGGCTGATTTGCGATTTGGCGACCGGTGGAAGTGGACAATGGCGCCTGGCTTATCCGGACTTGGCGAACCGGCAGTCGATGTGGAGTTTTCTGTATAACAATAGCGGTGAGACCCGTGTGGCCCCTTCTCCCATTGGGCTCCCCTATGTTTTTCACACCTTCGACCAACTACAAACGATTGGAGGCGTGACCAAGGCACACATCGTCTGCCTGCGCACGAAACTGGATTTGAACGCGGGCGCGGTGGGCGCCAAGCTGGCGTTCTACTCCGAGTGGGCGCATTGCACCACTTATCCGGACGCGACGGCGCCCGACCCGGAGTTCTACGATTACAACCCGCAGACCACCAACAACACCAGCGAGATGGGCAACGACTACTTCAGCAATAATGCCACTACCCAGAACACGATCGCACAGTATACGCAAGCCATGGGCACGCTAGCGGCCAATTCCACGGGATTGATTGGGAGCGAGTTGAATCCGCCGCTAATCGGCACCGGCACCGACGGCAATCCGCTGAGCCAGGCATTAGCCGCCGCGAAACAGTCATACTACACCTTCACCAGCGGCGCGGGTTCGTGTAACGAATCGTAATGGGTGAATTCGATGCACAGTAATGAAGAGGTAAGCCGCCGGATATTCCTGGAGCGTCTGGCCGCCGGCGCTTTTCTGGGCACAGCCGGAGCGCACCACAGCCCACTTCGCGCCCAATCGAACCCGGGCGCTTGGACCCCGCCGCCGGTTGTGAAAAATCCGAACATCCTGATCGTTATGGTGGACCAGATGCGTCCACCCATGTGGATGAACGCCAGCCAGCAGGCGGCGCTTAGCCAAAGCGTCCTGCCAAACATCGTGGGGCGCATCCAGAACAACGCGTATACCTTCGAACAATTCTTCGTGGCGGCTACCGTGTGCACGTCGTCGCGGGCGGCACTACTCACCGGCTTATACGCGCCTCAAACCGCGATGTACCTCACCAGTAATTTCGGTTCGACTGCCCCCCCGACCCTGAATCCGGCGTTCCCGACCTGGGGCGACGCGCTGCCCGTCCTCAACCCGGCCTGCCAAGGGAACGTGTGGTGGTTCGGCAAATGGCATCTTTCTCAAGAACTGCTTGCCTCCCCTCTGTTGCCCTACGGCTTCCGGACCAGAACCTATCCCGGAGGATCGCCGCCCTATAACCCCTCGCCGGATGGCATGCCAAACGAGGGAACCGATGGAGGGAGGTTTGGAACAAACGCCTGGGCCAGCGACGCAATGATCGCGGGCGATTTCATCGGATGGCTTCAGGGCCAGCCTCCCACCACCGGCCAACCTTCCAGTCCCTGGTGCGCCACAGTCAGTTTCGTCAATCCGCACGATATCTCTTACGCGCCGGCATGGATGCAGCAGAACCCTTTTCCTCCTACGGAGGTTCCGCTGACGGGGGTCTATTTTCCCCCTCCCAGGGGAAATCCTCCTTCGTTCTACGCCGCCGCGCCATCTCCCTGGAACTACGAGAACCTGCAACAGGTAACTAACAAGCCGAGCTTGCAATACACTTTCTCGAACTACCTGAGCAACAGCGAGGGGCCCGTGGCCAATTGGACGCTCTTCCTGAACCAGTACTTCTGGCTGCAGAATTTTGTGGACCAGCAAGTGGGCGTGGTGTTGAATGCGCTCGCCAGTTCCCCATTCGCCGATAATACGATCGTCATTTTTCTGTCCGACCACGGCGAATATGCTGGGTCTCACGGCCTCCACGCCAAAGGTTTTGCGGTTTACGACGAATCGATCCGTGTGCCGCTCTATGTCCAGTTTCCAGGTCAGACCGACGCGATTTCGATGAACCAGATGTGCTCCGGCGTGGACTTCTTCGGTCTTATTTGCGATTTGGCTAGCGGCGGCAGCGGACAATGGCGCCTCGCCTATCCGGACCTGGCCAACAGGCAATCCGTGTGGAGTTTCCTATATAACAACAGCGCGGAGACGCGCATTGCGCCGGCGCCGCTCGGGATTCCTTACGTGCTTCACACATTTGACGACAGTCCCACGATCACACGGTCTCACATCGTTTGCTTGCGCACGAAACTCGATTTGAGCCACGGAGTCCTCGGGGCCAAGCTGGGTGTCTATTCGAATTGGGCGCCTTGCACGACGTATCCGAACTCGACGCCGCCGGACATGGAGTTTTACGACTACAATCCCCAAACCACCAGCAATACCAGTGAGTTGGGCAACGACTACTACAGCAGCAACCCGACGACGCAGGCCACCATCGCGCAATATCAGCAGGTCCTGGGCGATTGGGGTCCTTCCGGGGGCGGCCTCATAGGCAGCGAACTCAATGCGCCGCTGATCGGCATAGGCACCGACGGCAATCCGCTGATCCAGGCACAGGCCTCCGCGCAGCAGCTCTACTTCGATTACGTGAGCCCCGGCGCCTGCGGCGAATCGTAATCCTGCTGCCGTACCGCCTACGCCCTGCCGCGCAGCCGGTCGATTCTGCGGCGGTCCCGTTTCGAAGGCTTGCCTTCCGGCCACGCTTCGGACGGCGGCAGTTGGCGGCGCTCTTCCGCCAACTTCATACGCAATTCCCGGCTCGCCTCCGTCTCACGGTAGAGCGTCTGGGCCACCGCCGCCGGGCCGCGCATCTCACTAAGAAGCAAGACCTCGACCTGAAAGTCCCCGCTGTCGTTCTTCACTTGCAACCGGTCTCCCGCGCGCACTTCGCGCGCCGCTTTGGCCGCCTGGCCATTGGACAAGATCCTGCCGAGTTCGCAGGCGCGCTGCGCGAGCGAGCGGGTCTTGAAGAATCGGGCGGCCCAGAGCCACTTGTCCATTCGCACGCAAGTCATCCTATCGGAACGTCCGCAGGAATTGGCGGTACGCGCCGCTGTTGAACGTCGTCCACGGTTCGAAGCCGCGCTCGGTATACAGTTTGTAGGCGAAGTCGATATTCGCTTTACAGTCCAGCAGGTCCCGCAGATTAACGCCCGCGCGCTTCAAGTGGACGGTGTTGACTTGAAAGTAACCCCAGTCGAGCGTGCCGTCCGAGTTGTAATGATAGATCTCGCAAGCGCCGCGCGGATTCTCGGCGCGCTGCACAGCCAGTGCGATACGGCAGGCCGATCCGAATTTGTTGCAGGCGTATTGCTGGTAGGCCGTCAGCCGACGGCCCAATTGGTCGGCTTGGGCCGCCCCCGCTTCCGCCGCCGAAATCCGCGGGGCGATCACAAGGGGCCACTGGAATCGGATTCGCAATGGCGATTGCAGGGTGAAGGTGTAGCTGGCTTGCAGCACGACGGCGGCTGTACCCGCCAATGCAGCCAGAAGAAAGAGCAGCGTCAGGCGCCTGAACATAATCCGCGCCGGTCTCGACCGCTTGCCGCGCGCCCGCTTCGGTACCGTGGAAATCAGAGGCATTGCATCTTCCACAAACTTCGATCATTCAGGGTATCAAGACTATACGCTAACTTTCGATAGCGTTGCGCTTTGTGGCCCCGCAAGCCTACACTAGGGCCCGGCGGAGTACTCCAAAGTGAGTGTCAGACGAGGCATACGGGCTGTATTGATCGGCGCGATCGCCTTTGTCCTGGCGCTGATCTACGTGCCCCAATGCAGAATTCAGATTTACGCCGATAACGCGGCGGCGATCAGCTTTGCCATAGCCGCAGTCATGACCTTCTTAGCCTATCGCTATTAACCGCTATTGGCCGCTATTGGAACGATGCGCTCCGCTAGTCGCCGCGCTTGCCCGGTTTCTTTTCCTGGAACAGGTCCATGGGATCTTTTCCCGGAACCATGGCGACATCGAAAAAGCCGATCATCATCTCCTCCCAACTTTGATCGCCCCAGCGCACGGCCTGCGTGGCGTCCGGATTTGCCGGGTTGTTGGGAGAATTATCGAAATGCGCCACGCAGTGAAGGCGGGTGCCCGCGGGCAGTACCTTCTGCTCGGCCGGGTAGTAGTAAAGTTGCCAACTGAAGTCATACTTCGGCACGCGCAGCAGGACTTCGGATTCGCCGCTCGGATAGAAGGCCGTGTACTCGAAATCCTTGCCGCGCAGGTGCATGTGCGGCATCATGTTTACCAGTTTGGCTGGTTCCTGTAAGGTGATATCGGACTCCACTTCGTAGTTCGCGGCGCCCGCCGGAATTTCAAACTTATCGTTCTGAGCGGCTACTGTATACACGCGCTCCCGCGGTGGTTCTTTGGCGAAGACAATGCCGATGCGGCTGCGGTCGGTGCCAGGCTTGCCGTTTGCCGTGTAGTGCATCTGGAACACGAAATCCGATCCGGCTTTGACCAGTTTGGCCTGTCCGGGCCGCAGGATTGCGGGGGGCATTCCGGGAGCGAAACCGACCAGCAACTCGGGGGGCGCGGCGTCGTCATCCTGCCGGTGCTTGCGTTTCTCCCTGTTCTCTTTCTTCACGCGAACGAAAGGAACGCCGGGTTGGGCTTCTTTCAACCATTCCGACCCGGGCGGGCGGATGAAGGCGATGATGTGATGCACCAGCCGCCGGTTGCCTGGGCGGGCTTCCGCCTCCTGCACCCATTTGTCTTCGGTGAAGCCGGACGGGATCACGATGTACTGGTAGTCAACGGTTCCAGAGGCCGGGACATTGAATTCGTTGGGCATTTCGAAGATCGCGTCCGGCTTATGGATGCCCCAGCCATCCACGAACCTCGCCGGTTTGGGAGCTTCAGCCGGGTCTCCTTCCAGCGCGCCGCCATCGGCCCAAGCGACCAGGGTATCGATCTCCTCGCGCGATAGCGAGCGATCGTTGCTGAACTTGCCGAAGTGAGGATCGGCCGGCCATGGCGGCATTTTACGGGTGATCACGGCCTCGCGGATCGCCTTGGCCCAAGGCCGCACGTCCTTGTAGGTAACGAAGGGCATGGGCGCGGCTTCGCCTGGACGATGGCATTCCTGGCAGCGATTCTGAATTACGGGCAAGACGCCTTTGTAAAAAGTGGTTTGCGGCGGGACTGTGGCGGCGGACAACAATGCAGACCCACACACCCCCAACAGCAACGAACGGACAGACATCCGCACCTCCAATATGTGCCTCTTTAGATACTAGGCGATGCAGGCCGCGGTGTAAAGCAGGTCGAAGGCGGCGTTGCGAGACTGCGGGCGAGAGGATAAACTAAAGGTACCGTCGTATTGCAGCATTCCCCGGTCGTCTAATGGTAGGACAGCGGCCTTTGGAGCCGTGAATCGTGGTTCGAATCCATGCCGGGGAGCCAACTCCTGGGGTCCCAGGAATTCAAGTTTCCAA
>JBEKIM010000167.1:0-13346 GCA_050011755.1 Bryobacteraceae bacterium | reverse complement strand
GGTCGATGCGGCGCGCGCGCGCAGCGGCGCTCAGGCCGGCGGCCACTCCGCCAATCACCAGCAGCCGCATGCGACCGCTACTCTTCTTTCTTCATCTGCTCGACGAAGCTCAGGATATCGAAGGTCTTGATGGCGCGGTCCGGGAAGAAACTGTTCACGGCGTCCTGTTCATCGGTGAACAGGTCGAACACCGTGGCGAGCTTGGTCATGACCAGAAGCTCGATATTGCGGCGATTCAGGTTCAGCAGCTTGAGGGCGCCGCCGGCCTTGCGCTGCGTGGTGGCGCACATGACCAGCGCGCCCAGACCCGTCGAGTCGATGTAGTCGACGTGGGCCAGGTTCAGGATGATATTCTTCGATCCGGAGGCCGTGACCGCGGCTACTTTTTCGCGCAGATAGCCCGCCTCCGCGCCCACGGTGATGCGGCCTTTGGCGTCCAGAATCACGATGCCCTCGTGTTCGCGCTGCTGAATTTCCAGGCTCATGTCAGACGGGCATCTTGAAGCCGGCCATGGCTTCCACTTCCTCGATGGGAATCATCTCGATGGCGTCCCACGGGCACCCGTCCAGGAAGGCGCCGTCCGGCCCTTTGCTGGTGCATTTCTTGCAGCCGATGCAGAGCACCGGGTCCACCTCGATGTGGCCGAAGGGCACATGGTCTTCGTCCGGCACCCAATACATGCAGTCGGCCACCGGGCAATACGGCACGCAGGCCGGCGACCCAGCGCAGCCGGTGCAGCATTCGGTGACGATCGCGAGCTCCTTGGGCCGCTTCTTGCGGGGGGTGGCGATGCCCTCCGACTTGGGCTCCATCTTGACGACTGCAACGGCGGACATGCAGGAATTATGACATAAAAGCGGAGGCTGCGGGCGAACTGAAGTTCGCCCCAGCGCGCTGAAGCGCGCGCCACGGCGCCGCGGGTCGGCTATCATCGTTGGGTAGCATGCTGGATCCGGACACCACCATGGGCGGCCCGCGCGGCCATTTCCCCTCCACACAGCTTTCGCTGCTGGAGGCCGCAACTTCCGGCGCCACGCTGCCGAACGAGGCCCTGGAACGGGTCAGCGCGCTTTATTGGAAACCGGTCTATCGATTCGTCCGCGTCAAATTCCGCAAGAGCAACGAGGACGCCAAAGATCTCACCCAAAGCTTCTTCGCGACGGCCTTGCAGCGCGACTTTTTCGCGCGTTTCGACCCGGCGAAAGCGTCGTTCCGCACGTATCTCCGCATGGCCGTCGAGCGTTTCGCCGCCACCGAGCACGCCGCCCGGAACCGGCAAAAGCGCGGAGGCGGCGTCGACTTCGAGCCCCTCGGGGAGCAGGCCGTCGCCGCCGAATCGCCCGAAAGGGTCTTCGAGCGCGAGTGGCAGCGCCAGTTGTTCGCGCTGGCTCTCGACGATTTGCGCGCGTATGGCGAACAGTGCGGCAAGCAAGTCCAATTGCAGGTCTTTGCAGCGTACGATCTGGCCGAGGGCAGCCGGCCGTCCTATGCGGAACTAGCCGCGCGTCACGGTATCGCCGAGACAAGCGTGACCAATCACCTGGCGTGGGCCCGCCGCATGCTGCGGCAGTTCGTGACGGAACGGCTGCGCGGCGTGACGGCGGGCGAGCGCGATCTGCGGGACGAGACGCGGCGGATTTGGACTTGAACGATGGAGCTGAACGACGGCGTTCTCGACCATCTGCGTCACGTGGCATCGCTACCCGACCTTTCCGGTACCCGCTACGAACTGGAATCCGAGATCGGGCGCGGCGGGATGGGTGTGGTCTACCGGGCGCGCGACGTTGAACTTGACCGGCGCGTGGCGCTGAAAGTCCTGGATTCCGAGCTGGCCGGTGAAGCGCGCCTGATCGCGCGGCTGGAACATCCCGCGATCGTGCCCATATATGAGAGCGGCACGCTGCCCGACGGCCGCGCGTTCTACGCCATGAAACTGGTGGCCGGGGCGCGCCTCGACCATTACGTGGGACGCGCTCCCTCGCTCGGCGAGCGCCTGCGCGTGATCCGGCGCATCGCGGAAGCGCTGGCCTTTGCCCATACAAGCGCCACGCTGCATCGCGACCTCAAACCGCAGAACGTGATGGTCGGGGAGTTCGGCGAAGTCTACGTCATGGATTGGGGGGTGGAGGGCGTGGCTGGCACCCCCGCGTTTCGGGCGCCGGATGCCTGCCTCGACCAACGGTCCGATATTTACGCGCTGGGCGCGCTCCTCAAATTCACGCTTCCGCAAGGAGCGCCTCCCGCGTTGTGCGCCGTCGCCGCCAAGGCCATGCGCGCGGATCGGGCCGGCCGCTATGCGGACGCCGCGGCGATGCTCGCCGATATCGAGCGCTTCGAGGATGGGCAAGCCGTGGAAGCCTGGTCCGAGCCGCTGGGGCACCGATTGCACCGGTTTGAAACTCGTAACGCCGTGCTGCTGTGGCTGCTGGCAGCCTATGCCGGCGTGAAGTTTCTTCTGCTCTTTCTGCGGAACATTTAAAGGAATTCCGGGCCGCGCGGAATACGATGGTGGGAGGAAGAGACGATGAATAAGATACTGGCCGGATCGCTATTCGGGCTGGCGCTGGGGGCTATCGACGGGGCGACCGCGTGGTTCTACCCGGAAACGCACTCCGTGATCGGCGGCATCCTGGTGGGCTCGTCGATCAAGGGCATGCTGGTGGGCCTGCTTAGCGGATGGTTTGCGCGCAGCGTCGAATCCACGAAATGGGGAATCGTACTGGGCGCGGCGCTGGGGTTGTTGTTCGCCTTTCTGGTGGCGTTGATGCAGCACGAGCATTACCTGGAGATCATGATGCCGGGCTTCGTCACCGGCGCGATCATCGGATTCCTGACGCAAAGAACGGGGACGCCGGCGGCAGCCAAGGCCGGGGCCTAAGCCGGCGACCAGTTCCGCCGCTCGATCACCGTGTCGGGCTCGTAAGTGACGCCGTTCGCCAGACGGCGCTGCTCGCGGCGGCTGGCCCACAGGATCGCCGGGCCGAGCGTCGCGGCTATCCGCGAGAGCGGCCCGAATTCGCGCCCAAGGTCCTTACGCAGCGCGCGCACCTGCACGCTCACGCTCGCGTTGGTCTTGCGCAACTGGTGCTCCATGGCCCACAATAGGCCGCTGGCCGCGGTCTTCAACGATCTGACTTCCCACTCGAAGCGCTGCCGGACGCGCGGGTCCGGATGGCCCTTGTAGCGTTTCCAACCTGCCAGCGTCGTGCGCCAGACGCGGAAGAGGCTCGGTCCGTTTCGCTCAAAATCGCGGCGAAAGGCGAAATCCAGGAACTCCTTGGATTGTTCCCGCGAAATGGCGGCGTGCTGGAAATTGAAATGGTCCTGCCCGTGAATATCGGCCAGATCCACGCCGTTCAGCATGCGGTGCTGGTCCTGCATCTCCTGATAGAGGGGCGTGCCGGGCACCGGCGTATACAGCATGAACTGGTGGAAATCGGTTTCATGCTCCACGGCGTGCTCGATCTCCTGCCGCATGTTCTGCGGCGTGTGATGCTCCAGCCCTACGATCGTCGAGCCCAGCAGCTTAATGCCATTCGCGCGCAATTCCCGGGTGAGCGCGAGGGTGTCGGTGTCCTGCAATTTGGCATAGGTGGATAGCGGCGATTCGAGGCCCATCCAGATCCATGAGACGCCGAGGTCCACCAATTCCTTGATGGTATACTTGCGGATCGCGTTGGCCGAAGAGAACACGTAGAAGGCCCAGGATTTGCCCTTTTCCTTCATGCGATCGAGCAATTCCATGGCGCGCTTCTTATAAAGCAGGAAGTTCTCGTCCATGATGAAGAACGAGCGTACGTTCAGGGAACTTTCCATCTCGCACATGGTTTCGAAGAGTTCGTCGCCGGTTTCGTAGAAATTCAGAAACTTGCCCTTGCCGCCGAAGAAAGCGGAGGTGGTACAGAAGTTGCAGCCCATGGGACATCCCACGGATGGAATAATGGTTGCGGCGGCTTGGCCGGGGGCGTCGGGGATGCGCATCCCCATGGTCCGCAGGCCGTATCCCGAGACGATGTGCGGGTGCTTGATGGGCGCGTTTTCGTCCGCGCCCAGATAGCGGCGCATCCAGGAGATACCATCGCCGCGGACGATGTGATCGGCGTCAACGATCTTGTCCAGCCCAGGAATCGCGGCCACGTGGCCGCCCACTATGATGGTGGAATTGGGCGACAGACGCCGCGTGATGCGGCACATCTCACGGACCTTGCCCACGTTGACGATGATTGACGAGATACCCACCACGTCATAGGCATTTTCTTTAAGCTCGCGCTCGAAAGCCTCACGCGTGGGGAAGTCCAGCACGGTGCAGGGCGCCGGAATATTCTCCTGGATCATCATGATGCCCCATGAGCGGTGAAACATCCGCAGTGAGAAGGGCCCCTGTTCGCGGGTCACCTGATTGTGATACAGCTCCATGGGGTTGATGGCGCGGCTGCCGAACCGGTCGTTTTGTGCATAAGGGCCGAAAACGGCGGACAACAAGATACGGGCTTCGGCGCCTTTGGGGTGTGTTTGCATTTTAGGAGTTTAGGTACTTCTTCACCTCTATTAGTAACGCGGTGCGCGCGGCCGGATCGTAATATTTGTGTAATTTCGGGCGGGCTCCCGGCACAGGATAGAATGGTCTGATGTTCAGGTTTCGCTTTGCCCTTGCAGCGCTATGGGTTACGGCCGCCTTCGGCGCCGATTCGCATCTCGGCAACTATCGCCAGTTAACGCATGGGGGCCAGAACGCCGAAGCGTATTGGGCGCCGGACGGCAAACGCCTGATCTTCCAATCCACGCGCCCGCCCTACGAGTGCGACCAGATGTTCATCATGAATGCGGACGGCTCGGACCAGCACCTGGTCTCGACCGGCAAGGGGCGCACCACCTGCGGCTATTTCCTGGCCGACAACAAGCACATCATCTACGCGTCGACGCACGGCGCGGGCGACGCCTGCCCACCGCCGCCCGATCGCAGCCACGGATATGTGTGGGGCGTTTTCGCGGGCTACGATATCTACCTGGCTACGGACGCCGGAAAGATCCTGAAGCGGCTTACCGAGACACCAGGATACGATGCCGAGGGCACCATCAATTGGAAGACGGGCAACATGGTGTACACTTCGCTGGCCTCGGGCGACCTGGATTTGTGGACCATGAAGACGGATGGCTCGCACAAGAAGCAGATCACCCGCAAAGTGGGATACGATGGCGGCGCAGTATTCTCGCGCGACGGAAAGAAGCTGGTGTGGCGCGCCGGTTATCCGAAAACGCCCGAAGATATGACCCGCTACAAAGCGCTGCTGGCGGAGAATGTGACCGCGCCCATGAAAATGGAAATCGTGGTGGCGGATGCGGACGGCAGCCACGCGGCTACGGTCACGGATTTCGGATGCGCGAGTTTCGCGCCCACCTTCACGCCGGATGGCAAGAAGATCCTGTTCGCGTCCAACAAGCACGCCTGCGATACGCGCCGTTTTGAACTCTACATGATGAACCTGGATGGCAGCGGGCTGGAGCAGGTGACGGATTTCGGCGGCTTTACCTCCTTTCCCGAATTCTCGCCGGATGGCAAGACGCTGGTGTTCTGTTCAGACCGCGACGCCAAGGAAAAGTACGAGTTCAACATCTTCACCGCGGATTGGAAATAGGCGCGCTACATCGCCAGCAAGGCGGCCAGCAGATCGATGCCGTCCCATAGGTTCTCCAGCCGGATGTTCTCGTCGAAGCTGTGCTGGTTGTTGTCGTGATTCGCGATGGGGACGGTGATGGTGGGCGCGTGCAGCGTCGCTTCGATCATGTATAGCGGCACGCTGCCGCCCATAGTGGGCAGTTTCACCACGGGTCCGCGGGCGGATTCGGCCGTGCGCAGCACAAGCTGCGAGACAGGTAGATCCATGGAGGTGCGCGCCGCGTCATAGCCGCCGGGCTCCACAGTGACTTGGGCGACCTTGGCGTGCGCCATGCGCATCGTGGAATCCGGTTCGTGGTCGACCACGAAGTAACCCTGCTTGCGGATGTGCGCGATGACGCGGCCGGCGGCGGTATCGTGATCGATGCCTTTCACCAGCCGGATATCGATGGACGCCGTGGCGGAAGCGGGGATGACATTGCTGGCCTGCGCGCCCGTGCGGGCGGCGCGCATCCCGCGGATATTCAGCGACGGCAGGTTCAACAACTCCACCAGCTTCCGGCCGCCGCCTTCCGTGCCGCCCAGCCACAGCTCGCGCATGAGATCGCGATCCACGTCCGGAGCTTCGGCCACCGCGCGGCGCTCGGTCTCGCTGAGGGGCGCGATGCCCTCGTAGAAACGATCGATGGTGACGCGGCCGTCGTCGTCTTTCATGGATGCCAGCAGGCGGGCCAGCATCATGGCAGGATTAGGCGCCCAGTTGCCGTAATGGCCGCTGTGGAGCTCGTGCTTAGGGCCGTAGATGGTGATATCGAGCGTGGTGATGCCGCGCGCGCCAAACACAATCTGCGGGCGGCGGCTCTGGTGCACTGGACCGTCGCAGATCAGCCAGACATCGGCGGCCAGCAGTTCTTTGTATTCTGTGAGGATGGCGGCCAGGTGCGGCGATCCGGCCTCTTCTTCTCCCTCAAAGACGAACTTGATGTTGGCGCGAAGCGGGATGGCGGAAGCATGCAGCGCATCGAGCGCCGTGGCCAAGGCGACGATGGGAGCCTTATCGTCGGAGGACGAACGCGCGTAGATGCGGCCATCGCGCAGCACGGGTTGCCACGGCGGCGTGGCCCATTCTTTCGGATCGAGCGGCTGGCCGTCGTAATGCGCGTAGAAGACAACGGTGCGTGCGGCTCCCGATGTATCGATTTCACCCAATACGACGGGCGGTGCGTCCGGCACTTCGAGCAGGCGGGTTCTTACGCCACGTTTTGCGAGGAGCGCCGATACGGCCGCCGCATTACGGCGGATGTTGGGCGGGTCGCTCGCCAGATTCGGAATGGCCAGCAGGCCCATGAACTCGGCGAGGATGGCTTGCCCGTGGGTCGCACGCCAGCGATGCGCGGCCGCGGCGGCGGGGTTCGGCTGGGCGTGTACTAGAGCCGCGATCGCGACGGATAGAAGGGCAGCCCTCAACTCAACTGCCCTTTGATGGGCAACTCGCGGATGCGCTTTCCAGTGGCCGCGAAGATGGCGTTGCAGATCGCGGGGGCCATGGGCGGCACACCGGGTTCGCCTACGCCGGCCGGCGGCGCATCGCTAGAGACAATGTGGACGTGCGTTTCGAAAGGCGCCTCATTCATGCGCGCGACGCGATAACCATCGAAATTCGATTGCTGGATGCGGCCTCCCGCGGCGGTGATTTCGCCCATTAACGCGATGCTGGTCCCGAACACGGCCGCGCCCTCGAACTGGGAGCGCACGCGGTCGGGATTGATGACCCGTCCGGGGTCCACCGCGATATCCACACGCGGAATGCGGACTTTGCCGTCGTGGACTTCCACCGCGACCACAGTCGCCACATAAGTGAGGAAACTGCGATGCACGGCGATGCCCAGCGCGCTGCCGGCAGCGGGCTTCTTGTTCGCCCAGCCGGATTTCTGCGCGGCCAGCTCGAGAACATTCCGCAGGCGCGCGGTATCGAATGGGAATTTGGGATTGCCCTTATCCGACGGCATGCCTTCCTTCGTGAAATCGATGACACGCGGCGGCCCGATCAATTCGAGCAGGTATGCGACGCGGTCGCGTCCGGCCGCGGAAGCCAACTCGTCGGTGAAGGTCTGCACGCCGAAGGCATGATAGATGTTGGATACCGAACGTAGCCAGCCGATGCGCACCTGGGCCTTGGCCGGGCCATTTTCCACGCGCAGGTTGGGGATCGGATAAGGAATATCGGTCCATCCCATGCCGAGCTGGCCGGCGCCATACTCGTCCTTCGGATTCCACAACATGCCGATCGGCGGGAAGACACTGCGCTGCAGCCAGGCGGTGGGATGACCCTTGCCGTCCAGCGCCGCCTTCATGTACAGCGCGGCCGGCGAATGGAAGTAGTCGAAGTGTACGTCGTCCTCGCGGCTCCAGACGATCTTTACGGGTTTGCCCACCTGCTTCGAGAGCAGGGCCGCTTCAGCCACGTAATCGGGCTTCGACTTGCGCCCGAAGCCGCCACCGAGCAGAGTGACATGGCACTCCACGTCTTCCTTCTTGATGCCCAGCGCCTGCGCCACGGTGTCCTGTACGGCCTGCGGATCCTGCGTGCAGGCCCAGGTGACCACCTTGCCGTCTTTGAACTCGGCCACGGCGGCGACCGGTTCCATGGCAGCATGCGCCAACATGGGCGTGTAGTAGGACGCCTCCAGGGTTTTGCCGCCTTTGGCGAACTCGGTGTCCACATTGCCCAACTCGCGCGCGACATGGCCCGGCTGGCGGGCGGTGTCGAGCATCTCTTGTTTGTAGGCGGGCGAGTCGTATGCGCCGTGCTCGCCCAAGTCCCATTCGATTTTCAGCTTTTTGCGTGCCTGCAGCGCAGTCCAACTATTGTTGGCGATGACGGCCGCGCCACCCAGCGGCTTGAACGCGTAGGGCGGTTTAGCCAGATCCAGCATGACCACCCGCTCGACGCCTTTCACCTGTTTGGCGGCGGCATCGTCACAGGACTTCAACGCGGCGCCCATTACCGGCGGACGTTCAATCGACGCATAGACCATGCCAGGCATGCGCGCGTCGATGCCGAATACGGCTTTGCCCGTGACGATGGGCTTGAGATCGACAATGGGAATGTCTTTGCCGATGTAGCGGAACTGATCTGGGGTCTTCAGGCGGACCGCGCCCTGTTGGGGCGCCGTGGCCGCGGAAGCCAGCGAAGCGAGTTCGCCGTAAGCCAGCTTGCGGCCGGTCTTGGGATGTACGACGAAGTGATTCTGCGCGCGGCACTCCGTCTCGGGCACACCCCATTTGGTGGCCGCGGCATTCTCGAGCATGGTGCGCGCGGTGGCGCCGGCAGTCCGCAGGGTATCGTAGAAATCGCGCACGGAACAGGAGCCGTCGGTGTCTTGCGATCCGTACTTGGGATCGCCCAGCGCCTGGACTACCTGGACGCGCGCCCAATCGGCTTCCAGTTCGTCGGACACGATCATGGGCAGGCCGGTACGGCAGCCGGTGCCCATTTCGGAGCGATGCGCCACGATCTTAACCGTGCCATCCGGCTCGATGCCCAGATACACGCTGGGCTGCCAGGTTCCGGCGGCCTTCAGTTTAGGGACGATCGGCGCGGCGATAACCAGGGCGCCCGCCGAGAAGATCCGGCCGAGGAATCCGCGGCGCGAGACATGTACGATGTTGGTGGTCATGCCCGCACCCCCGCCGCCATTTTGATCGCCTGGCGGATGCGCTGATAGGTTCCGCAGCGGCAGATGTTGCCCTCCATGTTGGAGTCGATGTCGTGATCGGTGGGATGCGCGTTGTGCTCCAACATCGCGGCCGCCTGCATGATCTGGCCGCTCTGGCAATAGCCGCATTGCGGCACGTTGCAGGCTGCCCAGGCTTTCTGCAGGGGATGTTCGCCGGTGGCGCTAAGCCCTTCGATGGTGGTGATGCGTTTGCCGGCCGTTGCGCGCATGGGCATCTGGCAACTGCGCACCGCCGATCCGTTGACGTGGACGGTACATGCGCCGCAGAGTCCTTCGCCGCATCCGAATTTTGTGCCGGTAAGCGCGAGCTCATCGCGCAGATACCACAGGAGCGGCATATCCGGATCGCCGTCGAAGCGGGCGGATTTGCCGTTTATCGTCAGTTGGATCATTGGATCAGTATATCCCCGGCTGAGCGGGACTTAAAAGTCCCGCTGGCACACTGAAGCGTGGCCACGGGTGGCCTAAAAGAGCTGGGGAGCGAATTCGTTCAGGTAGTTGCGCCAGTTGACCCAGGTGTGGCCGCCGGGGCTTTCGCGAAAGAAGGGCGTGAAGCCGTGCTTCTTGAGCATCTCGATGGTGGTCTTGGTAGTGGGCATGAGACGGTCTTCGCTGCCGGTGCCGAACCACAGGAGCTTAAGGCCGGGTTTCAAAGCGGCGTCGTCGAGCATGGCGGCGCGCACGGCTTCCCAGTCGGGCGCATTATTCTGCGCGCCGAAGCGGAAGACGCCGGCGCTGAACACACCCAGGTAGGCGAACTTGTCCAGATGCGCCATCCCGATGTTGAGAGTCTGGCCGCCGCCCATGGAGAGGCCGGCCATCGCGGTGTGGGCGCGATCGGTGAGCGCGCGATAATGTTTTTCGACGTAGGGCATGATGTCGTCCATGAAATCGTCGGCGAATTCGTCGCGCGTGGGGCGCGCGGCTCCCGGCAGTGGGGGAGTGGTGGAGGTGTGCCCGGCCGGCATCACCACGATCATAGGCTGCGCCTTCTTCGCGGCAATGAGATTGTCGAGGATGAAGCCGGCGCGGCCGACCGAGGTCCAGGAATCGTCGCAATCGCCGGAACCGTGCAGCAGGTAGAAGACGGGGAACTTGCCGCCGCCGAGTTCATATCCGGGCGGGGTGTAGACGTGCATGCGCCGGAAGCGCGAGAGGGCGGTGGAGTAGTAAGTGACGGAGGCTACCGCGCCATGCGGCACACTCGCCGTATCCATGAATTCCCCGCCGGGCACATAGACCAGGCTCCAGGAGTTGGTATTCGATTCGCTGACGGCGGGATTGCGGGGGTCCATGGTGGGGACGCCGTCAACCACGAATGAGTAGCGGTAGGCGCCGGGATCGACGGGACCGACGGTGGCCGACCAGATGCCGTCTTCGTTTTTGGTGAATACGGGCCCGTCGTGCGGCAGGCCCTGGATATCGCCGCCGCGCAGGGCGACGGCTTTGGCCTGCGGCGCGAGGATGCGGAAGACGATCTGGCGATCCGGCGCGACTTCAGGCGAGACGACGCGCATGGCCAGTTGCACCGCGGGCGACGGGGCCGGCGGCGCGGCGGGCGGGCGTGTGTCCTGGGCCTGCAGGACGCAGACCGCCAGGGTTAAGGCGGGCAGTATTCGTTTCATTGACGATGCTCCTTTTTGGAAACGGCCGCCTTGAAAGGCGGCTGCGGGCAGGATTGCCAGGCAGGATTGCCCGCCCTCCAATTGCGTTTTCACGGTGTCTCCCAGAGGCCGGACTGCGCGGAACGGAAGAGGGCGTCGATCACGGCCATGTTGCACACGGCGTCGGCGAGTGGCACCGGCACCTCGCCCTCGCCACGGATCGCGCGCGAGAACAGGTCGCCCTGAATGGTGTACTGGTCGCAGACCGGGAGGGTTTCAATTTGGTCATCCAGGAAGATGCGGCAAGCGCGATCGGGAGGTGCGTTGAAGGGGATCTCGATTTCGATGCGGCCGCGGGTTCCAAAGAAGTGCATGCGCTGGTAGGGAACCAGTTGAGTGGAACAGGTGAAGACGGCTTGCCCGGAGGGGAAATCGAGCAGGGCGGAGGAGAGGCGGTCCGTCTGCATTTGGGGGTCGCGCTCGAGGATGGCCATCACGCGGCGGGGTTCCTCGCCAAAGATGAAGCGCGAGGTGTGGATGGGATAGCAGCCGATATCGAAGAGGGCGCCGCCGCCCCAGGCGAGCACATTGCGGATGTTGGCGGGGTCGCGATTGAAGTAGCTGAAGAAACCCATGGCGGCGCGCAGATCGCCGATTCGGCCGGAGCGGACCAGATCGCGCGCGCGGACCCATTGCGGATGGGTGTGCACCATGAAGGCCTCGCCGATTTTGACGCCAGTGCGGGCCTGTGCCTGCAGCAACTGCCGGGCTTCGGCGGCGTCGAGAGCCAGCGGTTTCTCGCAGAGCACATGCTTGCCGGCTTCGGCGGCGCGGATGGACCAGGGCACGTGCAGGTGATTGGGGAGCGGGTTGTAGACGGCCTCGATTTCGGGATCGGCCAGCAGTTCCTCGTAGGAGCCGTAGGCTTTCGGGATGCCGAGATCCGCGGCGGCCTGACGGGCTTTCGACAGATCGCGGGAGGCGATGGCGGCGATCTCGCAGTATGCGCCAAGCTGCATGGCGGGAATCACTTTTTTTATGGCGATATGGGCGGCGCCCAATACGCCCCAACGGACTTTGGTTACCATTTTCTTGTTTACTCTGGAACTTTCCACGATACAGCATTTCGGAGCGGTTCGTGCGATATTGGTCGTGATTGGACAAGCCGCGACAACGCATCGTAGTGCTGGTAGGCTTGCCGGGGTCGGGCAAGTCGACCTGGCTGGAGCGGCAGGGGATCACGGGGATCTCGTCGGACTGGATCCGGCAGGTGCTGGCCGACGATGCCACGGATCAGACGATTCACGCGCGGATCTTCCTGACGATGCGGTACCTGCTGCGGCACCGGCTGGCGATCGGGCGGGCGGTGAGCTACGTGGATGCGACGCACCTGACACCGGAGGAGCGGCAGCCATACATCCAGATCGGACGATGGTATGGCTGCGATGTAGAGGCGCTCTACTTCGATGCGCCGCTGGAGGTTTGCCGGCGGCGGAACCGGCTGCGAGAGCGGGTGGTTCCGGATGACGCCATGGAGCGCATGGCGGGGAAGCTGACGCCGCCGGATAGGGCGGAGGGGTTCAGCAAGGTGATACGGGTTCGCCCCAAGCGGGACTTAAAAGTCCCGCCGGCACGCTGAAGCGTGCGCCACACGGCTTGGCTTGGGCCAAGCCTACTGCTGTGGCTTCGGTTGGGCGGGGGGTTGGACGGTGATCTGCGGCCGTATGGCTCCCGGCGGCGGGGGCGGCGGCTGGACGGGTCCGAAGTAGTCGGCGTTCATGACGACGGGCTTGGATTCCTTGAGATCATCCATGGTCTTTTTGACCAACTCGGCATCCAGCTTCCTGTCGATCTCGGCGCGCACTTCGATAAAGGTTTTCTCCTGGCGGGATTCCACCTTGATGATGTGATATCCGAACTGGGTCTTCACGGGCTCGCTGAGCTCCCCTACGGGAATCTTGAAAGCGACTTCCTCGAAGGCGGGAACCATACGGCCGTGGGAGAAAGCCGGTCCCAGGTCGCCGCCGTTGGCGGCCGAGGAGGCATCGTCGGACTCAGCCTTGGCCAGCGTGGCGAAATCGGCGCCATCCACCAGCTTCTGGCGGATTTCCTTGGCTTTGGCCAGGGCTTCTTCATCGGTCAATTCCTTGGCGTCCTTTTTGAGGGGCACCGCGGAGCCCTTGGCGCGAATCAGGATGTGGCGGGCTTTGACTTGCAGGTAATCGGATTTGTGCTCATCGTAATACTTACGCGCGGTGGCCTCATCCACCTTGGTGGTAGCTTGCAGATTCTGATAGTACTGCTGCGCCAGGATCTGTTCGGTCTGAAAAGCCAACTGGGATTTAAAGGCCGGAGTATCTTCGAGATGGAGGCGGCGCGCCTCT
>JBEKIM010000166.1:0-25031 GCA_050011755.1 Bryobacteraceae bacterium | reverse complement strand
AACCGATGAAATCGTCGGCGATCATAGCATCGCTGGCCCACACTTGTTTCCTGAAGGTTCCCCCGTCGCTACCCTCGTTGGCCATTCCATTCGGCGAGGGATTATAGGGGCGCGGTCCTCCGGGGTAAGTTCTCGTCTTGAAGCCGTAGGGCAGCAGGGGCGAGCCGGTCACTTTACTGGAAAGATGCCACTTCCCGAACCACCACATATTTCCCTCGTAAGCCGGGTTCAGCAGCGGGAGCGCATCGCCCCAAGTCGGATAGGCGGGATTCAGGGCTGGTATCGTGCTGCCGAAGCCGGTGATGTACATGGCGGTCTGGGGCGCATAAAGACCGGTAAGCAAAGTTGCCCGGGATGCCGTGCATACGGTCGCAGCCGAAAAGAACTGCTCAAAGTTATACGAATTGTTCTGAATCCGTCCCATGATGTTGGGCAGGACGGTCTGGCTGAGGGTGGCGGACTGATCCGAGTCCAGCCACATCGGCGGACGCAACTGATCCACCATCACGACCAGGATGTTGGGATTTGTCAGGGCCGGCGGCGGTGTCCAGGCACCGGTGTTCGGGGCAGGCCGCGCGGACTTGCCGTAAGCGCCCGCCGCTCCCAGCAGCGCGGCGCCGGCTAGCCGCTCCAGGAATACCCGGCGACTCACCTCTTCGTCGTTTTGGATCCCCATTTATCCTCCGTTTTAGGTGAGCTTTCAGAATACCTCAATCGGCGCAGCACCGCCAGTTTGAGAATAAATGGGGTACCGGCCCGCCTAGAGCACTTACGGCGCCAGCACTAACACATCCCTGGCTTCCACTTTCCGGTATTGCATGGGGAAGCTCCCGGCATTATAGTACCGGTCCCACTGGTCCTTATAGTGCCGCGACAGCACCTGGCCGGACTGTCCCGTGGTCCCCTCCAACAGCGAACGGTCCCAGTCGGCAAGATCCGCATCCAATCGCATTGACGGTCCGAGTTCACCGTTGTATTGCTTCACTGTGGTAGGCGATCCGCTCATCGCCACGGGACCAATGTCGAATAAACCATCCACTAGGGAGAGATGACGTCCCACCGGATTGGCTAGTAATAACGGCTCATACTTGCCATAGATCCAATGTCCGGGATCGCGGCCCTGTTTGCGCCTTCCATCTTCCAGGCCCAGCGCGAAGGAGTGGAGAAGGGTCTCATCCCAATCGCCGAACCAACCCGCCGGCCGGGTCCGCAGCAGGGTTTCGACGACCGCGGGCGCCATCTGATACTTGTACTTCGCGCCGGCCGACGGCGAAGCGCTCTGCGCCACCAGCACCTTTAATCGCTCATAGGCCAGAGTGACGATCAACGGGGCGGCGGCGTCTTTGTCCATCTGGCCATTCCAGCCGCGCAGCAGTTGCACGGCATCCCGCAGATCGCCGTGCTGCGCCTGGCGACGGCCGTAGGCTTCCACGATCTGCTGCCCCAGATACTGGAAGAAGCTGGAATAAACGTCTTTCTGCACCGTAAGCATATCCGCCGCAAGCCACCCATTCCGGGCAAGCAGCAGATTTCGAATCTGCCGTGACCGGTAATGCGAAGCGAAATTGCCATTCACGGTGTAAGGATAATCGGCCGGGAACGGGTTCTGATTCGCGGTCACGATCACACCTGCCGGCGGATTGTAAAACGACGGCAACTGGTCGAACGGAATGAACCCTTGCCACTCATATTCGCCTGACGACCCATCCACCGGCACATCGCCGTTGTATCCCTTGCGGATCGGCAGCAGCCCCGTCGCGTGGTACCCGATATTGCCATCCACGTCCGCGTACACGAAGTTCTGTGCGGGGCCGGGGAAACGAGCCAGGGCGTGGGTGAACTCCTGCCAGTTGCCCGCCTTATTCAGTTCCGGAAACGGAAACTGAAACGAGCCGGGCTCCGCCGCGGCCCAGCGCAGCGCCAGGTGCTGCCTGGCATCGTTGATATAGAGCGGGCCATGGCGCGTGATCCACAGCGGCATTTCCACGGCCGCCGCGCCTTTCACCGGTATGATTTCCCGCTCCGCGCGCGCCTGCTCCCAATTCCCCTTATAGAGGTAGCGCCCCGTTCCCGGATCGAAATTCTCGATGTAAAGATCCTGCACATCGAAGTGCAGATTGGTGACGCCCCAGGCGATCCGTTGATTGTGTCCCACGATCACCGAGGGTGTGCCTGGCAGCGATACGCCCGACACGTCCAGACCGGGCGCGCGCAGATGGATCATGTACCAGATGCCGGGAATCGAGTATTCCAGGTGCATGTCGTCGCAGAGAATGGGCTTGCCCGAAGCGGTATGCGCGCCGCTCAGCGCCCAGGCGTTCGATCCCGGCTGCAACTCGCCGCCGCTGCGTGGGGGAAACAGGAAATTCACCTTGGCCCGGTCGCCCGCGGCAAGCATGTCTCGCTTGAGGATTTCGTCTTTCCACGATGTGGTCAGATCGCGGTACATGTGCAGCCCGATCAGGATGGTATCCACTACGCTCCACGGGCGCGGATCGTAACCGAGGAGGGTGAATTCGATCGGCAACCCATGCAAATGCGTTTGGAGGAACCAATTCACGCCGCGCGCGTAGGCCGCCAGGGGTGCGCGATCCTGGGGCGGCAGGGATCCGTACGCCTGTTCCGCGATGCGGCGCATGCGCAGCCGGCGCGAATCGCGGTCGAGCTCCAGCGCGCCAGGCCCCACGATCTCCGAGAGGTCGCCTGCCGCGAGGCGCCGCAGCCCATCCATCTGAAATAGGCGGTCCTGCGCCTGTACATAGCCCTGGGCAAAGAAAGCGTCGTCCCCGGTCGCCGCCGAGATGTGCGGCACTCCCAAAGCGTCGCGCGCAATCGTGACGCGGGCGGAAACCGGCGCCGTGATGGTGCCGGAAGTCCGCGGTAGCACCCGGTAAACGAACCAGTACACCGCCGCGGCCGCGGCCAGCAACACGATGGCAATCGCGATATTGATATAGCGAAAGGCCCAGTGGGGCTTGTGGATTTGAGTCTGCGCGGTGGGCATGCGAATGCCCACTATACTACGCCGCGGGCGCACTTTCGTCCACCGGCCGTGGCGCACGCTTCAGCGACGCTTCAGCGTGCAGCGGCGAACTTTAGTTCGCCGGAGCGGGACTTAAAAGTCCCGCCGGCACGCTAAAAGCGTGCGCCACGGGCTGCGGCCAATGTTCAAAGTCCGGAGCGGGACTTTAAGAGCCCCGCCGGCACGCTTACATGCGCGCCAGATGCACCGATCCATCGCCGGTGCGCACGGTCAGGACCGGCCCGCCGCCGTTCAGCTTTCCGTTCACCGAATCCTCGTGAATAGCGCCTTCGGTCGAGAGCGGCACATCCACCGTGATCCGGCCGTCTCCGGTGTGCGCATCCAGGTTCGCGGCGAATCCATCCGGCAGCCGCAGCGTAACCCCGCCGTCGCCCGTGTGCACCGACCACCCGGAAGCCATATGCGATCCGGCGGCCACCTCGGCCTCAATGTTGCCGTCCCCGCTGCGCAGGTTCAACTCGCTGAATTTCCCCCGCACCCGGATGTTGCCGTCTCCGCTGCTGGCCTCCAACACTCCGTCGAAGCCCTCGCCGTCGATGTTGCCGTCATGCGTGACCAGCCGGGACGGACCGTGCAGGCCGTCGGCGCGAATGTTCCCGTCGCCTGTGCGGACTTCCACCTTCGCCGTAGTAGGGATCTGAACCTCGATCCGGATCGACCGGTTTCCCCAGCTAAAATGCAACTGAGGCACTTTCACTTCGATTTCCACCCGGTCGCCGGTCTGATGATCCATCACGTGCACGTCACCCGGGCCGATCCTCCAGCCGGAGGTGTAGACCCGCGCTTCGATCGTTTTCACGTTGGCTGTCTTCAGGATCACGTTGGCATCGCTGGTCTCAATGCGCAGCTCCGGCGCGGCACCCACGCTGAAGTTCTTGCTCCACTGATCCGCCATGACCGGAAAACCCGCCAACGCGCAGAGGACCGACGCCCAAACCATAGTCTTGAACATAAATAGCCTCACCATCAATACGACGCAAGGGTTGCCGTGGTTCCGGACATTTTCTTCCGAACCTGCAGCGAAAATCAAAAGCCCCCTACGCTATGATGGAAGAATTACCAATATGAACCAAGACGGCATTCCCGAAGGCCTCACTTTCGATGACGTCCTGCTCCAGCCGGCGCGCAGCGGGGTGGTGCCCGCCGAGGCCGATACACGCACCTTCCTCACACGCAAGATTGCCTTGAATATCCCGATTGTCAGCGCGGCTATGGACACCGTCACGGAGTCCCACCTGGCCATCGCCCTGGCGCAGCAGGGCGGCATCGGCATCATTCACCGCAACATGTCCATCGAGCGCCAGGCCGAAGAAGTGGACCGCGTCAAGCGCAGTGAAAGCGGCATGATCGTGGATCCCATTACCATCGGGCCGGACCAGAGTATCTCGGATGCCCGCGAAGTGATGAGCCGCTATCGGATCTCCGGCGTTCCGGTTACCGAAGGCACGCGCCTGGTCGGCATTCTGACCAATCGCGATCTGCGCTTTGAAACCCGCTCCGATGTGCCCATCCGGGATGTGATGACCAAGAACAACCTCATCACCGTGCCCGTCGGCACCACGCTCGAAGAAGCCGAGGCGATCCTCCACCAGCACCGCGTGGAGAAGCTGCTGGTGGTGGACGATCAATACAACTTGAAGGGCCTTATTACGGTCAAGGATATTCAAAAGAAGTTGAAATATCCCTCTGCCGCCAAGGACGAGCAAGGCCGTCTGCGCGTGGGCGCGGCCATCGGCGCCACCAACGACTTTCTCGAACGCGCGCAGGAACTGGTCGCGCGCAAGGTGGATGTGCTGGCGATCGATACCGCCCACGGACACACGGAGCGCGTGATGGCGGCGGTGAAAGCCGTTAAGCGGGCGCTGCCGGGCGTGCAACTGATCACCGGAAACGTGGCCACCTATGAAGGCGCTTGCGAATTGATCTCGCTGGGCGTGGATGGCATCAAAGTCGGCATCGGACCGGGTTCCATCTGCACCACGCGCGTGGTTTCGGGCGCCGGCGTCCCGCAATTGACGGCTATCGCCGAATGCTCGCGCGCCGCCCAGAAAGCGGGAGTGCCCCTGATCGCCGATGGCGGCATCAAATTCTCCGGTGATATTACCAAGGCCATCGCCGCCGGCGCGGATGCCGTCATGATCGGCAGCCTGCTGGCCGGCACCGACGAGAGTCCCGGCGAAACCATTCTGTTCCAGGGGCGCACGTTTAAAACCTATCGCGGCATGGGTTCGATGGGCGCCATGCAGGGCAATGCCGACCGTTACGCGCAGGACCCCAATGGCAAGCTGGTGCCGGAAGGCATCGAGGGCCGCGTTGCCGCCAAGGGTCCGCTGGCCGAACTGGTCTATCAACTGGTGGGGGGCCTGAAATCCGGGATGGGTTACTGCGGCGCACCCGACATCCGCAGCCTGCACGAGCATGCGCGGTTCCTGCGTGTATCTCCGGCGGGACTGCGCGAAAGCCACGTACACGACGTGGTGATCACCAAGGAAGCGCCCAACTACCGGATCGAGTAGCGGCTCAATTCAGGAAATAAGTGCGATACAGCGTATCGCGCTGTTTGGGGATGAACCCCGCGTCGCGGATGATGCGCCGTAGTTCTTCCTCGCTGGCGCGGTGATGCGCTCCCGCCGCGGAGACCACGTTCTCCTCGATCATAATGCTGCCGACATCGTTGCCGCCGAAGTGCAGGCCGAGCTGGCAGGTCTTCAGCCCCTGCGTCACCCAGGACGACTGGATGTTGTCGATGTTATCGAGGTAGATGCGCGAGATCGCCAGGTTCTGCAGATATTCGACCGCCGTCGCTTCCTCGTGTACGAAGTGCCCGAGCGAGGTGTTCTCGCGTTGGAAAGTCCAGGGGATGAATGCCGTGAAACCACCTGTGTCTTCCTGGATTTGGCGCACAATCTGCAAGTGATTCATGCGCTGTTCCAGGGTTTCGCCGCAACCGAACATCATGGTGGCCGTGGTGCGCATGCCGAGCGCGTGCGCCGTGCGATGCACGTCGATCCATTCCGCCGTGTTGCACTTCAGCCTGCTGATGCGGTGGCGAACGCCATCGTCCAGAATCTCGGCGCCTCCGCCCGGGATCGAATCGAGACCCGCATCGCGCAGGCG
The DNA here is from genome assembly GCA_050011755.1 of Bryobacteraceae bacterium. Taxonomy (GTDB): domain Bacteria; phylum Acidobacteriota; class Terriglobia; order Bryobacterales; family Bryobacteraceae; genus Bog-159. Next base: position 18,871 of record JBEKIM010000166.1, on the reverse strand, counting down.
GGCGATGGTATCCCGGAGATCCAGGCCGCTGACTTCGGCGATATTCGTAATCTCCGGCGCGGAAAAGCAATGCAGATGAATCTTAAAGCGTTGCTTGATGGCGCGCAGCAGGTCTTCGTACCACTCGATCTTCAAATCGGGATGCAGGCCTCCCTGCATCAGCACGCCCGTGCCGCCTAAGTCCAGGGTTTCCTGAATCTTGGCAAAAATGGTCTCGTGATCGTGGACATAGCCTTCGGCGTGGCCCATGGGCCGGTAGAAGGCACAAAAGCTGCAATATTCCGTACAAAAATTAGTGTAATTAATGTTGCGGTCGATAATGTAAGAAACCACACCTTCGGGATGGTATTTCCGGCGCAAGGCGTCGGCCGCCATACCAACACCGATGAGATCGTCGGAACGGAAAAGGTCCAGGGCTTCGTTGTAGGAGATCATCGCGACACTATCATTATGTCACGATGCGATCAAGCGGTCATGCTCAGGACTTGCGCCTGGGCTTGCTGCGCGAAAACATAGGCGCCGAACAGCGGCTTGGGCTCCCCTTTGCCCCAGCGCTGCGCCTGGTACTTCGTACGCAGGAATCGCACGTTCGGGTGGGCGCGCAAGTCCAACAGGATCTGATAGGTGCCGCAATAGAACTTCTGCGGGAAGGAGGCCACGGGTTTGGCGCCCCACTCGGCATTGTCCGCGGAACCCCAGATGGAAACATCCAGGCTTTCCTGCTCGATAATGCGAGTGATGCCGAGGGTGAGAAGGATCAGACCGCCCTGGGATTCTCCCAAGTCGACCTCGGGGCCTGCGCCGGCCTCGCGGATGGTCGTTTCCGGTAGTAGGAAACCTGGCAGCATACGGCACTCCTATTCGTTGCGTTCTAGAGTTTCGGCTCCTATATGTAGTACAACTCTAGATTAAGATTCGCACATTTTTTTTCAAATGGGAAGGCGAATTGCAGCGAATCGCGGTTTAAGCGGCCGGCGTTTTGCCCGCCGCCACCCGCGCACGCTTCCGCCCTGAAGGACGAACATGTCCGGGAGGAGCTTTCGTAGCATACAGTTGGCGGTAAACCGTTGCATTTCTCAACACCGCTTCGACGTATTCGCGCGTCTCGGTAAACGGGATGGATTCCACGAATTCGGCCGGCTCCTGGTACTGGTTCCACGTAATCCACTCGTTTACGCGGGATTTCCCGGCGTTGTAGGAAGCCAGGGTCTCCTCCCATTTGCCGCCCCATTGATCGAGTAGCGCCCGCAAGTAGTACGACCCCAGCTTCAGATTGATGGCCGGCTGGAACAGTGCCCGGTTGCTGAAACGTTTAATGCCGGCGCGGCGGGCCAGCGCGCGGCCGGTGGCCGGTTCCACCTGCGTCAGGCCATAGGCGTGTTTGGCCGAGAGCGCCTGCGGATCGAATTCGGATTCCTGACGGATCAACGCCGCCACCATGTAGGGATCCAGGCTTTGCTGTTGGGCGTTTCGTACCAGGTCCTTTTCATAGGGCAGGGGAAACAGGAGTTGCCAGAATGCGGATGGCGCGTCTTCGAGAGACATCGCCAGATAGTCCGGAGCGGCGCTCTTGATGCTGTGCAGGCGCTCGTGCGGCGTCTTGGCGGCGCGCGCCAGTTCCATAGCCAGCAGGTAGGCCTGGCCGCCGTTTCGCGCGCCAAAGCGCAACTCGGTTTGCGCCAGGTCCGGCAGCCCGGCGGATTCGAGCAGGCGGGCGCGCGCGATGCGCAATGCGGTATCGGCGTCGGCATCCCGCGGCACGGCCGGCTTGTGCGCCGGAAAGGCGATGGGACGCAGGAACTGGACGGTCTTTTCTGAAACGCCCGCGGCCACGATGACGGGCTGGGTCATGCGTTCGCGCGCCAGAATGCCGTAATAGTAATTCGGAAACTGCGCCGCCAGCCGGGTATAGAAGGTGCGTGCGGCGGTGTAGTCCGCGTCGGCTTCCGAGAGACGCCCCAGGAAGTAAAGCGCGGCGCCGGCGGAAGGGTGTCCCGGATATCTCGCCACGTGCTCGCGCAGCAGTTCGCGCGCGTCGCGCTTGCGCCGGATGTACGCCGACCACGCCACCCGCCAGTGGCTGGATGCGGCCATCGGCTGATCCGGGAAGGTCTCGTACACCGTTTTGTAGAGCGGTACGTATTTATCGGGCTGGTTGGTGACCAGGAAGCGATTGCCGGCGGCCAACAGGGCTTTGTAGCGCCACAGCGATTCGCCGTGCTTAGCCAATTTCTTCACGGCTTCCATCATCTGGTCTTCGTCGTTCAGCTTGCGGGCGCATTCGGCGACAAAGTAAAGGCGCTCCGCATTGGCCTCCGGATCGGAAACTTCTAACGAGCGCAGGCGGGAATAGGCGGCCGAGACGTCCCCGGAGAGGAACTGCGCGGCGCCGATGCCCACGCGGGCCTGGTCGCGCTCCGGCCCGCTGAACTGCGGCACCAACGCCTCGAATTCGGATTGCGCGCGCGTATATTCACGTTGATCGAGCAGCTTTTGGCCGCGCTCGACCAGGGCCTGCGGCGGGGGAGCGGGATATGCTGCGCCCATGGCGTCGCGCAACGCGATCAGGGCTGCGGCCGCGCGCGTGGCCGCATCGCCGGTCGGATACTCGTAAAAAACCCGCTGGTAGGATTCGGCGGCGTGCGGCAAGTCGCGGGCAGCCTCGTAGGCCATGGCCAGGGCAAGATCGCCATCGGGATGCGGGAGTTCCGCGGCGTGATCATGCAACATGCGCACGGCTTCCATGGCTTGGCCGGAATTCGCCAGACCGCGCGCCTGCAACACGATGGACCTGGCGGCGAATGGCGAAGGCAGCGGCACGGTCCGTACCGTGGCCGCCTCGCGCGCCGCGGCCGCGTATTCCTGCGTCTCCTGGTGGGCCGCCGCTAGATAATACGCCGCGTAGTCGGCCAATTTGGGAAGCCGGGATTGCGCCGCCTGGAGATGCTGAATGGCATCCGGCATGCGCTTCTGTTCAAAGGCGACCACGCCCAGGGTCAAGTGCGCCAGCGCGCCGTTGACATCTTTGTGACTTGCCGCGAACCGCTCCAGGGCCTTGGCGTGGGCGGGGGTAGGCGATTCACGATAGGCGCGGCCGAGCGAGTTCGGCGTTTGCGCGAACGCCGCGATGGCCAGCAGAAAAACCGGCAGGCTGAATACTTTTGCCATCCGATTATACCAAGCGCCCAGGATATTGCCCCCCCAACCAGGCAGGATTGTCGTTGGCCAGCGTGCGCACCAACTCGACGTGAAAGTAATCCACCATGCTCGGACTGGCCGACATAAACGTTTGCCGGAAAGCCTCGCGGCCTTCGTCGATGGCATCGTGCAGAGCGGCGTAAAGGTCGCCTTGGGCACGCCCGGCTTTCACCGCATCGGGCCGGTATAGCCGCATCTCCGCCACCTTGACGCGGGCGAAGCGTTGCGCGCGCAGATGCAGTTGCCGATCGCTGGCGCTCAGTTCATCCCATTCCCGTGCGGGACTGGCCGTCGCCGCGGAAGCCGGTTCGATACTCACCAGATCCGAGGCCGGCTTCGCCTTTGCGGTGGGGCGCTGGCGCGCCTCCATGACCGCCGCGGCCACTTGCGTCAACAACTCCAGTGAGGCGCTTTCCACCGCTCCAGTCGCATATAACATGCCCACCGTAGTGCGATCCACCGTCAACGGGAACAAATAGGCTTTGTCGCTGGGCGCGTGTCCAAAAGCTTCCACGACGGCCGGCGATACTTCGGCCGCCGAACAGAGCGCCACCACCGGCTCGCGGGAGTCTATGGCTCCGGCAAAAGCGGCGGCTTCCGCCGTCCCAAAGCGGATCTCGCTGAAGTGCACGGCGGCTTCGCGGGAGGCGCCGCGCAGGCGCTCGCCACCGACCGTGTCCTCGCCGATCTGAAAGACGCCGCAGGCATTGGCAAACCGCGCCGATCCGTCGCACAAGACAGCGGCCATCTCGGGAAACCCGCCGGCCTGGCGCAATCGCCTCACGGACTGGTTCAAATCTTCCGCCAGCGCCCGCTCGGCGGCTTGGACGCTGGTCGAAACACGCGCTTCCGTTTCTGTTTGGAACAACTGCTCCAGTTCGGAGAATAAGCTGCGCAATGAAGGCGAGGGCGCTGCAGTGGACATCCTGTTCCGATTTTAGCAAGCCGGGGAGCGGAACCATAGAGCGGCGTTCGGGCTCAGTCCGGCTGCCGCCGCGGCGCCTCTCCCTATTCCAGCGGGGCGTCTCCATCCGCGCTGGGCCGGCTTGTAATTCAATTAAATTGATTTCATAAGTCCGCATAATTCGATCCGTATTTACAAATATTCCAGCCCCCCGATGTTACGGGCGGCCCATATCGAAAGGCATCCGCACTTCAAAAGAATATCCGATCTTCGCAGATTTCCTTTTTGGGGCGATTCCGCGAGTGTTTGCAACGAAAAATGGAATAATATGAGCTGAATATACGTTGCGTGCCGCGGCGTTCTTAACCTTTTGCAGGAGTGACAGGCGCGCAGGAATCGTTTACTTTCTATTCAGAGTGCTTCGGATGCTCTTATCGAAAAACATGCCGCGAAAACCTATCCTCCCGCAAGGGACCCGGACCCGCGCCAGACAGCACGGTCATTCCGCCGTGGAAGTGGCGCTGATTCTGCCCTGGCTGGTGTACTGTTTCGTGGGCGCTTTCGACCTCGGCATCTACTCCTACGCCCTGATCTCGGCGCAAAGCGCGGCGCGCGTGGTTGGAATGTACGCTTCATCTTCCACTTCCACCGCGCAGAATCCGGCCATGGCCTGCACCTATGCGCTGGCTGAGCTGCAGGATTCCCCGGGCGTGGGCAATACGTCCTCCTGTTCATCGGGCGGCATAGTCGGCGTGTCCACTTCATATCTGGCCACCGGCGCCGATGGCTTACCGGCGGCGCAAGTCTCCATCACCTACAAACCGCCGCAGTTGATCGGCCTCCCTGGAATGCTCACCGGCAAATTGTCGATCACCCGCACCGTGGAATTCCCCATTAGGGGGTCTTAAGTGAAAGCCGGCCTGAGAAATGCGCGCGGCAATGCCCTGCTCGAGTTTACGCTGACCGCTATTCCCCTGATCTTTGCCATGGTCTCCGTGGTGCAAATGTCCTTCGGCATGTGGAACTATCACACGCTCAACGAAGCCGTTAAGATCACGACGCGCACGGCCGCGGTCAGAGGCGTGGATTGCGCGGCGCTGGCCTGTGCCATGACTGTCGGCCAGGTCATGCAAATGCTCACCACCAAAGGGATCGGTTTGCTCCCCGGCTCTCTTAACGCGACGTTGACGGACGCCAACGGCACGATCGCTTGCAATCCGGTGAGCACCTGCGCGAGTGTCGCCACGACCTGGCCCCGGACCGGAGGGAATGCCGCCGGCCAAGTGGTTTCGATCTCCGCGACTTACCCTTTCAACAGCGCGATTTCCATGTTTGTGCCGGGGCGGGGCGGTGTTTCATTCCAATCCCTGACATTCTCCGCAGTCTCCCAACAGGTCATCAATTACTGATATGCCGACTTCTACCGATCGTCAACGCGGGCAGGCACTGCTGATGGTGAGTTTCGCAACCGTGGTCATATTTGGATCCCTGGCGCTTGCGGCCGACGTAGGCTGGGAATACTTTCGCAGGGAAACCGCGCAGGCCGCCGCGGATAGCGCCGCGCTGGCCGCGGTGCGCGCGGCCGTCTCCACGTCGCCTAGCAGCCTGGTGTGCGGATCGAGCGGCGTGTGGTGTTCCGCGGCCGCCACGAACTGTCCCACGACGGCGCCCGGCGTGGCTTCCACCAGCTTCGATAACGCCTGTATGATGGCTGCCGCGAACGGGCTATCCGGACAGGTGGTGAGCCTGACGGCGAATACCACCAGCACGGTGCCGACGGTGTCGGGACCCGTGGTCGGCTACTGGGCGACGGCGCGGACCTACCACAGCGCAGCGGCCTGGTTCGGCGGTATCTTCGGGGCCACCTCAATGACTGCCAGTGTCCGCGCCACGGCGGCGGCGATTGCCGGCGCGGGCGGCGGCGGATGCATCTATGTGCTGGATCCGAAAGCGGCCAACGCTTTCGTGGCTGGTAACAACTTTCAGGCCAAGTTTGGCTGTGGCGTCTATGTGAACTCGACCGCCAACGCCAATAACGGCCCGGGCGCCGCTATGTATGTCACCGGAAGCGCGTATATTCAAGCCCCTTCCATCAACGTCGTGGGCAGCTATTATCAGGACAACTCCGGACACACCAGCGTCACGCCTCTAGCCGGCGCCCCCTCGGTCACCGATCCTCTGGTCAGTTTACCTTCTCCGTCGCCGGCCCCAAGCTGCCTGTCTGGAGACTTCACGTCATGGCAGTCATCCCAGTACACCCCAGCGCCCGGCACATATTGCGGCTTCAGCCTGGGCAATGGAATGAACGCGCAACTGAGCTCCGGAATGTATATCATCAACGGCGGAACGTTCAGCATCCAGGGTGGATCGACTCTCACGGCCACCGGTGGCGTCTTCATTTACCTCACGGGCGGCGCTACGGTGAACATCGCCAATGGTTCGACCGTGACCCTCAGCGCGGAGGCTTCGGGCAGCTATCAGGGGATACTCTTTTACCAGGACCGCTCGATGACCTCGCCTGGCGCCAGCACCATTGCGGGCGGAGCGAATCTGAACCTGACCGGATCGTTATATTTCCCGCACGCGACATTGAATATCAATAACGGCACCAGCACCAACATCGGTTCCGGGGGCACGACCACAGCCATAGTCGCCGACATCGTCGATTTCCAGGGCGGCGCCAGCGTCTTTACAGCGGACACGGGAGGCGCCAAGACCGGCATCAACGGCGCCACTTACAACGTGTATCTCATCGAGTAGCTGGCGTGGCGCACGCTCCGTTGAAAATCACCTACTCCGACCCGATGCAGGTCCGGCGTTGGTCGCGTTGAAGGTCACGTGCTGGCCTCCGCCACCGGTTGGGGATGGATCTCGGCTAGGGTGCCGCTATACCGCAGTTTCCGCAATGCCCGCGCTAGCTTCGCGGCACGATGCTTGCGGGCGCGGGGGTCGGTGTCCTGACCCTGCTCCACGTAGCTGACCTGGTCGTGGAGGATCTTCCAGACCAGCCGAGCCAGGCGATGGGCGACCACCCAGATGGCCCCGTTTCGGCGGAATACATTTTGAAAATGACTGCCCTTCTTCTTGACCGCCGCGTGCGCCGCCTCGGATAGGATCCGCCGCACGTACCGGTTCCCCTTGGGGCATCGCGAGCTGTGGTTCTCCTCGGGGCTCACGTCGCTGCCCGGGCATACCCCAGCCCAGGAGGCGAACTCGCCCGCCGAATCGAAGGCCTCCGCGTCCACCCCCACCTCCGCGATCATCTGCTGCGAGGACTCTACCCCAAATCCGGGTACTTCCGCCAGTCGTGCCACCGCCTTCGGATGTCGGTTGAGCGCGGCCGCATTCATCTGGCTAAGCTGACGGATCTGCTCGTCCAGCAGTTGCAAACGTTCCAGATGCAGGTGCAGCAGTTGCCGATGGCCCGGCTCCGGCGCGCCGCGCAGGGCGTCGGCTAATTGTTCTTTAGTGCACTTGAGGCGGTCGTCGCCCAGTGCGGCCAGCTTCGCCGCATCCGTCTGGCCTTTGCTGAGCGCCTCCAGAATCCGCCGTCCGCTGACGCCTGGCAAATCGCTAATCACGCTGGACAGCTTGATCCGCGCTGCCTCCAGCAGGCATTCCACCTGGCTCTGCAAACGCACCCGTTCGCGCACCAGTTGCAACCGCCCGCGCGTCATCAGCCGCCAGGTACGCTGTTCTGGCTCTGGCACAAGCTCAGCATCAGTTCGCCGGCCAGCAAGCGCCGTGCCAGACGTTTGGCGTCCCGAAAGTCGTTCTTGCGTCCTTTGGGCGCCTTGTTGGATTGCGCCTGCGCCAGATGCAGTTTCTCAAAATGTGGCTCCAGGTCCAGCCATACCGGCTTCCAGTATTGTGCCGTAGACTCCATGACCACTTCGTGAACTTGGTGTTGCTTCAGCCAAGCCACCAGGTGATTCCGCTCACTGGCCCCGGTTCCAAATCTCCGGCACTCAAACTCCATGGCCGCCCCCGTGGCGTCAGCCACCTCCTCGGCCACGCTGGCGACCCCCACCATCAGCACTTTCTTGTGCACGTCAATGCCTGCTATGTTGTAAGACATACCTACCTACCTGCCTTTCTGGCGGGGAAGTGCAGGACACGCGGGCAAATTGAATACGCACCGTTCCGAGCTACCGCCCTTCCTCGCGGAAAGGCAGTTCTCATTTATTGGTTCAAAAACACGCGTCCCGGATCCGACTCATCGACGGCTTCAAGTTCTCCAGAGCGTGAACGACCTCAGCCACTCCCGCCGAAGACAATGTTAGCGTCGCTCGCGCCCATTTTCATCACCTTTGGTGGGCCGCAGGCCCATGGGGCACTCATCTGAGACCCCCTAGTCTCCTCAAGCAGTCACAGGGTCATTATTCTTGAGGAGCTGGTATCCGAGTTGAGCGGCAGTGCTGGTGAGAGAGCGCACGCGTTGCGCCTGGTAATGCTCCTCGTGCGCCTGCTGGCCGATGTCGACGTAGGCCTGCCCCCAGCGCAGCATCCGGTAGATGAGCGTAGCGATCTTGCGCGCGGTGGCAAACACGGCGACGGTAGATCCCTTCCGGCGGGAGATGCGACGATAGTAGGCCCCCCAAGCAGTGGGGCCTTTCCCCACCGACACGGCCGCGTGGCGGAGCGCCGGCCCGGTGCGTGTGGGTTTGAATTTTCCACGCTTTTTGAGTGGCTTTCCCCCAGAGATGGCCTGCCGGGGCGCCAGTTTCGCAGCGCCACAAATTCCTTTTCGCTGGCGAAACGGTTCATATTCACCCCATATTCGCTGAGCACCGCATCCGCCGTCTCCGTGCCTACCCCATCGATCGTCGTCAGATCTACCCCGGCCAGGCGATACAGTGCCTGGCGCTTCTCTTCCACGTGCCGCCGCTTCATGGCTTTCCGCTTGGCCGCACTCCGCAATGGCGGAGCTTTGGACTCCGCACGCTCCGCTGGCGTCAGGGCCTGCATCTGCCTCTGTATCTCCCGCTCGTAAACTCCGATCTGCTCCGCGATGGTGTCATACATCCGCAGGCTTTGTTCCAGATTGAACAGATGGTCCGCCCGCCAGTGACCGTTCAACAATGCCGCCATCTGCTCCTGGCTCTTGCGGCAGCCCGCGTCCCGCAACTCCGCCAGTTTCCGGGGATCCCGCTCTCCAGCCACGATGGCGCGCAGCACCCGCATGCCCGTGCTTCCCTGCGCATCGGAGACCGCGTGATGCACCCGCACGTTCATCTGGTCCAGGCACTTTTGCATGCGCCGCGTCCAGTTCGCCCGATCGGCCACCAGCACCGCCTTCTGGCGCACCAGACTCCGCACCTGGCTGATCTGTTCGCTGGGCCGGAAGCAGCCAGTCAGCAATCCATGACTATGCAGGGTTTGAATCCACGCCGCGTCCCCTACATCCGTTTTTCTCCCCGGTACCCGCGACAACGGCCGCGTGTCCACCAGTAAGGTTTCAAACCCGCAGCCCTCCAATATCTCCAGCACCGGAATCCAGTACACGCCGGTGTTCTCCATGGCCACCGACTCCACCTGCACCTGTTTCAGCCACTCCGCGCAAGCCAGAATCTCAGCGGTGGCCGTCCCAAAGATCCGGACCTCAACTCGTCCCTCTTCAGCCGCCGGCGCGCATACGTGCATCTGCCGGCTGCCGATGTCAATGCCCGTCACGTGGCTCCGCGTGGGCAACGCTCTTGCTTTTTGCTTTCTGCGGACCCATCGTTTTCGCTACCTTCTCTTTCCGCATCGTTCTCTCTTTCCGAGCTCGAGAACTGCCCGCGTGGCAAATCTTGGGATTCTCATCTGGAGGAGAGCCGGGTAGGCCTCACTATTGTTCCACTGCCTTGCGGAGCCATGCTGCAGCTGGCGCAAATCGCACCAATGCGTGTGTGGCCGTAACTACAGTTCTCAGCCCTAATCTGAGCATACACGCAGCGCTCGGATTCCCGCCGGGGGTCTCGCCGCTGTTTCACCCCCATCCGCGGGGGCGCCCGCTGAAGCGCGCTGAAGCGTGCGCCACGGGCTGCGGCCAGTCATCACGAGATAAGTCCAAACTCCAGTGGCCAGCGTAAGCTCGCCTGGCGGGACTTTTTAAGCCCCGCGCTTGCAGCGTGCGCTACAGGGTCAAGCCCGTCTCGAGCGCTCTTACTTCAAGGCCTACAAAGAGTTGGAGCGCATCAAGGCCGCCCGCGCCAAAGCCGCGCCACAACCCGCGCAAGAACCCGCGCCCGGGCGGCACCGCGCCGCCGCCCAAAGAAATCATTCACCGCCAGGTCCGCTGGCGGGATGAAGTCCTCTTCCGCTCCGAAAACGGAGTCGGCGTCGATGAATGGAGCTACCCCAACTATGTTTTCCCGTCCCCCGCCGAGGTTGATGAACCCAAAAAACCCTGACTCTTTGCGCGGCATGCCGCAATCACGCGCGGAATACCCGCCAGATCGGGCGCTGTCTCAACATTCCGCCAGGCGGGAGAGAACATCGCGGCCACCCGGCTGCTGGTGTTGAATCCCAATTCCATGATCAGCCAGCCGCCCGGGCGCAGCACGCGCTCTGCGTCTCGCACCAGCCGGCTGTAAATCTCCAGTCCGGTGGGCCCGCCGAAAAGCGCTTCGTGCGGCTCCCAGTCGCGCACTTCCCGCTGTAGACGCGGCTTGTCGCTCAGCGGCACGTAGGGCGGGTTGGATACGATCAGGTCCATCGACCTATCGGCTAACGCGGACGTCAGGTCGCATGTCACAAACGAGACGCCTGCATCCAGCCGCTGCGCGTTTTCCGCGGCGACCCGGATGGCCGCCGCCGAGATGTCCGTGGCCCACACAACGCCGCCCGTCTCCAGGCGCAGCGTGATGGCCAGGCAGCCGGAGCCGCAGCCCACGTCCAGGATGTGGCGCGCATGCGGCGCCAGTCGTAGGGCAGTTTCGACCACGTGCTCGGTTTCCGGGCGCGGGATCAGCACGTCCGCGGTCACGCGGAAATCGCGGCCGTAGAACTCCTGATGTCCCGTAATGTACTGCGTCGGTTTGCCCTGCATGCGTTCGTGCAGGTAGCGGCCGTAATGCAGCCATTCCAGTTCCGAAAGTTCGTGCTCGGGATGGCTGAACAGGTACACCCGGTCCTGGTGCAAAGCGTGCGCCAGCAGCACCTCGGCGGTCAGGCGTGCCACTCCTACGGTGGCGTCGTCCAGAAGCTTGGCGCCCTGGAGCAACGCGGTTTTTGCGGTCATGCGGATCTAGGCCGCGGCCGCGCCCGGGTCGCCCTGCTGCTTGAGTTTTTCGGCCTGATAGTAGGTGGTGAGCGCCTCGATGATTGGGTCCAGGCGCCCTTCCATCACGATATCCAGTTGGTGCAGCGTCAGGCCGATCCGATGATCGGTAACCCGGTTCTGCGGGAAGTTATAGGTGCGAATCTTCTCGCTGCGGTCGCCCGTGCCCACCATGCTGCGGCGCTCCGCGCCCAGGGCGGCCTGCTGCTTCTCCAACTCGATCTCGTACAGCCGGGAGCGCAGCACGCGCTCGGCCTTCGCGCGGTTCTTGATCTGCGATTTCTCGTCCTGGCACGATACGATCAAGCCCGTGGGCAGGTGCGTGATGCGCACCGCCGAATACGTCGTGTTGACCGACTGGCCGCCGGGACCCGAGGAGCAAAACGTGTCGATCCGGATATCTTTGGGATCCAGCTTCACTTCCACTTCGTCGGCTTCCGGCAGCACCGCCACTGTAATCGCCGAAGTATGCACGCGGCCCTGCTGCTCCGTCACCGGGACGCGCTGCACGCGGTGTACGCCGCTTTCGTATTTGAGCTTGCTGAAGACCTTGTCGCCGCTCACCAGCGCGATCACTTCCTTTAAGCCGCCCGCCGCCGATTCGCTGGCGGAAGTCACTTCGATGCGCCAGCGCTGCGTTTCCGCGAAGCGCGAGTACATGCGGAAAATCTCGGCGGCAAACAGCGTGGCTTCATCGCCGCCCGTGCCCGCCCGGATTTCCAGCACTACGTTCTTCTCGTCGTTGGGATCTTTGGGCAGCAGCAGGAACTTGATCTCCTGCTCGATGCGCCCCAGTTCCGGCTCCAATCGCGCGGCTTCGTCGGTCGCCATCTGCCGCAGTTCGGGATCCTGTTCCTGCAGCATCCCGCGCGCCTGGTCGAGCTCGCTGGCGGCTTTCTTCCACTCGCGGAACTTGTCCACCACTTCCGCGATATCGCTGCGCGCTTTGGCGGCCTTGCGGTACTCGGTCGCGTCCGCGATCAGCGCGGGGTTCGCCAGTTGGCGCGTCAGTTCTTCGAAACGCACCTCGATCTGTTGCAGCCTGGGAACGAATTGCATGGAGGTTAAGCGATGACCAGTTCGCCGCCCTGGGATTCTTCGAGCGCCATGGCGCCTTCAAGCGCCCGGATCGCCACCGCGGCCTGTTCATCGGATGGCGGCTTCGTGGTAATGCGTTGCAGCCAAAGTCCCGGCGCCGTCAATGTGGCCAGGAACGAGCCGCGGCGCTTGGCGGCAAAGCGGATCAACTCGTAGCTGAAGCCAGCGATGAACGGCAGCAGCAGCACGCGGCTCAGCAGTTTCATGCCGAACCCGGAGAAAGGAATCAGCGTGTAGACCACCATCGAAACCACCATCACCACCATCAGAAAGCTGGTGCCGCAGCGCGGATGGAACGTCGTGAAGGCCTGCGCGTTCTTCACGTTCACCGGTTTGCCCGATTCGAAGTTGAACACTACCTTGTGTTCGGCGCCGTGATATTCGAACACGCGATGGATGTCTTTCATGCGTGAGACGATAAACAGAAATGCCAGGAAAATAGCGATGCGGAGCATGCCGTCGGTGGCGTTGAAAGCAATGCGGCCTTTGAGGATCGGGTACCACTTCCCCAGCGCCGTGACGGCATAAAGTGGAACAAATTTATAAAGGAAGATAAAGAACGCCAAGGAAACGATCAGATTCAAGCTGATGGCCCAGTTGGGGATTTCCTTCACCTCGGCTTTCGGTAATTCGGCCTCCAGCACGGAGTTCGCGGAGAATTTCAAGGCCTTCAGCCCCAGCACCATGGCTTGGTAGAGCGTGCCCACACCGCGTAACACCGGGTACTTGAAGATGCGGTGCTGCTCGGACATACGCGCCAGCGGCTTTTGCTGGGTAACGATCTCGCCGTTGGGCTTGCGGACCGCGACACAATAGCTGTGCGGGGCGCGCATCATGACGCCCTCGATAACAGCCTGCCCGCCCACGAGCGTTTCCTCGCCGCTTTCGAGGATAGGCATCATTTGAATATGCGTGAAAAGACGAAAAAAGGTGCGAAGGGACACAATTCCTCTCAGAGTGAACCTTCTTATTATAACGGATTTGCCTGGGCCGCACTCAATACTCACTTTCGGTGTCCTGTGGGCCGTCGGCCTGCTATCATCGATTCTCCAATGCAATCCCAGATCCGAATCGCGGCATTCTGCTGCGCCGCACTCTGGATGACCATGCCCACCCCTTGCCAGGAACGTAACCAGGCGCGATCCATGGTGATTTCCAGCCACGGAATCGCCGCCACCAGCCAGACGCTCGCATCGCAAGCCGCCGCCCAGGTGCTGGCCCGCGGCGGATCGGCCATGGATGCCGCCATCGCCGCCAATGCCCTGCTGGGCCTCGTCGAACCCATGAGCTGCGGCATCGGCGGCGACCTCTTCGTCATCTACTGGGATGCCAAAACCGGCAAGCTCACCGGCCTGAATGCCAGCGGCTGGGCGCCCCGCGGCTTGACCATCGAATTTCTGAAATCTCAAGGCCGCTACGCGATGCCGCAGGATGGCATCCAGTCCGTGACCGTGCCTGGATGTGTAAATGGCTGGGAGAAACTCCACAAGCGTTTCGGCCGCCTGAGCTGGCGCGAATTGTTCCAGCCCGCGATCTACTATGCCGAGCGGGGATTTCCGGTTACCGAGATTATCCAGGACACCTGGCAGTCGGCCACCGCGAAACTCTGGGGCGACGAAGCCGGGCGCCGCACCTTCCTCCCGGAAGATAAACCTCCGGCGGTCGGGCAGATCTTTCGCAACCGGCGGCTGGCGGAGGCCTACAAGCTGATTGCCGCGCAGGGCGCCGCCGCGTTTTATAAGGGTGATATCGCGCGCGCCATCGTAGAAACGTCCACCAGGTTGGGCGGGAAGATGTCCTCTTCGGACCTGGCCGATTTTCAATCCGAATGGGTCGATCCGATCTCCACCGAATATCGCGGATGGAGAGTCTACGAGATGCCGCCCAACAGCCAGGGCATCGCCGCGCTGGAGATGCTCAACATTCTCGAAACTTTTCCTCTCTTCAGCTATGCGCCGTCCAGCGTGGAAGATCTGCACCTGAAAATCGAAGCGCAGAAGCTGGCCTACGAGGATCTGCGCAGCTACGTGGCCGATCCACGCTTCGCGCCGCAGCCCACCGGCGGGCTGAATTCGAAGACCTATGCGCGTGAGCGCGCCGCGCTCATCCATCGCGGCGAAGCCAACTGCGCTCCCGCGGCGGGCAAACCCCCATCCACCGCGGGCGACACGATTTACCTGTCGGTGGTGGATCGCGACGGCAATATCGCGTCGTTGATCCAAAGCGTTTATCTGAGCTTCGGGTCGGGGGTGGTGGTGGATGGGTACGGCTTCCATCTGCAAAATCGCGGCGCGCTATTTGAGTTGGACCCCGCCCACCCCAACGCCCTCGCGCCCCGCAAACGGCCCCTGCACACCATCATTCCCGCGTTCATGGAAAAGGACAACATCCACATCGGCTTCGGAATCATGGGTGGCTATAACCAGGCGCAGGCGCACGCCCAGTTCGTTTCGAACCTGGTGGACCATAACATGAACATCCAGGCTGCCTTGGAAGCTCCCCGCTTCACCCGGCTGCAGTTTGGCGGATGCGATGTGATGATCGAAAATCGCGTGCCGGCGGACGTGCGCGAGGCTCTCTCGCGGCGCGGGCATAGCCTCGAAGTCCTGGCCGATTTCTCGGGTTGGATGGGCGGCGGCCAGGCCGTCCTGCACGATTCGGACGCCGCTGTGAACTACGGCGCTTCGTCGCCGCGTAAAGATGGCGCGGCGGTGCCTGAGGCGCCCCCGTATTTCGCGCCGCCCCACTAACCTAATAGGCCGGCGCCAGGCGCGTGAATTCGAAACGCATCGCGTCGAGCCCGCGGGCGGCCAACTGCCGCGCGCATTCCTCCATGCTGTCGCCGATCGCTTCGATCCGCCGCAGCGGCAAAGCGTCCGGCGTGTAAATCTCCAGCGCGATGTATTTGCCCGTCAGGGCGCGGCGCTCGTCGAGCGATAGGCGGTCGGGCGAACGGCCGATCGCTTGTTGCGGATCTTTGGCGGCTGAGGCTGTCATGGTTAGAACCGTAAGTGCGCGGCCACCTGCAGAATGCGGGGCGCCGCGGTATTCGAAATCTGGCCGAATGTCGCATCCGTGATCGTGGTATCCGGATTTGA
Organism: Bryobacteraceae bacterium; assembly: GCA_050011755.1. Taxonomy (GTDB): domain Bacteria; phylum Acidobacteriota; class Terriglobia; order Bryobacterales; family Bryobacteraceae; genus Bog-159. Next base: position 3,309 of record JBEKIM010000166.1, on the reverse strand, counting down.
AAAATTCGTGTGGTTGAAAGCGTTGAATGCGTCCACCCGCAATTCCAGGGAAGCAGTCTCTCGAATTCGGAACTTCTTCGCCAACGCGATATCCAGATTCACCGCGCCCGGACCGCGAAACGCGTTACGCGGTAGAGAACCGTAGGTGTAGTAGGTGAGCTGGGAAGCGTCCATGGAGGCGATATTATCCTGCGTGTTGGCGCGCGCGGTCGAGAAGTTGGCGGGATTGAAATAATAGTTGCCGGAGGCCGGCTGGCCGTACGTCGGATTCGTGAACGTCTGGTAACTCTTGGCGTTCAGGATGCCTACCGAATTGCCGACCAGGTCGGCTCGTACCGATCCCGCGTCACCTGCCCCGGAGGGTCCCGGATCGCCGTCCGTCGTCTGCAGATCGGAAAATACATCCAACGGGAATCCCGTGCGCCACGTAAAGATAGGATATAGACTCCATCCGGAAGTGATCGCCTTCGGCCCCGGCAGCCGATCGAAGGGCAGGTCCCATCCGCCGGAGAATACCACGGTATTCCGGACATCGGTGTCGCCGTCCGCCATAAACAGGTCGTGGTTGTAGTAGGGGACAATGTAACTGCGCTGCCGGAAACCGGAGACGTTGTCCATCTCGTGCGACCAGGTGTATGCCAAGGTCAAAAAGCTGTGTCCCCAGCCGCGCATGTCTCCGAGTTCCTTGCGTACCGTCGCGGTCATGCCGTTGTAATGCGCTTTCGTCACGTTTTCGAATTCGTCGAGGTAACTGAAATTGGTATTCATCCGCGAGTTGGTGCCGAGGACAAACGGATTGGCATCCACCAACGACGTGAGTTTGTGCGCATCGTAGCCCAGGTACCCGATCTCCAGGATCATCCCTGGAGCGAGTTGCTGCTGCAACTGCATATTGTATTGATAAACGTAGGGGGTGCGCAGGTGCGGATCCACCACGAATACGCCGCCGCCGCCATACGGCAGGAAACCGGCGGCTCCGAAATCCAGGTTGCTGGCCGGGGGCTTGGACGGAAACGGATTGACGGCGCCCGCCGCCACGTAGGGATTATCCAGCCCCAGCGGAGCGGAGTTGCCGCTTTGTCCCGAGGGATAGATGTCCGCGAAACTGGCGAACGGCACCTGCCCGTTGAACTGCAGGTTGTCCTCTCCTTTCAGGATGTCGTAGAACACGCCGCTACCGCCGCGCAAACTGGTCTTGCCGTTACCGAAGATGTCCCACGCGAAACCCATTCGCGGCGCCCAATCGTTCCGGTCCGGGAAATTCGCCCCCTTCGGAGCCCCTGGATCGCCCGGAAATACCAGCCCCAATGGCGCGCCGGGAAAACGCTCCGACTGCATGCCGGGTTCGTAAGAGAATGACCGTCCCTGGGTGTCGTACTTCGGCTCGGCATACTCGTAGCGGATGCCCAGGGTAAGCGTGAAGCGCTTCGTCGCCTTCCAGGTATCCTGCGCGAAACCGGAGTATTGGTGCGATCGGATATTCGAAGGCGCTTTGCCGAACTGCAGAAATTCGTCCGGCAGCCCCATCAGGAAATCCGCCAGATCCACGCCGGACCCGACCCCCGTGCTCGGGCCGTAGAAGAAGAACTCACCGTTCACGTAGAAGTCGTAAACGGTATTGTTCTGGTAGGGCGAGAAATAAAAGCCGAACTTGGCGTTGTGGCGCCCGCGGGTCCATGACACGTTGTCGTAGAAAGCGTAGGTGTTGTCGACTTCCGTCGTGGGACCTTGCGGGCTCTCGCCGATACTTAGCCCGCTTCCCAGCAGCCCGATGATCGGCGGCCCCGTGGGCTGGTCCGGAGTAATGTTCACGCCAAGCTGGCTCGCCGTAGGTTGGGTCGTAGCCGGAACCGCCTGGGTGTGGTCCAGCCGTTGGCCGGTGATCCGCAGTTCATTCAGCAGGGCCGGTGTGAACGTGTGCGTATAAGTCACCGCGCCGAAGTAGGTGCTGTCTTTGTAAATCCCCGGAAAGCCGACCACGTTCGAACCGTTCGAGAAGGGTTCCAGTTGCGGATAGATCTGCGAAGTGAAGGTGCCGCTCAAAATATCTTTGGTGCTGATGTTGTAGTCGATCTTACCCAGATATTCGTTGTAGTTAGCCGTGCTGGGCGCCTGTGGATACAGGTATCCCGTGGCCGAAGTCGGGATCAGGTGATTGGAGAAATAGGCTTGCGCGACTGGGTCGATCTTAGTTGGATCGATGATGCCTTGCGACGCCAACGTAGGGTCGGACTGATAATAGCCGTTGCCGTTATTGAGATTGTTCGTCAGGAATTGCGCCACCGGATTGGGGGGAGCCGACGTCAGCGACCCCAGCGCCGAGAAATCGCCGTTGGCCTCGGCCGGCGTGTAAGTGGTCACCTTGCCGGGTGAAGTATCCTCGGCCTCCTGGCGCTGCCCCTCGTAGGAAAAAAAGAAGAAGAGTTTGTTATGGCCATTCACAATCTTGGGAATCACGATCGGACCGCCCACGGTGACGCCGAACTGGTTGCGCTTCAGGACCGGTACCGGGAGTTCGGCAGGCAGCGCGGAGTTGTTGAAGAACGGGTTGGCGTCGAAATCGGTGTTGCGCACGTAATCGTAGGCCGAGCCGTGTACCGTGTTGGTGCCGCTTTTGGTCACCACGCTGACGATGCCGCCGGCGTTCCGGCCGTATTCCGCCGAATAGTTGCTTTCCAGCACGCGGAATTCGCCCACCGCATCCGGATTCGGATTGGCCACCACCGCATTGCCCAGCAGGCTGTTGTTGTTGCCGCCATCCAGCAGATACGTGACGGAATCGGTGCGCTGCCCGCCGATGCTATAATTGCCCGCCGCGCCGGAATCCGGATTGCTGAGGGTTACGCCGGGCTGCGTACCCAACAGGTCCAGCGTATTGCGGCCGTTCAAGGGCAATTCCGCGATCGCCACGCCGCTGACCGTGCCGCCCACCGTGGCGTTCTCCGTTTCCACCAGGTTGGCCGCGCTCTCGACCACCACGGTATCGCTCAGTTTTCCGACGGGAAGCTGAATATCGACGCGCATGGTCTGGTTGATCTCCAGATTGCCCTGGCTCACCACCGTGACTTTTTCGAATCCGGCCGCGGTGGCATTGACCTTATACCGCCCAATCGGCAGCAGCGGGACCTGGTAGAAGCCCGTGGCATCCGTTTTGGTTTGCTTGGCAATGTTGGTCGCGAGATTGGTCACGGTGACGACGGCACTTGAAACCACCGCGCCGGAAGGGTCGGTGACTACACCGGCGATCTTGCCGGTTGCGTCCTGGGCCAGCAGGCAGACCGGAAGCAGGAAGGCTCCCAGAGTGAATGC
>JBEKIM010000165.1:0-13468 GCA_050011755.1 Bryobacteraceae bacterium | reverse complement strand
CCCGACCAGAACAGTTTTTCGATTTCGCTCAGGTAAATGGGAGTGTAATCGGCGCGGCCGGCCGCCACCGCCGGGCGCACATTCTGGCCCAGGAAAAGACCGTTGTGGCGGAAATGCCCTTCGTACTCCGGCAGGGTGTAGTCGGCGCTGCCGAGGGTGAGCATGTGGACGATCTCGACATTGCGCAACTCCGGCGCGCGGGCGAGCAAGGCTTGAATCAGGGGCTCAGGGGTGGCGTTGCCTTCATGCACCCAGATGCGGTCGCCGGAGCGGACCGCTTCAAGGGCGCGCGCGGCGCTGACGACTTTATGGCGGAACTGGCCGGAGGGCACTTTATACCCCACCTCCACGTGGGTCTACCTGGATTATATTCCAGATTACCAGATCTGTAAATGTTAATCGGAGGCAGGCTATCGAGTTTTTGGGTGACGACAACACACTGCCGCCCGGGCGCCCGGGGCGAAGCCACTGGGTGCGAGCGCGTCTACCGCTTCGGACTCGGTGGGCCGGGACGCGGAACGGCAGCCGGAGGCGCCATCGGCAGTTCAAGGATCGATAGAAATTCGTGGCATAGCTCCGCACAACGCCGGGCACGCTCAATTGTCGCCCCAGAGATGTCTTTACGGGACTCATGCGCAACCGCGTTTCGTATCGTGCAGATCTCTCGATATTTGACCTTCTTCAAGTCGAGCGGCTTAGGGGTTTTCTTGCTCAAGAGGTCCGAGAGCTTCTTGTAGACCCCTGGACGAGTTGAGTCGGCGGAGTCCACCGCTTCCAGCATGGCTCCCAGATCTATGTATGAGCCCCGGAGAAAGGATTTTAGCGCGGCATGACCGTCTGGAAGTTGCTCGCGCTCGGCTGGGGTCACGTTCTTTCTTAGAGGCTCAAATACCGTCTCCCTCAGATGAGGCTCTAACGCGCGGCAACATTTCAAGACTGCATCTCCGGCCCGGTCGATCTCGTCAAACTGTGGCGAATGCTCGCCATAGCACCACCAGAGCCCGGCCGTCCAGTCGCCTTGGACATCCGGCGACAGCTTGCCGAACGGGCTCCAGGATAGCTTCAGAACGTTATAGATTGCCGTTCTCTGTCCTATGCTCGCGGCGTTGTTCTCGTACCGTGAACGTGCCTCGTCCAACTGCAGCTTCGCCTCCTCGCTTCTACCACACTGGTGCAGCAGGAGCCGGACGATAGGATCTTCGCTGAACGCCTCGTCGCAGCCGGCCTCGTCCTGAACGCACCGGGTTGCGGCATCGAGATCAGGCATGTCCATATGCAGGTAGCGTTCCGCGAGCCTCCTATTCACTCCAGCAAGACGCGGGTGGCGGGATCTCAGCGCGTCAAGAACCTCTACCTCTTTGTCGGGGCGGGAGCCTTCCGCCCAAAGGTCGGCGATCCGAAGTTGGTACTCCGGCAAGAGGAGCAGATCTTCCGCTTTCCGTTGGTGGAAATCAGCCGCCGGCTTCAAGATTTCGCAACCGTGCCGCTCCCAGATCTTGGCGCACTCTTCCGGGCTGCCCACCATCGCATGGCAGTCCGCGAGAATTCCCCAGTGCGGGCCACGGGCATCATTCCGTACCTTGGTCAGGCATGCGATTGCCTCAATCACGGTATCCCGGCTACGAAATTCTTCATGGGACTCGGGCGGAATACATGTTCCGAAGAAATCGACACCTTGATATCCGTGTTCGATAAATCCGTCCCAGGGCAACTTATCGGCTTCGATGCCGCAGACCACCAGGAGGATCACGCGGGGCCCGACCTTGCTATTGGGAAGCCACAGCGCCCGGGCCAGCATTAGGTTCGATTCATCCGACGACTGACTTGTGAGCCGCCTGTATTGCTCCGCGAGGCGCGCGAGTCTCCACGGAAACAAGAGGAACGCCTGCTTGAACTCCCACATCGCTTGCTCCGGCGCCAGAACTCCCTCAGGCGGAAGCTGCTCCGCAAAATGGTCGAGTATCCTTTTGGCGTTAGCCCTCAGGGCTTCGTTGGCCAAGTCTCCTTCGTGGTCGTCGACCGGCCACGCGCCCCCGTCCCTGCTGAAGGCCCAGCCGCCGTCAGAAGGCACGCTGGATACCGAAGCGGCCCAGAGGTAACGGAGCACGGCGAATCGGCCCAGCATGTCGCTGCCACGACGCTTGAGAAATTCAACCATCGCAGCTTGGTTCTCGTCATCAAGAACGCTTGGATCGGCGTATGTCTCGTAATTTGGGTATGGCGGACAGGCGACGTGGGGAGGGCTACCGCCGTTGTTGCTTACAACGGCATCGCACTCCGCGGTCCACGTATCGTCGAAACGCGGCAACAGGTTGTCGGTAGGCGACATCGGTCTTTCCCCTGACAACAATAATAGTGCAAAACAAATCGAGCAAACTCGTCTGGAGGTGAGTGCCGTGTGAAGGGACCTTGAGATCGGGCGCCGGATTCGGTCGAATTGCAGGGGCGGGCAATCATGCCCACAGCCACGGGTTGCGGCTATTCCGCGGCGTTGCCGTCGGCCACGCTGGCTACCGGCGTGGCGGCCACTTGTGCGGCGGTGGTAGATTTTTCCCGCACCTCGGGCGCAATCGGCTTGCGAATATCGTAAAACTGCACCCGGCAATAGCGGCAATGGTAAAGGTCGGCGCCCCACAGAAATTGCGCGAAATTAATGGGCCCTTTCAACATCTTATCGATCTTGTCGCGCACGTTCAGGCGCGTCAGCCGATAGGTCCCGCAGCGCGGGCAGCGCGGATAATCGCCCAGGTACAGCGCGTACCAGCGCGGTTCGGGCTTGCGCAAATGACATTGCCGGCACTCGTACATCGCCACGTATAACAGCCGTTCGGCGAAGGTCCGATGCACGCGGCGCAATTTTCCCTGGCAAGTTGGACAGTGAAGCACTTCGTCCTCTTTTATACAACAATTGCGCGAACAACTCAACCCGCGCCACAATAGAGTATAGCGGTTCTCCCAAAAACAAGCACAATGCTCGAACGAATCTCGGTCCACGGTGCGCGCCAACATAACCTGAAGAACATCGACGTGGAAATCCCCCGCAACAGCCTCACCGTGATCACCGGGCTGAGCGGCTCCGGCAAGTCGTCGCTGGCGTTCGATACCATCTACGCGGAGGGCCAGCGGCGCTATGTGGAGACCCTTTCCACCTACGCGCGGCAATTCCTCGACCAGATGGAGCGGCCCGATGTGGATTCCATCGAAGGCCTGAGTCCGGCCATTTCGATCGAGCAGAAGACCACCAGCCGCAGCCCGCGCTCCACGGTGGGAACCATCACCGAGATCTACGACTATCTGCGCCTGCTGTATTCCTCGATCGGCGCGCCGCACTGCCCGCTGTGCGGCAATCCGATTTCGCGCCAGACCACCGAACAGATCCTGCAACACGTGCTGGCGCTGCGTCCGGACGACCGCATCATGGTGCTGGCGCCGATCGTGCGCGGGCGCAAAGGCGAGTACAAGAAGGACCTGGAGAAGCTGGCGCGCCAGGGATTCGTGCGCGCGCGGATCGACGGCGTCTTGCGTTCGCTCGAGGAGGATATCCCGCTCGACAAGCGCCGCAACCATACCATCGAAGTCGTGGTGGACCGGTTGCTCGTCAAGCCGGGCATCGAGAAGCGCCTGGAGGCTTCTATCGAAACCGCGACCAAGCTGGCCGACGGGCTGGTGCTGATCGCGGTGGTGAACGGAGAGGAGCGGCTCTATTCGCAGAAGCTGGCGTGTACGGAATGCGGCACCAGCGTGCCGCAGCTCGAGCCGCGATCGTTTTCCTTCAACAGCCCTTACGGCGCCTGTGAGGAGTGTACCGGGCTGGGCAGCAAGTGGACATTCGACCCCGGCAAGGCCATCGTGGATTTTTCAAAACCGCTTCTGGAGGGCGGGCTGGGACCGGGCGCCGGATCGGCCTATATGCGGCACCGGCTCGGCGAAGCGGCCAAAGCCTTGCGAATCGATCTGGGCACGCCATTCGACCAGTTCCCTAAGAAGGTGCAGACCGCCCTGCTGGAGGGCAGCAACGGATTTCCGGGCATTTTGAAGATTCTGGCGCAGACCTACGAGGAATCTTCCGAGGGCTATCGCGAATGGCTCACGGAGTACATGTCGCCGGCCGAGTGTCCCGCTTGCCACGGGAAACGGCTGCGGCCCGCCAGCCTGGCGGTGCGGTTGAAGAATTTCTCCATCGCCGAATTCACCGAGATGCCTGTCGCGCGCGCGCTGCTGACGGTGCGCAACTGGGAATTCGGTGAGCGCGAGACGCAGATCGCCGGGCGCATCGTGGACGAAATCCGGCGGCGGCTGGAGTTTCTTTCCGCGGTGGGTCTCGATTACCTCAGCCTGGATCGGTCGGCGGCCACGCTTTCCGGCGGCGAGGCGCAGCGCATCCGCCTGGCCACGCAGATCGGGTCGAAACTGCGCGGCGTGCTGTACGTGCTGGATGAGCCGTCCATCGGGCTGCATCCGCGCGATAACGGGCGCCTTCTGGATACGCTCACGCATCTGCGCGATATGGGCAACACGGTGCTGGTGGTGGAGCACGATGCGGAGACCATTGAGCGCGCCGATTACGTGATCGACCTGGGGCCCGGGGCCGGGCGTCTGGGCGGCGAACTGGTGGCGGCGGGGACGCCCAAGGAGATCGCCGCGAATCCGGATTCGCTCACCGGACGCTACCTGTCGGGCGCGGCCCAGATTCCCGTGCCGACCGTGCGGCGGCGGCGGAACGGCAAGAATCTGGCGGTCATCGGCGCCGCAGAGCACAACCTGAAGGATATCGACGTGGAGTTCCCGCTGGGGCTTCTGACCGTGGTGACGGGTGTCTCCGGCAGCGGCAAGTCGACATTAGTGAACGAGATTCTGTATCGGGCGCTGGCGCAGCAGATCTACCGATCGCACGACAATCCGGGCAAGTTTACGGCCATCAAGGGAATGAACCAGGTGGACAAGGTGATTCGTATCGATCAATCGCCCATCGGGCGCACGCCGCGCTCGAATCCCGCCACCTATACGGGCCTGTTTACGCCCATCCGGGATCTTTACGCCATGCTGCCGGAATCCCGCGAGCGCGGCTACAAACCGGGACGCTTCAGCTTCAACGTGAAGGGCGGCCGCTGCGAAGCGTGCCAGGGCGACGGCCTGAAGCGCATCGAAATGAACTTCCTGCCGGATGTGTATGTCACCTGCGACGTCTGCCGCGGCCGGCGGTACAATCACGAGACGCTGCAAGTCAAGTACAAGGGATATTCGATCGCCGACCTTCTGGACTGCACCGTTGAGGAAGCTTTGCCGCTGATGGAGAACATCCCGCACATCCGGCCGAAGCTGCAGACGCTCAACGACGTGGGCCTCGGTTACGTCCACCTGGGCCAGTCGTCCACTACCCTTTCGGGCGGCGAGGCGCAACGCATCAAGCTGGCGAAGGAGTTGAGCAAACGGCAGACCGGGCGTACTTTTTATGTGCTCGACGAGCCCACCACGGGTCTGCACTTCGACGATGTGCGCAAGCTGCTGGACGTGCTGCAAAGGCTGGTCGACCTGGGCAATACGGTGGTGGTGATCGAGCACAACATGGATGTGATGAAGGCGGCGGATTGGATTATCGACCTGGGACCCGACGGCGGCGAATACGGCGGGCGTCTGGTCGCGGCGGGAACGCCGGAGCAGGTCTCCCGATCCAAGAAGAGCTATACAGCCGAAGCCCTCCGGAAGGTGATATGAGCAACTTGTGGGCCGGGCGGAATCGTGGGGCGGGCAATCCTGCTCGCAGCCGGCTTTCAGCCGGCCTTTCCCCGACGCGGAGACCCCGATGAGCAAGTATCCCATCCAGCCCATCGATCTCTCCGGCCTGAAGACCGTGCCCCTAGCGGCCCGAGGCGGCAAGGTGCGAGTCGCGGATTTTTCCGTGCCTTATCGCGAAGGGACCGGCATTTCCGGCTGGCTCGATTCCCTGCCCCATATACTGGCTGGCGACTCGCTGCGTGCCGTGGTGGCAGCCCTGGCTGAAGCCCGAGCGCGCGGGCGCGCCATCGTCTGGGGATTAGGCGGGCATGTGATTAAATGCGGCCTGGCGCCGGTGCTGATCGACCTGATGCAGCGCGGATACGCCACCGCCTTCGCCATGAACGGCGCGGCCGCGATTCACGATTTCGAGATTGCACTGGCTGGTCACACCAGCGAAGATGTGGAGGTGGTGCTGCCCGACGGGCGCTTCGGCGCGGCCGAGGAAACCGGGCGGGAAATGAACGAAGCCGTGGCCGCCGGCGCACGCGATGCGTTGGGTATGGGCGAAGCGCTGGGGCGCCGGCTGGATGCGATTGCCGATCCGGCATACGCGGCCGCGAGCCTGGTGCTCGAAGCGTGGCGGGCGGCGACTCCGGTTACGGTTCACGTGGCCATCGGGACGGATACGCCGCACATGCACCCGGCGGTGGACGCCGCGGCCCTGGGCAGCGCGACGCATCGCGATTTCCGGCTGTTGTGCTCGCTGCTGGCCGGCCTCGACGATGGCGGCGTCTATCTGAACGTGGGCTCCGCCGTGGTGCTGCCGGAGGTGTTCTTGAAGGCCCTGTCCGCTGTCCGCAACCTGGGGCATCCGGTGGCGGGCTTCACCACCGTGAACCTGGATTTTCTACAGCATTATCGTCCGAAGGTGAACGTGGTCGAGCGGCCTCATGCGCAGGCGGGCGGCGCCGGGTATGCGCTGACCGGGCATCACGAGTTGCTGGTGCCGCTGCTGGCCGCCTGCCTGATCGAGAAGCGGCTATGAGCCCGGAAGAACCGCCGCCGTCGCCCGATCTGCCGGAGCTCGAGCCGCAGGCGCTCGCCGCGCCGGAACCGCCACCGGAGCCGCCGCCCAAGGAGAGCTATCCGTTCTGGGGCTATCTGGACTTGCTGGGATTCGTGCTGATCGCGCTGTTCGGATCGGTGCTGGAAGCCCTGTTGATGAACGTCCTGATTTCGGTGACGCACGTCAAACAGATCTACGTCCTGATGCCCGCGCAGGTCCTGCTCTACGCGTTCCTGATGGGCTCGCTGGCCGTGATTTTTCGCCGTTATTATGGCCGGCCGTTCTGGCAATCGTTGCGCTGGTGGCCGGCGGGCCGGAGTGCGGGATTTGTGGCGGCGTGCGGTGTGGCGGCGGCCTTTACGGTTATGGTGGCCAGCGTGGCGATCGGCACTCCGGACATCGACAGCCCCATGAAAGCCCTGCTTTCCGATCCGACCTCCGTGTTGTTCATCGCGGTGATCGGCACCACGCTGGCGCCGATCTGCGAGGAAATCGTGTTTCGCGGCTTCCTGCAGCCGCTACTGGTCCGGTCGCTCGGTTCGGCGCCCGGAATTCTGCTGGCCGCCGCGGCCTTCGGCCTGATGCATTTTCAGGAGTACGGCAACTCCTGGCGGCACGCGCTGCTGATTTCAGGCGCCGGCGCGGCCTTTGGTTGGATGCGCCAGCGTACGGGGTCGACCAAGGCTGCCGCCATGATGCACGCGGCCTACAATTGCGTCTTCTTTGTGCTGCTGGCCGTGCAGCAGGTCGCCTCGCACGCGCGCTGGGCCGGGCATTAAGCCCGTGGCGCACGCTTCAGCGCGGGGCACCGTCGAAAACTCACCGTGGGGCGGGCAATCATGCCCGCAGCCGCCTTTTCAGGCGGCAAACTAAAACTAAGCCGGCTGGAAAGCCGGCTGCGGCCAGGATTGGCCGCCCCACTACTCTTGGTTTTCGTCATCTTCGCGGCTCCGAAAAACAACCGCTGAAGACGTGCGCCACGGGTGAGCATTATGCCCGGTTACTGGTGAACGGGGACGGCTCGCGCCAGCCCTTCCACCGAGGGCGTCCGCTTGGGCGTGCGCAGCAACTGCTGCTCGAAAGCAGCGGCAGCTTCGGCCGGCTTGCCGGCCGCCAACAGAATTTCGCCGTAGAATTCCAGCGCGGGCTTGATGGGATCCGGCGGCCCGGACGGCGCGCCCAGCGTCGCTTCGATATCTGCCGCCTCCTTGGCCAGACGGATGGCCTCGGGCTTTTCTCCACGCGCCAGATGCACGGCCGCGGCGACTTCATCTTCCATGACGGCTATCGGCTTGGCGGCGTAGGCATCGCCGGCGCCTCCCGTCCCCTGCCGCATTGCGCTCAGCTTGGCGCGGGCTCGTTCAGCGTGTTCCGGATCGCCCAGTTTTGCGGCGCTCAGTCCGGCGATGAAGATCCACGTCGCGTCTCCTGTATACGGCATACTCATTCCGGGCATCGTCTCGTGGCCCGCGGGAACCTCCGGCGAATCCTCCAGCGGGATCTTCTCCCACTTGCCGGTCTCGAGGATATAACGCGCCAGCGCGTCGTGGTATTGATTCGCGATATTGGCGTTCCGCGGATTGCGCTCGGCCGCCTGCCGGGCAAGTTTCACGTTGTGGTGCGCTTCGTCGAATTTGCCGAGCATCAGGTTCGCATACTCGAGCCACGACAAAGTATGATAATCCTCGCGCCCTTCCGGCAAGTGCATGCGCTGGATCAAGTCGACCGAAGCCTTGTAGGCTACGATGTTGGACGCCCGCACGTCGTCCCACATGCCGAGTTGCACGAAGATGTGCGACGGCATATGCAAGGCGTGCGGGGCGGCCGGCGCGATGCGGGCGTACATACGCGCCGCCGGCAGCGCCAGAATCGCATGATCCGGATCGTCGAACGCATGGATGATGAAGTGCGCGGCGCCGGGATGGCTGGGGTTCTCTTGAAATACCTTCAGGGCGATGGATGCCGCCAGCGCCTGGCGCCGGAAGCCTTTGTCCTGCGGCCGTAGCGTGCCCAGCAGCGAGAGCGCATAGAAGATGGCGATCTCGTGATCCTCCGGCCACCGGTCGTACATGCGTGCCATTGCCTGGCAGTAGGCGTTGTCTCTGGCCAACTTGTCGCCGGGCGAGTAGAAAAGCCGGTCCGCCGCTTCGAGATAAGCCTTCTCCTTCTCCGTCTGCGCCTTAGCCAGGCGGCCCTGAAGCGTGGGCGCCAGCCGCTCCAGCGCCATCCTGGATGCCGGAAGATCGAGCTGCGCCCAGAGAGGATGGTTGTAACTCAGCGCTTCGCCCCAGTACGCCAGCGCGAAGTCCGGATCGAGCCGCTGCGCCTCGTGAAAGGCCGCGGCCGCTTCATCGAACTCGAAGCTGTGTAGGTCCTTAACGCCCTCGATGAACTTGGGCTGCGCGGCCGTGGCGCCGGACGTGGGGAAAACGATGGAGCCGAGTTGTTGGGCGTTCACGCATGACGCCGCCAACAGCGCCATAGCTAGTGTGCACGTTTTGAATTCACGCATAAAGCTCCGGGAATTAAAAACAGCCCTTTGCTGCAGCGGGCCCGTCCTCAATCAATGGAGGGCGGCCAATCCTGGCCGCAGCCGGCTCTCCAGCCGGCTTAGCCGCCTGAAAGGCGGCTGCGGGCATGACTGCCCGCCCTCCAATTGTGTTTTCGACGATGCCCCACGCGAGGTCAGGCATTTGTTCCAACCGGCTCGGTTGGGGCTCTCGCTCAAGCGTGCGCCACATCGGCATCAATGGCCTATCTCCAGCGGAAGAGTTTCAGGGCCACCGGAAAACAGATGACCAGCCAGGCGGCCAGCACCATCAATTGGGGCGAAACCTGCGCCAGGCCCGCTCCTTGCAGCATATTCGCGCGCAAAGCGTCTATAGCCGCCGTCAGCGGCAGCGCCTTGATCACCGGCTGCAGCATATCGGGAAAGCGCTGCGCCGAGAAGAAGACGCCGGAGACGATCCACATCGGCATCATCACCAGGTTCATCAGGCCGGATGCAGCTTCGATGGTGCGCGCGCGGGAAGCGATCAACAATCCCAGCGCCCCAAACGAGAGCGATGTGACCACGCAGAGCAACGCCAGGTCCCCCGGCGAGCCACGCATCGGCACTTTGAAAACAAAGATGCCGAAGCTCAGCAGGAAACCGACTTCGATCACCAGCATGACCAGCCGCGAAAGCAGGAACGACATCAGATAATAATGCCGCGGCATGGGCGTGGCGATCAGCCGCTTCATCAATTTTCTGCGCCGGGCATCCACGATGGCAAATCCCATGCCCCAGATGGCGCTGCCCATCAGGTTCATTCCCAACAGGCCGGGAATCAGGAAGTCGATATAGCGCGATCCCGGCTCGCGCATCAGGCGGTCGCTGGTGGCTACCGGATCCACGCGGCCGCCGGCGCGCTGTACGGCGCGGTCGGCCAGCATGCGCGCCGTGCGTCCTTCCGGATTGGTGTCGTCGTATTGATACACTACGCCGCCGGCGTCGGGCTCGGCCAGCAGAGCTACTTTGCCCGTGCGCAGGGCTTCTTTGGCGGCGCCCGGAGACAACTGCTGCACGTCGAGCAGTTTGTCCTGGCGTAGCGAACGAGCCAGTTCGGGCGTCACCGCGGCGATCTTCAGCACGTCCGCCGGGCGATTGCGAAATGCCAATCCCAAACCGGCCGCCAGCAGGATCGGGAAGATGAAGACCCAGAAGAGGGCTTCGGGTTCGCGCAGGAACTCGCGGAACCGGGTGAGCGTTAACTGCACCAACGCGTGGTCCGCGAATCCTCTCTCGCGAGGGCCCCGGGCCAGCGCTTCTCGGGTGGGAATCTCGGGAACCGTGGTGATATCACTCATCTCGCAAATGCCGTCCCGTCAGGGTGACGAAGACGTCCTCCAAAGTAGCCGAATGGGTGCGCAGCTCGGTGAGCGGCACACCCTGACGCGCCAGTTCTTCGAGCAGCGCGGGAACGGCGCAATGCAATTGGGTCACCTGCATTTGCACCATACCGTTGTCGGCGCGCACATCGCGCACGCCTTCGATCCGGCGCAGGGCTGTGATTTCCAGGGCCCTCGCCGCGCCTCCCGCCGAAAACTCCACCATGTGTTCGATGCCGATCGACGTAATCAGTTCGCGCGGCGTGCCCAGCGCGATCACTTTCCCATGATCCATGATCGCCACGCGTTCGCAAAGTTGTTCCGCCTCATCCATGTAGTGCGTGGTCAACAGAATGGTACGTCCCTGCGACTTGAATTGTTCGATCAACTCCCAAAGCTGGCGTCGGGCCTGTGGATCGAGGCCGGTAGTGGGCTCGTCCAGAAAGAGGAAATCGGGATCGCCGACCAGCGCGCAAGCCAGCGCCAGCCGCTGCTTCTGGCCGCCGGAAAGGCCGCCAACGCGTGAATTCATCTTCTCTTCGAGCTGCACCAGCGCAATCACTTCGGCGGGAGACGGGCCGTTGCGGAAAAAGCTGCGGAACAGCCGGATGGTTTCGAGTACCGTGACCTTGTCGGCGAGCTGCGTCTCCTGGAGCTGGATCCCCAGGCGCTGGCGAAGTTCCGCGGTGTGCAGGCCCCACCGCAGGCCCAACAGTTCCACATCGCCCGAATCCGCTTCGGTCAAGCCTTCGCAGATTTCGATGGTGGTGGTTTTGCCGGCGCCGTTCGGGCCGAGCAGGCCGAAGCACTCGCCCGCCCGGACTTCCAATTCGAGGCCGTCGACCGCCACCACGTCCTTGAATGTCTTGCGCAGGTTGTGAACACGCAGTGCGGCTGCCGGCGTGGATCGAAGCATCTACCTAGTATCGCGTCCGGGGCGCGTCCGGTCAAACGGGGGTGGCCCAAGGGTATTGATGGAGTGTTTTAAGCTACTCGCGGTCCGGCCATTTGAAGACCCTGTCCACACGCTCTTTTGCGGCACTTGGGGACTTTCCCGATTTCAGAAGGACCCGGTAGAGATCAGCTCGGATCCTCTCAAGAGTCGCGACGCACGCTTGGCACTCCTTGCCCTCCAACGTTTTGAATTTCCTGGCGCTGGTTCGATGGTCGGGATCGTACGCCTTTCCGCAAAGCGTTGCCGCCGTGGGTTCGTCGGATTCATTGCTCCAGACTATTTGCGTCTTCCTGGCACCTTTCAGCCGAACGAGCCAGCAGAGTTTGTGAAGTGGTTGGGCAAGCATACGTGATCGGTTCGCGGCGAGGATCAAGCTCCGCCACTATTTCCTCATTTGTGGCGGCGCTCGCTCGGATCGCCTGCGGTCCCGCATCATCCGAGCGGACCACCATGATGATCGCATCTGCCGGAAATTCGGCCTTGGGCTCGTTTTTGATCGCGTCAAGAATGGTAATTCTACTGTCGGTACCGCGTACAACCGTATACATGGAAATCCTTCTCCTCTATTGATCCACAAATGCAAAAAGTGGTTTCAGTAGGACCTCGGAAAGCTCGGGCTCGCGGGCGTAGTCCCGGCCCTCCCAACGGTAGCAGAACTCGGTCGGCCCCGTGCGAACGATTAGGATGGGCTCTTTTCGCCGCGATTCGGCCCGGTCAGAATTCTGCTTACGCGTCTCCGTGTAAGTGAGAATGGCACGGCGGTGCTCAGGTTGGATCTGCAAAACGAACGTCGGATATATCTTGCGGGAAAGAGTGATTGAATTGGTTGTGCGCTCTTTGCAGACGTTCCCCCCGAACGCGGCCAGATCTGCCTCCATTGCATCGCAGAGCTTGTCGAGCATGCCGGGGACTTCAGCGAGGGCCTCCGCGCTAAAATCGGATTGCTGATTCTGTTGTCTCGCCTTATTCCCGCCGTGCTCCTTCAATTCATCGGTCCAATGGTTGCCCATGGGTTGATGATTTCAGGACACTCGCCAGATGTCAACTCGGTTCCTACGGTCGGGCTCCGGAAGAAGAGCGCCGCCGGTAGAACCCCCCGGACGCCGTCAACGCGGAGAATGCCCCAGTCAAATTGGACACCCCAATCCCGCAAACTTTGGAACACCAACGGTCAAACGGGGCGTTGCCGCGGGATGCCCGGCTCGCGCGCGGAACGGCAGATAACCAAAGAGGACTGGAGTCGTAGCCGGTAGATAGGGATAATTGTGGAAGACGCTGTGCCGCAAGAAATCGACCTAACCCAAAACACAATTCCGAGTGGATTCCCGACACCATCCATCTCTCTGTTCCTTGCCCTTCAGATCCTGGATGTCCTGACCACCCTGGTCGGCTTACATCTGGGCGCGCAGGAAGGCAGCGCCTTCATCGGTCACCTCTTGCAAACAGGACCGGTCAGCGGCCTGATCATTTCGAAGATCCTGGCGGCAGGGCTGGCAGCCTTCGCGGTGTTCCTGAACCGCAAGCGGATGCTGGTTTTTCTCAATTTCTGGTTCGCCGCGATCGTGGCCTGGAATGTGATCGAGATCGTGCTGCAAATCATGTCGCGCTAACCGACAAACTGAAATTCGTCCGCCTTAGCGCACCGGCAGGATATCCGTCGGCAGGTCCTTCAGCAAGTCCAGAGCCTTCTGCATTCCCGGGCGGACCACCCCCAGCGTATCCAGCATGTGGCGCGCGCCGGCATAGTTGCCTTCCGCCTCCAGCGTCATCAGATCGTGCGTCAGCTCGCGCACGGCCGGCTTGATCTTCGCCCAATCCACCGCGAATGTCCCGTCCGGATTGGCCACGAAGCCGCCCTT
>JBEKIM010000164.1:0-13529 GCA_050011755.1 Bryobacteraceae bacterium | reverse complement strand
CCGACTTAGTTTTTCACCACCGTCTAAAGCGTGCGCCACGGCGTGCGCCGTGAAGCTTATGGCGCCGGCGCGCGGCCCGGCGTCCAGGGCGCCCCGGCCGCGTCCAACGCCTGATCGAGCGCCTTCAGATCCACATCCACCAGCGTGTGCAGCTTATCCCGGACCGCGCCAAACTCCTGGCTGGCGACCGCGAACGCCTGCACATCGGTGCCCGTCGGATGCTGCAGCATCGCGCTTTCATTTCCCACGATGGTCTCCACTCGCTCCACGATGGACATGGGCGCGTTCTCGTTTCGCCGCGCCAGGGTCACATCGCCGCGCAGCGCGCGTAGCGCTTCGTTGTTCTGCTTCTCCAGGGTGCGCGCCGCGTCCGCCCATTTCCTGTCCATCGCGGGCGTGGCGTCGATGGCCTCTTTGATTTTGCCCACGCGCGTATTCAGCTCATTCGCGGTGTCCAGCGCGCTCAAAATCGCGCGCTCCAGCTTGGCGACTTTCTGCTGGAATTCGAACAATTCTTTGCGGCCGGCATCCTCCGCGCCGGGTCCGCTCTCTGCCTCCACCGTGAATTCCCGCGCGGGCACCAGCGGCGTCACTACCCCTTCCACGCGCTTCGAAAGCGAAACCGTATAGCGTCCCGGCGCGACCAGCGGCCCGGCCGGCTCCTCGAAAAACAAATCGTCGTCAACCTCCGCGGGATGCGGGGCCGGCAGCTGCGCGGCAGGCTCCCGCAGATTCCAATTCACCCGATGGAGACCCTTCGACATCGGCCCCGTCAGCGTGCGAATCGCGCGCCCGGAAGCATCCGCCACCGTCAGCAGCAATACGGGCCCCTCCTCCTCGTCCTCCGCCCGCAACTCCATTTGCGCGGGATAAGGAATCGCCGCTTTCTTCTTTTCCGCCTCCTTTTCCGCATCGCGCCGCTGCTGTTTCCTGGTCTTGATTTCGTCCTTCAGATAGTAAGTAAACTGCGCGCCATACGGCGGATTTTCCGCGGTGAAGAAAGACTCGCCTTGAAATCCCTTGCCGCGCAGGCCGTACTGGCGCGTCTCGATAAACATCAGGGCGTTCTCGATGGGAAAAAGTACGACATTTTGCTCCAGCGTCTCCGGCTTCAGCTCGCGCAGCGGGGTATAGTTGTCGAGCACATAGATGCCGCGGCCGAAAGTGCCCACCACCAGGTCGTTCATGCGCTTTTGAATAGCCAGATCGCGTACCGCGACAGTCGGCATGCCGCCTTTCAGTTGCACCCACTTCTTGCCGCCGTCCACGGTGAAGAACAGCCCGAACTCCGTGCCCGCAAACAGTAGCCGCGGGTTCACATGGTCTTCCGCGATCGCCAGAACCGGACCATTGGCCGGCAGGTCGCCCTGAATGGCGATCCAGGTGCGCCCGGCATCGGTGGTCTTCAATAGATACGGCGCGAAGTCAGACGCCTTGTGACGGTCGAAGGCCGCATACGCCGTGCCGGCGTCGTGCTGCGAAGCCACGATGCGGCTCACATAGGTCCCCTCGGGTACGCCGGGAAACCTGTCCATCTTGCGCCATTCGCCACCGCCGTTTTCGGTCACCTGGATCAGGCCGTCGTCCGTGCCTGCATAAATCAAGCCTTCCTTCTTCGGCGATTCCGACAGCGCCACGATATTGCCATAAAACGAAGTGGAAACATTCTTCGCCACGGCATCCGGCCCCCACACTTTACCCATCACTGCCAGGGTATTGCGGTCGGCCTGGCGGGTCAGATCGCCGCTCACAGCTTTCCAGGAATCCCCGCGGTCGTCGCTGCGGAACAGTTTGTTGGCGGCGAAGTACACGCGCGTGTGCGAATGCGGGCTGATCGTCAGCGGCGAATCCCAATTCCAGCGCAACGGCGGATCGCCGATGCCCGGCTGCGGCTGGATGCCCACCGATTCGCCGGTGCGCCGGTCGTAACGAACCAGCACGCCGTACTGCGACTCGGAATAAACCGTCTCCGGATCCTGCGGGTCCACGCGCGAATGAAAGCCATCGCCTCCCGCCGTGACGAACCAATCGGCGTTGGTAATGCCGTGAATGCTGCGCGTGCGCGCCGGTCCGCCCATGGAGAAATTATCCTGCGTGCCGCCGTAGACGTGATAGAAAGGCGCCGCGTCGTCTACCGCAATATCGTAGAACTGCGTCACCGGCAGGTTAGCCTTGAACGCCCACGCCGCCGCGCGGTCGAAGCTCTCGTACACGCCGCCATCGCAACCCACCAGATAATGGCTGGTATTGTCCGGATCGATCCAGATTTCGTGATTGTCCACGTGTTTGAAGCGTTCGCCGAGATTGTGCAAAGTCTTGCCGCCATCGTCGGAAACCTGCAAGAACACGTCCATCACGTAAATGCGATCTACGTTCTTCGGATCGGGTACGATGTGCGCGTAATACTGTGCCTGGTCGTCGTGGTCGCTCCGCCGTTCCCACGTGGCGCCGAAATCGTTGGAGCGGAAGATGCCGCCCTTCTTGTCGATGGATTCGATGCTGGCATAGACCACCTCGGGATTCACCGGAGACACGGCCAGGCCAATCCGTCCCAGGTCTGTAGAGGGCAGGCCCGATGTCAACTTGTTCCAGGTGGCCCCCGCATCGGTGGATTTGTAGAGGGCGCTCTCCGGACCGCCGTCGATCAGCGTCCACACATGCCGGCGGCGCTGGTACGCGGCGGCCAGCAGCACATCCGGATTGCGCGGGTCCATCGCCACGTCGGTCACGCCCGTATTCTCGCTGATCGTCAGCACGGCCTTCCAACTCTTGCCGCCATCGGTCGTCTTATACAAGCCGCGGTCGCCGCCCGGTCCCCACAATGGTCCTTGCGCGGCCACATACACGGTATTGGAATCCCGCGGATCGATGGCGATGCGCGCGATGTGCTCGGACTTCTTCAGTCCCATGTTCTTCCACGATTTGCCGCCATCGTCTGAGCGGTACACGCCATCGCCGTACGAGACGCTGCGCTGGCTGTTGTTCTCCCCCGTGCCGACCCACACCACGTTGGGATTCTTCGCGTCGATGACCACGGTCCCGATCGAATAGGAGCCCTCGCCGTCGAACACCGGCGTGAACGAAACGCCCGCGTTGACCGTCTTCCATACGCCGCCCGACGCCGCGCCCACGAAATAGGTGCTCTTGTCCTTAGGGTGCACGGCGAACGCGACCACGCGGCCGGAAGTCACGGCCGGGCCAATGGAGCGTAGCTTCAACCCGGCGAAGGTCTCCGCGATGCTGGGACCGGCGGACTTGTCAGCCTCCTGCGCGGGGAGCGACGGGAGAGCCATCAGGAAAGCGGTGAGAAGAGCGTAGCGTAGCGTTGGCACGCGAGCAGTATAGCAACTGGCCCAGCCGTGGCGCAGGCACTCTACATCTTTCCCTCGAACAGAAACACCAGCTCGATTACCAGAATCACCACCACCATCAGCTCCAACACAAAAGCGCGCCCTTGCTGGAACTGGTCCACCATGAACTCATACAAGTCGCCGGCGGTGTGCAGTTTTTCATCCACCAGCTTGCGGTAATCCGTCACGCCGACCTTGCCCGCGGCCAGCCGGTAAACGCGCGCGGAATACATATCGCTGAGAAACTTGATCGAATTGTCCATGCGCTCGGTCAGTTCGCGCACGTCCAATCGGATGGTGTTCAGCCGGCCGGCCTCCCGCGCCAGGCGCCAGCGCGCCAGCACGCCCGTGCCCTTATCGAGCGACCGGTACACATCCGCCAGCAGACGCGTCAGCGTCTCGTCGTAATAGCGGAACTCGATCAACTGCGAATTGGCATATTCCAGTAATTGCATTACAGGCAAGGCGTCTTCGGGCGTGTCATAGACCAACGCGGCCGTCCAGCCGATGACCACGAGGTCGTCCGGATAATAGGAGCGCCGCGATTGCAGGATCTCCATGCGCTCGTCTTCGGCCAGGCGCATTTCTTCGCCGCGCACCACCTGCGCGATTTCCTCGCCGCGCTCCGCGATCAGTTCCTCGCCGGTGACGACGCTGCCATCGCTCTGAATTATGGGCCGGAGCTGGATGATGTAGTAGTCTTCCGTCAGCCAGTCGGTGTACGGCTTCACCAGAGCGGGCTGCGCGCGCGCCAGGCTCCGCCGGACGCAATCGGCCGCCTGCTTCTCGATCTCCGGCGCCGCGATCGACCGGCTCGACAGGCGCATCAACTCCCGCCAGCCGAATTCGAAGGGTAATTGCAGCTCGATGCTGACCACGCCGTATTCGTAGTAATGCATGTGCGCCTGCAATCGCTCGCCGGTTTCCAGCCGCAGCGGTTCCAGCGCCTCAATCACCGGCGGCTTTTCAAACCGCACGTACTCAGGCGTGGGTCGCCGGAAACTGGGTTCACGCCCGGCCGGTTGCGCTCCGAGTATGGTGCGCAACTCCTCCAGCCCGATCTCCTCGCACACGTCGTACAGGAACAGGAGCCAGAACGTGCCCGACAGACGATCGGTAGCCGCGGCCATCACGCCATTTTACGCTATGCCCCTCACGGCTTGGAGTAATTCGGATACACCGGCCGCGTGATCGCCGGCGGCGGATTCTGCCGCAGTTCCTCCATTACCACCGCAATCGCCTTCTCCAACTGCGGATCGTGCCCCTGCCGTACAGCCGCCGGGTCCTGTTCCACTTCGATATCCGGCGTGATGCCGTGGTTTTCCACGTCCATGGTGCCGTTGGGATTCCAGATCGCCACGCTGGGCGCCATCACTACGCCGCCATCCATCAGTTCGGGATATCCGGTCAACCCCACCAGGCCGCCCCAGGTGCGTTCGCCGATCAGTTTGCCCACGCCCGCGCGGTGAAAGTACCACGGCATGGCATCGCCGCCGGAGCCGGCGAATTCATTGACGATCATCACCTTCGGCCCAAAAATCGCGCCCTGCGGCTGCAGGAAGTCCGCGCCGTCGCGCGAACTGGCCACGCTCATCAACTTACGCTGCAGATACTCGATGATGTCGGTGGCCAGCGCGCCGCCATGGTTGAATCTTTCGTCGATGATCGCCCCGTCCTTGTCCACCTGCGCGAAGAAGTAGCGCATAAAGCTGGTGTAGCCCCCGAAGAAGGTGTCGGGCATGTGGATGTAGGCCACCCGCCCGCCGGTCACTTGGTCGACTTTGCGGCGGTTGTCCTCGATCCACGCCAGGTGCCGCAGGCTGGATTCGTCTTCGACCGGCACCACGCTCACCTCGCGCGACTTTGCGCCGGATGGGTCCGGCCCTACTTTCAGCAGGGTGGTCTTCCCGGCGGTCGCTTCGAAGTAGCTATATATGCTGTCGGCGCCGCGCAATTCGCGCCCGTTCACCCCCAGCAGATACTCGCCGGCGATCACGTTTACGCCCGGCTGTGTCAGCGGCGCCTTCAGATCGGGATTCCAGTTCTCGCCGTCGTAAACGCGCGCGAACCGGTATCGCCCGTTTTCGATCGCATAGTCCGCCCCGAGCAGCCCCGTACGCACATGCTTCACCTCCGGCCGGTCGCCGCCGCCAAGGAACATGTGACCGACCGTCATATTGCCCAGCATCTCGGTGAACAGGTAGTTCAGATCGTCGCGCGACGCCAGGCCGCTCAAATAGACGCCATAGCGTTCCTCGGCCGCCTGCAGGTCCAGACCGTGATAATGCGGATCGTAGAAGAACTCGCGTTCGATGCGCCAGACTTCATGGAACATCTGCTTCCATTCGGCCGGCGGATCCACCCTCACCTCCAGATCCTGCGTCTTGAGCGCCTTTTCGTTCCCGGGCTTCGGCGGCGGGCCATCGTTGCCGTCAGGCATCGGAGGCGGTTCGGCGATCGTCCATTTGTCGTCCTGCTGGTAGAGCATTTTCTCGCCGTTGAACGACACCTGAAAGCTCTTGACGCCGCCGACCACCACGTCCGCCTTCCGCTTGCTCAGATCGAAGCGATGCACCGTGAACACAGGCGGCGCCTGGGGATTTGGCGCGGGGGCTTCGATGGCATACACCACGCCAGCCTTGCCCGCTTCAAGGGCGACATACCGGACCGGTGGCATGGGCAGCGACAGAATACGCTGGCCGATCTTCTCCAGATCGACCTTCACTTCGACTTTATCGGCGCTCTTGTCTTTGTCTTTGTCGTCCTTCTTGGCGTCGTCTTTCTTGGCGTCATCTTTTTTGGCGTCGTCCTTCTTCTTTTCGTCGTCGCTCTCGGGCGCCAGCGGAGACGGTTCGGTCTTGGACAGCACGATCAGATATACGCTCGCCGAAACCGGCCGCGAAAAGCTCTCGATATCCGGCTGCATGGCCGCGCCCGAATTGGTGCTGGCGGTGAAGTATACGTACTTCCCGTTCTTGTCGAATACCGGATTCTCTGCGTCGCTCATGCCGTCGGTCACCTGTGTGCTCTTCGCGCTCGCCAGCGAGTAGAGATAGATGGCCGCCATGTGGCTCTTCAACGTCTTCGAGTACGTCAGCCACTGGCTGTCCGGCGACCACGCGGGCGCCAGCCCGTTGCCGTTGTAGTAGTAATCCGTCTCCACCAGGACCGGTTTCTTCGCCGCGAGATCCACATAGAAAAGATGGGCGTGGTTGTCCAGGTAGGCGATCTTTTTGCTGTCCGGCGACCACCGCGGCGTCGAATAGAACGCCTTGCCCAGCGGGATCTTCGCCGTATCGCCCGTGCCGTCCTGGTTGCGGATGTGCAAGGCGTAATCGCCGGATTCGTCCGACAGGTAAGCGATGCTTTGCCCATCGGGCGACCACACCGGCTCGCGCTCCATCACATTGGTGCTATTGGTCAGGTTGCGCGGATCGCCCTTATCCGCGGGAACCGTGAGGATCTCGCCGCGCGCCTCGAACACCGCCCGCACGCCGCTCGGCGAGATGTCGGCATTCCGCAGCCGCTTGGCCACATTGACGTAATGCGGCCTCAGTTCGGGCAAGTCTCCCGCCAGGGTCACCGGAACTGGCTTCGTTTGGCCGGTCTTCAGATCGTATAAATGCAATTCGCCGAACTGCTCGTAGACGATCGCCCCCGGTCCCGCCGAAGCTGATTTGAAATCCAACCCATGATTCGCGACGGCGCGTGTGACTTTCTGGGTCTTGGTGTCGTAATAGAACAACGTGACTGGCCCTTCCCGGTCCGAAAGAAAGTAGATCCGGTCGCCGACCCACATGGGGTTGAAGTCGTTCGAATTGTCGCGCGGAATCTTCACCACGCTCGAATCCGCCAGGTTGGCGATCCAGATTTTGCGCGTCTGCCCGCCGCGATACCGCTTCCAGGCTTGCTGCCACTGAAACAGCGGCACGTAGGCCAAGTGCGATCCGTCGGCGGAATAGGATCCCTCGATCGCGATCGGCAGGGGCAATTCTTCGGGCAACCCACCGCCATCGACAGGCAAGGTGTACAGCCTCGCGCCGTCATTAGGGATCGCGCGCGAGGAGACGAAGAGCACGCGCTTGCCATCCGGCGTCCAGCCGACTGCGCCATCCTGGCCCGGATGATAAGTCAGGCGCCGCGGCACGCCGCCTTCGGCGGGCATGACGAAAACATCTACGTTGCCGTCGTATTCGCCGGTAAAGGCGATCGACGACCCGTCCGGTGAAAACACCGGGTCGTTTTCTACTCCCGGCGCCGTGGTCAGCCGTTTGGCCTCTCCGCCCTCACGCGGGACGGACCAGAGATCTCCGGCATAGGAAAACACGATTTGCGTCCGGCTGAGAGCCGGGCTCCGGAATAATAAATGCCCGGTTTGGGCGCCGGCGAATGGGCTTAAAAGAAGGAGCGCGCAAAGGATTCGATGCATAGACTCTAGTATCGCGCGAGTTGATCCAAAAGGGCTGAGCGCGCGGTAAGCTGGTCGTTTGCCGCCGCCCAAAGCCCCCCAGGTCCACGCCAAACCGAAGAAATCCATGGAGCGCGGGTGGATTTTTGCCGGGTTCATTGCCGCCGTGTATCTCGCATTCCAGGTCTATGCGCCGGCGCTCCACGGGCCCTTTGTTTTCGACGATCTCGACTTACCCTACTACAAAGGACTGCCCGGCGGATTCTGGCCCTGGGTGAGCGGCGTCCGGCCGCTTCTCATGTTCAGTTACTGGGTCAACTACGCCTGCTCGGCGTCCGCATTTGGTTTCCGCGTGGTGAATGTCGGGATTCACGTGATCAATACCGCCCTCGTGTTCTTGATCCTCCGGAAACTGCTGAACCAAGCTGGACAGGACAGCCCATGGCTGGCCGCATTCGGAGGCGCCGTCTTTCTACTGCATCCGATCCAAACAGAATCGGTGGCTTACGTAGCGGGCCGTTCGGAGTGTCTCAGCGCACTGTTCTTCCTGGCGGCATTTGCGGTCTTCCTTTACCGGCGGCCTGCCGCGGCCAACTGGGGGACTGCCATCGCCGTTCTGGTTCTGTTCGGCGGAGCGCTGGCCACCAAGGAACATACGCTGGTGCTGCCCGGCCTGCTTTTGTTGACCGACTATTACTGGAACCCCGGCTTTTCGTGGAGCGGAATCCGGGGAAACTGGCGGATTTACACTCCCGCAGCTGTGCTGGGGATGGCCGCTCTGGGATTCGTCGCGAGCATGCTGGCCCACGCCCGAACCGCGGGTTTTGGCATCGCGGGCCTCACCTGGTATCAGTATCTGTTCACCGAATGCCGCGCCTTTTTCGTCTACCTCCGCCTTCTGGTATTCCCGGCGGGGCAGAATGTGGATTGGGATTTTCCCATCTCGCGAAACATCATGGACCATGGCGCTAGTCTTGGCCTGGCCGGGATCCTTCTTCTGGTGGGCGCGGCTTGGTACTGCCGGCGACGCTATGCGCTGGCATCTTACGGCTTCCTGGTCTACGTGTTGCTCCTGCTGCCGACCAGTTCATTCGTGCCCATTAAAGATCCGGTTGCCGAACGGCGTCTGTATCTGCCAATGGTTGGGATGCTGCTGGTAGCCATCGCTGGGCTAAGCCGTCTGCGCATCGGCCGCCGCCCGCTGGCTGCGGCCGGCTGCAGCATCGTTGCGTTACTGGCGGTCGTCACTTATCAACGCAATGAGTTATGGGGCAACGACATCCGGTTGTGGGAGGATGCCGTGCGCAAATCCCCCGGAAAAGCGCGCGTACACTCGCAAATGGCGTTCACCTACTATATCCACGGGAATTGCCGGGATGCCGCCGCGGAGTATGCCGGGGCCGCGCTTTTGCAGAAGCCCGATTCTCACCAGTTGGTCGACTGGGGATTAGCCGATGAGTGCGACGGGGACCCCGCAGGGGCAGTGGCGAAACTGCAGGAGGCCGCCGCCCAGAAGCCGACCGCGCATGTATATTCCCAGATCGGACTCGTCTACGCCCGTCAGTCGCAGTGGCCGGAAGCCCTGGCTGCGTTGGCCCAGGCGGAGAAGATCGATGCGGGTTACGCCATGACATACTGCTATCGCGGCGGAGTGCGCGCGGCCACCGGCGATTTTGCAGCCGCCGTGGCGGAATATCGGCGCGCCCTATCCTGCGATCCCGCAAACCCACTGGCGCGCCAGGGCCTGGCGTATGCGCAGCAGCAATTGAGCCGCCGCTGACGTGCCTTAAAACCGTTGTCTTACTCGCCTGTCCCGGTCAGCGATACCGTCTGCTTGGCGGGAGTGGCGTCCGACTCGATGGCGAACTCGGCGGTCCGGTTACCCGTCGCCGAAGGCGTGAAATTGAAGTAGATCTGGCAGCTAACTCCCGGATTCAAGGTGCTGCCGCAGTAATTCCCGCCGATGCTGAAGTCGGCCTGGTCCGCGCCGCTAAAGCCGAAACTCTTAAACGTCACGGGAACCGTTCCCGAATTGGCGATATTGACTGAACCGCCGTTGTACTCGGTGCTGCCGACCGGAATGGGGCTGAAGGTCAGGCTGGCCGGGCTCACAGACAACGTCTTGACCGCGGCCACGCCTTTTCCAACGAGGCTGATGGACTGTGGGCTTCCCGGCGCATTGTCGATCACTTTGAAGGTGGCCAGGCGCACACCCGCCGCCGTCGGCGTAAACTCGATCGTGATGTAGCAGCTCTGATACGGCTGCAAGGGCGCCGGACTCAGCGGGCAATTGTTGGACTGAATGCCGAAGTCCTTCGCCGCGGCTCCCACGATCTGAAATCCCGTCAGCAGGACGTTATTCGCGCCCGTATTGTTTACCGTCATACTGGTCGAGGTGGTATATCCGATTCCCTGCGCCTGTGGGAAGGTCAACGGGATCGGCAGCAGGCTGATCGCACTCGACGGAGGCTGGGTCGAGATTCCCAGCCCCGCCAGCGGAACCACTTGCGGACTACCCGCGGCATTGTCCAGGACCTCAAGGTCCGCGAAACGCGCACCGGTGACGGACGGGGTGAAGGTGACATAGACATCGCACGTCCCGGTGAGGATCGCCGGGCAATTGTTGACCGCCGTGAAATCGCCGGCGTTAGGACCGATGACTTTGATTCCACTTATGGAAACCGGGATGCCGGCAACGGCCGTGACCGGGATTTGCGTCTGTTCGCTGGACCCCAGCGGCTCGGGAGTGAAGTTCACCACGTTTGGATAGACCTGAAGTGCCGGAGCGGAGCTCACACCGAATCCGACCAGTGGCAGGCTTTGCGGACTCCCCGACGCGTTGTCCGAGACCTGCAATCGCGCCAACCGCGCACCCAACGCCGATGCCGTAAATTGCAGGGTCACATTGCAGCTCGCAAAAGGTGGAAGTGTGGCGGGCGCCTGCGGGCAGTTGTTCCCGGTGATCGCGTAGTCCTGCGCATTGGTCCCCGCCAGCGAAACGCCGCTAAGAGTCACCGCCTCGCTTCCGTTGTTGGCAATGGGAGTCGATACTTCCGTCGGCACACCCACCGGCTCGGCTTCAAAGGTAAGCTCCGATGAACCGAAAGTGAGGGTACGCGACGGAGACACCCCCGTCGCAGCCAGGGGCACGCTGAGCGGCCCGCTGCCGCCAATGTAATCGATGTTGATCTCGGCGACCCGCGTACCGGACGCCGAGGGCGTGAAACTAAAGGTTACGCTACAGTAGCTGAATTCGCCGATTACGGCGCCGGGATTGCAACCGTTTTGCAAAACTCCGAAATCGGATTTGGCGCTGCCTGCCAGCGCAAACTGGCTGATCGTTACGGACGAGGGGTTATTGTTATAGAGGCTGAAGGTAGCCTGGCTCTCGTTTCCGACAGCGGTGGGCGCGAATGCCGGCGTGCTAAACGACAGCGCATTTCCGGCCGCGGCGCCCGAGCCGATCAGAAACAAGGAGATGCTTTGCCCCGATACCGGATCGGTGGCGAAGAGTGTAGCCACACGGATACCCGGAGCCGAAGGCGTAAAAATCACGGGCACATAGCACGAAGTATTCGGATTGAGGGAAGCGCAGTAGCTGATCACCGAGAAATCGGCGGCGTCGATGCCCTGGACCTGCAGCGAGATCTGCGCGGTTCCGGGGCCTTGATTCTCCAGGTTGACGCTGCCGTAGTTCGCCTGGCCCACTGTAGACGAATTGAACACCAGCGGGCTGGTCCCAAAGCTCAGATTCGCGCTGGAACCCACTCCCGTGCCCTCCATGGGAATAGTCTGCGGGCTACCGGGAGCGCTATCGAAGATTTCCAGGTTCGCGAGCCTCGGGCCCAAGGCCGCGGGAGAGAACTGCACCGCCAGGCTGCACTGGTATTGCGGCGGCAGAGTGTATGGACTCGGCGCGCAATAGTTCTGCACTAGCGAGAAATCCGAGGCGTTTTGCCCCGTAATGCGGAAGTCGTTCATGGTCACCGTTTCCGTACCGGTGTTCTGAACGTAAATGGTGGTGGGCGCATTGCCGGCCGTGCTCGTCGGGGTGAAAGCGACGGCCGTGGGGAAAAGTTGCAGCATGTTCACCCCGGGCGAGCCCACGCCGCTGAGGGGCAAAGTTTGCACGCCGCCAGGCGCATTGTCGGTGAGTTGCAAGCCGGCCCCGCGCAGCCCGGTGGCCGTGGGAACAAATATCATGCTGATATAGCAGAACGCACCGGCTGGTACTGTTGTGGAACCGCAGCTATTCTGCGTAAGCTGAAAATCCTGGGCATCCGCGCCGGCCACCGCCGCCGACTGAATATTCAAGGGTGCGTTCCCCGTGTTCTGCACCTGGATGAACGCCGAGGGAGCGTATTGCGAGCTGATTCCAAGTGGTGTGCTGGGAAAGGCCACATCCGGAACCGTAAAGGCGACCCCGACGGTGGCCGCCAGGCCTTCGCCGGTCAGAAGAGCGGATTGGGGCGCGCCGCCCACGTCTTTCACCACCACGGCTGCCAGGCGGAGGCCTACCGCCGAAGGCGTGAACGATATCACGGGGTAACAGTACTGCCCAGGCGGCAGGGTGCTCGGGCTCAGTGGGCATGAGCCGTTGGTAACACTGAAGTCGGACGCCTGCGCGCCCGTAATGCTGAACCCGCTAATCGCAACCGGATTTGTGCCGGGATTGTAGAGCGTGAGGCCGTAATAATTGACGGAGGTCGATCCCACGCCCGTAGCATTGAACGTGACAACGCCTGCGCTGAGAGTCAGGACGTTCGGTGCGGAGCCGGCCTGCAAAATCGCTACTCCGGTAAATCCCGCCACTGCCACCAGAACTGGTAAACTTGGAATGAACTTTCGCATTCGAGGCCTCCGCTTTGTGCGTCCGGATACATAGAATAAGCGATCCGCCCCTGGTTTTCAATGTTTATCTTTCAGCATGTTTATCTTTCAGCACCCTCGAATCTCTGGGACCGGCTTCCCAAAAATGCCCTGCGGCAGCCATCCCGCTTGTGGTATGCTATATTCCGTAACCAAAACGAGATAAAGAGAAGACAAGGAGCAACCACTCGAGCATGGCACTGGCGACCGAAGCAAAGCGGCAGGTAATCACTGGAAATCAGCGTGGTAAGGCTGATACGGGATCGCCGGAGGTACAAATCGCCCTGTTGAGTGAGCGCATCACGCAGCTAACGGAACATTTTAAGACCCACCAGAAGGACCATTCCTCGCGAAAGGGTCTTCTGACGATGGTCGCCAAGCGGCGCCGGATGCTCAGATATCTTCGGGACACCGATCCGGACCGCTACAAGGCTCTTCTGCTCAAGCTAGGCATCCGCCGCTAGCTTTGCCGCTAGCATGGTTCCCTGATTTTAGGGGCCGCCTCGTCCTGTCAACTCCAGTCTCATTTCGGCCGGTCACGCGACCGGCCAGATTTCGTCGTTGGCCGCCCGCGATCGGGTGGTCGAGGCTCGGAGAATTTAGAAAATGTCACATACAGTTGAAATCGATCTGGGAGGCCGCCAGATCACCCTCGAAACGGGTAGAATGGCCAAGCAGGCGAACGGCGCGGTCGTCGTTCGGTCCGGCGATTCCGTAGTGCTGGTCAGTGCCTGCATGTCCGAGGAGCCAAAGCCGAATGCCGGCTTCTTCCCCCTCACGGTAGATTATCGCGAATACACCTACGCCGCCGGCAAGATTCCGGGCGGCTTCATCAAACGCGAGGGGCGTCCCTCGGAAAAGGAAATCCTCACCAGCCGGTTGATCGACCGGCCGGTTCGTCC
>JBEKIM010000163.1:0-13582 GCA_050011755.1 Bryobacteraceae bacterium | reverse complement strand
CCATCACCTCGATCACACCGCGGGTCTGCTGACCCTGCGCCGTGAGTACAAACGGTCCAACGCCACAGCCCTGTCTCGCGCCCACGTGGGCGACGGCATTTTCCTGAGCCGGTCCGCGGCCGGAGAGCCGGAAGCCAATCACATGATCGCCGCCCGCCCCGAATATGAGGCTTCCGGCGGGAAGTTTATCGTTTACAAAGCGCCGCGCGAGATCTTCCCCGGCGTCTGGTTGACCGGCCCGGTTCCGCGCAAGTATCCGGAGAAGAACTGGAATGCCACCGAAAGGCTGCGCCTGGCCGACGGAAACACCGCGGAAGATAATCTACCCGAAGACCAGTCTCTCGTCATCGTGACCGGGAAAGGCCTGGTCGTGATTTCCGGCTGTAGCCACGCCGGCATCGTGAATACGCTGGAATACGCCCGGTCCGGGATTGCCCCCCTTCCCATATACGCCGCGCTGGGCGGCTTTCATCTTTATAAGGCGAGTGATGAAACGCTAAGCTGGACGGCGTCCAAACTGAAGGACTTTGGCTTGCAAAACCTACTCGGCGCGCACTGCACGGGCATCGAAGCGGTGTACCGGCTGCGCCACCTCACGGGCCTCACGCGCGCCACTGCCGCGGTGGGTGCCGTCGGCGGCGGTTTCAATCTGGCTACGGGCATCGATCCGGGATCCATTGCCCGATAAAGCAGGCGTCGCACTAACTAATGAAAGCAGTGCATTCCGCCGGCCGCTGCGATACTCTTGAGTGTGGTTGATCGCCTATTGCGCGTCTGGACGGAAGACTCCGGTCAGGATCTCATCGAGTACACTTTGCTGATGGCCTTCGTGGCTTTGGCATCCGCCCTCTTATTTGTCGGGGCGGGCTCGAATGTCAGTAAGATCTGGAGCACCAACAATTCCACGTTGAGCACCGCCGCATTGAAGGCATCCAGCTAACCCTCACCAGGCGCTGCCCTGAACGGCAACATTCCGGCGGCTCAGGGTCGGTTCCCGCTGCCCATTGATCAACGCGGCGGCCTTCAGCGTGCACTGTCCGGTGGAATGGGGCACTTGAAGCTCGATCGCGTATGTCTGTTGTCCCAAGCCAGGCACGGCAAAGGGGACTTCGCGGTCCACCAGCCGCACACCGTCCGCCCGCTCCAGGGTCAACGTCAGCTTTCCTTCGGCGGCTTCGTATGCATCGTTGACCAGCATGATGGCGACACGCCGGCTGGACCCCGATTCCAGCGTGGGTTGCCAGAAGTTCAGATAAACGCCCAGGGGTTTGAACGCTTCTCGCATGTAGTCCGCGAAGTGCGGTTCCAGTTTCAACGCCGCCACGTCCGCGAAATTGTCGCAGGTATAAGCTCCCGGATAGCATGCCGTCAGATACACAAAGTGCAATACGCCGGCATAGCTGCGGTGGGCCCGCCAGAATTCGGTCAGTCCTCCGAGCAGATAGGCATTGAGCGCCAGCCGGTCTTGCGGTTTGGCACTGGCGCCCAGCAGGTGCTCGTATACCTTGCCGGTCAGCTCCGTCGGAGTGCCGTCGCGCAGCAGCCAAAGCCAGCCGTATTCGTTATTGATTTGCGCATGCCCTGTGGGCGTGCTGCCCGCGCTACCCTTGCCGGACATGCTTTCCAGCTCGGAAATCTCGAAAGGCTTCTCGTCTTTCTCGCTGCCTTTTTGAAACAGGTAAGGATGATCTTCCACCGGATCGTCCGGCCCCACCGCCGCGTTGTAGCTGTTCTCCCACGGCCGCGCCGAGAGATCCAAACCGCGCACCGCCGGGATGATCTTCTCCCCGAACAAGGCATCCAGAGACTCATTATTGGCATCCCAGATCGCCACGCTCGGATGGTTCCAGTTGTCGCGCATCCATTCACCGTATTGCCGGATGGTTTCGTCCGCGTTCCAGCTTCGCTTGTAACGATTGTGGAACCAGTCGGGCGCGCCGGTCCAAACCGGAAATTCGTTCTGAATCAGCAGGCCGGCCTCGTCCGCGATATCCAGCCACCGGTGCGGCACGGGTCCAATGCAAAAGCGGAAGGCATTCCAGTTCATTTGCCGCGGAATCTCCACCAGCAGCTTGCGCAGCCAGGCTTCGTTCCAGGGAAGCGCGCCCGATAGCGGATCCTCGAAGAACCGGTGCAGCGTGATATTCGACCCGCGCAGGAAATACACGCGGCCGTTCAGATACGCGCGCCGTGTAGGCGTGTCGAAGCGGAACTCACGCATGCCGAAGCGCGTCGCGGCGCTGTCTCCGCCCGGCGATGTTTCAAGCACATACAGGAATGGATGCTCGGGCGTCCACAGTTGCGCCGCGGGTACCGCGACTGTCTGTGTCAGCGTCTTCTCCTCTCCGGGAGCCAGTTCGACGCGCAATGGAGCGGCGTGGCTCACCGGGCGCGCATCGCGCCACACATGCACGCTCTGCGTCAGTACGACGTGAACCGGCGCCGTGCCGTAGTTCTTCAGTTTCGTTTGCGCCAGAATTTCAGACGCCGCGATGTGCGGGGCCACCTGCACGCTCTCGATGACAGGATTATCGCTGAACAGCAGCGACACGCTGTCGTAGATTCCGGGCGTCCACCGGTTCTTTTCGAAGTCGGTGCCGGTGGGAAAGCCGGCCGGAAGCACGCCGGGATGTGCGCCGATGCGCACCACCAGTTGATTCTCGCCATCCCAGTGAATGGCATGCGCCACATCGAAGTAGCCCGCCGAAAAACAGCCGGCATGCTCTCCGATCTTCTGCCCGTTCAGCCATACCGTCGTGCCGAACTGCGCCTTATCGATGCGCAGGACGACGGCCTGCCTGCGCTCCGCTGTGCGGAAGGTTTTGTAATACCAGAAGTAGTTGCGCTCCTGATGCGATATGCCCGATCCTTCGATTCGCGCGGACTCGGGGAGCACTCCCTTGCTCACGCGGTTCGCGATGACTTCTTTGCTGTCGAACCGATCGGCGTCCGCAAAGCCCGGCTGCGCCAGGTGCGCCAGTCCGGGCACCGGCACGCGATGGTGCCACTCCCGCGGCATCGCGTCGGCCGCCACGCTGTCTTCGATCGACCATTCACCATCGAGGGAAAGTGTGACCCGATCCCTGCCCCAGGCGCCGGTCGCAATTGCCACACCGGACCAGGCCAGCGCCAAACGCGCTAGAGCCGTCATACCGGGATCAACGTAGCATCCGGCACGCCGGCCCGAACAGCGCTACGATCAGGCTTACCAGTGAGGATCACATGACTCCGCCACATTCATTTTCCGTTTCCAACCGCCGCGCCGCCTTCCGGGCCGCGATGGTCTTGTCGATTGGGCTACCGCTCGCGGCGGCGTCCCTGCCGGAGGCGAAGCCCGAGGAAGTCGGGCTGGCTCCCGACCGCCTGCCGCGCATTCACGAGACGATCATGCGGCGCGTGGAAGCCGGGGACATCTCCGGCGCCGTGACGATGGTCGCGCGGCGCGGCCGCCTCGTCCATTTCGAAGCGCATGGATTGATGGACATCGAGTCCAGGAAGCCGATGACCAAAGACGCGCTTTTCCGTCTGGCCTCGTCGAGCAAGCCGATCACCGCGGCGGCCATCCTGATCCTGATGGAGGAAGGCAAGCTGAAACTGACCGATCCGGTTGGGAAATACATCCCCGAATTCAAGAATTCCAAGGTGGCCGTGGAAGCCGTCCGCACAGCGCCGCCGATGTCCGACCAGGGCCCCGCGGCGGGGGATCGCTACTATACAGTTCCGGCGAACCACGATATCACCATCATCGACCTGCTGACGCATACTTCCGGGCTCGGCTCAGGCGGCCTCACCGGGCCGGATTTACAAAAGCTGCAGCAGGCCCGCACGCCCACCGAGACGCTTGCCGATTTCATTCCCCGGCTGGGCGCGCTGCCCTTGGATTTTCAGCCGGGCACCGAATGGCGGTACAGCGGATTGGCGGGCTTCGACACATTGGGCCGTATTGTCGAGATCGTCTCCGGATTGCCGTTCGACCAGTTCCTGCGGCGGCGTCTGTTCGAGCCGCTGGGCATGGATAATACCTGGTTCAACGTCCCGGACCACGAAAAGCCGCGCATCGCCACCATCTACAACCACACCGCGAACGGATTGCAGAAGCCCGCCAACCCGCTCCGGATCGGATCGCCTGCCTATTTCTCGGGTGCCGGCGGCCTTACGGCATCTGCGCCCGACTACCTGCAATTCGCGCAGATGCTCTGCAACGGCGGGCAACTGAACGGCAAACGCATTCTCAGCCCGTGGACCGTGGACTTGATGTTAAGCAACAATGTCGGCGAGCTCTTTGAAGGTCAGATTGGGCGTGCCCCCAAGGGCGTCGGATTCGGACTCGGCGGTGAAGTAGTGGTCAGTGCTGTGGACGCGCGGCTGCGGAAGCCTAACGGCAGTTATGGCTGGGATGGCGCCTTCGGCACCTACTGGTGGGTAAACCGGAAAGAACAGATGGTGGTCGTGCTGTTCGTGCAAACGCCGGGACGATCGCTGCAATACGACTTCGACAACGCCGTGTCCCAGGCGGTCGTCGAGTAACGGCAGCGAACGCTTGTCACGATCATCTTCCAGCCGCAAACAGATGCAATGGCGATTTCGCCGGCGCCATCGGAAACGGTTCGGATCCCTTCAGCATGCTCCACAGGATCCGATTGAAGATCTGGTCGTTCACGCGATCCGGACCGCTGAAATCCAGGCCTTCCGACATTCTCGCCGCTGTCGTTTTGGCGGCGTTCATCTCCTGCATATCGAACTGGGCGGGCATCGCCGTCCAAGGCGACAGATCCGGAGTGGCGCTGAATATGTCGGCCAGGGACCGGCTGAAATAGTCGTATTTGGATAAGCGGCTCAATCCCAAAATGTCCTCGATTGCCGCGACCACGTCGGTCGTGTTGATGAACCGGTGAATCGTCCCTGGCCGGTTATACGCCGAGATCGCGAAGAATACGGAACGGTGGCAATCAACGTGGTCCGGACCCGCCTGCGAATCGTCCTCAAGCACGAAAACGGCCGTATCCCGCCAGAACGGA
Organism: Bryobacteraceae bacterium; assembly: GCA_050011755.1. Classification (GTDB taxonomy): domain Bacteria; phylum Acidobacteriota; class Terriglobia; order Bryobacterales; family Bryobacteraceae; genus Bog-159. The sequence goes on along the minus strand of JBEKIM010000163.1, from coordinate 8,564 downwards.
GACTTGGAGAGCGCTTCCACAATCCGGCCCAGCGCCAGATCGTTGTCGGCCATATAGGCGCGCGGAGTCGGGTACCCGGCGCGTCCGCCGGCTGTGTGGTCGCTGGGCAGATGCATCACTTCGAGTTCCGGCATCTTCCCCGCGCTCGCGAACTTGTTCAGCTCCGCGATCCAGGCGTCGGCGCGTACCTGATCCGCGATCTTCAAGTCGAATGGCGGGTACGTGGGACTCACGTTGGCGCCCAACTCCTTCTGCGTGACAGGCCAGCCTTCCCCTTTCATCATTTCGCCGTAATCGCGAAATCCGATTCCTTTCTTCCTCGCCAGGCTCCAGAGAAATCCGTTGAGCGGTTCATCGATTTCTTCGCCGTCCACGCCCTGCCGCCTGTCGGAATACGCGGAAGGAATCACTTTCTCGCCGAAATCGGTCACGTACGCGGCCGTCGACCAGATATGACCCTGCGAACTGACCTCGGCATTGGTGAAGAACCTGTCGAAGATTCCAAAGCGTTCCGCAAGGGCATGATGATTGGGAGATATGGCTCGCCCGAAGAAAACCAGGTTCTTGTCCCCGTCGCCTTCCTTGAGGTCGCCCAACACCTGATCGTAAGTGCGATTTTCCTTGATAATGTAGACCACGTGCTTGAAGGGCGGATACGTCTTCGTCAACCGCCGCTCTGTCCAATTGTTCGCGGCGGCAACCCGCCGCGAGTAACTCGCCAGGTCTTCCGGGGTGAGATGACTGGGAAGGTCGCGCAGCGTTCCGTTCAATTGCCCCAGGTCGTATCCGAGAGGTCTCGCGATGCCTTCTCCGGGAGTGGGACCGTCCGGGTTCGCATGGCTGCCGTGCCCCTTGCCGCATAGAACCAGCAGCCGCTCGCCAGTGTTTAAGACCGCGGTCGGATACCAATCGGTCGGGATCCGTGCCGGTTCCGCTCGATTCCCGGAGAAGTCCAGAACGGCGATCGCATTGTTGTCCGCCTCGGCGGCGAATAGTTTCGACTCATCCTGGGAAAGCGCCAGGGCATTCGGCGTACTGCCTTCCGAGGGCCCGGCCGGCGCCGCGTCGCTCAAATACCGTACGACTTTCATCTTCCCGGTGTCCAATACAGCCACCCGATCACTGGCGGCCAGGGCCACGAACAAGCGCGATCCGGAAGCATTCGACAGCAGCGCCGAAGGGCGCGGGCCCACCCGTACCTTTCCCGCGGGCTGCAGGGTGCCGTCGCCTCGGGTTTGAAAGATCGAGATCGTGCCGGCTCCCCAGGCGGAAACGTAGACTTTGCCGTTCGCGGCGGCTTCCACCGCATACGGGTAGTGATCGGTGGGGAACCTGGCCACCACCCGCGATGTGGCTGGATCTACAACCGCTAACGTGTCGCTCACGTTTTCCGCCACGTACAGGTAATTTCCACGCCGCGAAACGGCCATCCCGGCCGGATATCGCGTTCCCGGCGCGCCGGCCTTATGTTCCGCCAGGGCGATCCTGCGATCCAGCGTGGCGGCGCCATCTTTCCACGCGTAGCAATAGATCGCGTCGGCATTTCCCCCGGAAACGTAGATCTCGCTGCCGTTTGAAGAGAAGGCAATGCCAAAGAATGCGGCCTCCTGCGGCAGTGTCTGCAGGGCGCGGCGCGTCTTCAGGTCGACGATCTGCAGACCCTGTTCGCGCCACCCGCTGAGAACCACGGCGGCTCTCTCTCCGCCCGGCGCGAGGGCCATCGCCAGCGGCATGCTTCCCAACTCGATGGCCTCCCCGGCCGGGTCCAGCCGCAGCCCCGTGGATAGGAAGCCCGTGGGGTTAGCGCCGTTCTGAGCGCGGGCGGCGCCGCAGATTGCCGCCAGAAGTATGAGAGCGCGAAACATCCCTTGAGCATACCAGCGCCGTCTGCGGATGATGTTCGCGAACGCCGGATGAGCGGTGAAATCTGCTCTTCGGCGTCCGCATCTGCGCAATCCTACTGGTGCCGCAACGCCACCATGGGGTTTACCTTGGTCGCGCGCCGAGCCGGCAGATAGCTGGCCAGCAAAGCCACCAGCGTCAATAGCAGTATCGCGCCGCCAAATACCGCCGCATCGTTCGTCTTCACGTTGGGCAGAAACGCCGAAGAAGCCCTCAGCAACACCACCGCAATCAGCGTGCCCGCGCCCAGGCCCGCCAGAGTCAATAGCATGCCTTGCCGTAACATCGCCGCAAGCACGTCCCATGAACGCCCGCCCAAGGCGATCCGTATGCCAAACTCGTGCGTGCGCTGCCTCACGGCGAAGGTCAACACGCTATACAGGCCGATCGCCGACAAAGCCAGTGAGATCGCACCCACAATGCCCACCAGCATGGCCGCCACCCTCTGCGAATAGAGCGCCGCTCCAAGCCAATCCTGGTAGGGGATGAAGCCGCTGCCGCGCGTCGCGGGATTCACCGCCGCGGCCTCCCGCCCCAGCGCTCCCAGCATGCCTTCCAATGGCCGCGTGGTCCGCACGAAAAATGCCATCCAGAACTGTTCGCCCGAGAACTGCCGGGCGGAGGCGTAGAAATAAGCCGTCCCCCCTTCCGTCAGCCGCCGGTACTTGCTGTCTCCGGCCAACCCGATCACGGTCGCCACCAGGCCGCCTACGCGGACCTTGCGGCCCAGGACGGGCCCTGTACCGAAAAAGCGCTGTCTGAACGCCTCGTTAACGATCACCACGGGAGCGGTTCCGCGGTCATCCTGTTCGGTGAAATCGCGGCCTTCCAGAAGCGGAATCCTCAGCACGTTGAAATATCCCGGCGACACCATGCTGTTCATCACTTGCATGGGCTCGCCCACTGCCGGCACATATCCCTCCACGCCGACTTCCGACGCCGACCTGTCGCCGATCTCCAGAGGGACGAAATCGGAATAGCTCACACCCTGGACTCCGGGCATCCCACGCAGACGTTCTGTAAGCCGCCGGCAGAACTGCCTGCGCGCTTCCGCCGTCCGGCAAAAGGTCTCCACGTAGTATTTCGCGCACGCGACATTGTGCGCGTCCATTCCTGCGTCGATCGCGCGCGCACTGTAGAAACTCCGGACCAAAACTCCGGTGCCCGCCAGCGCCACCATCGCCAGCGCGACTTCCGCAACCACCAGGAGCGCACGCGTGCGGCCCGCGCCGATGCCGGACGTCGTTCCGCGGGAGCTCTCGTTGAGCCCTTCGGTGACCGGCGTGCGGATCGATTGCAGCCCGGGCGCGACGCCGGTCAACACTGCCGCGGCCATGCAAATCAGTGTGGTAAACGCCAGCATGTGCCAGTTTGTCGTGGCTCCGAATTCGATCGGCAGGTTGACCGGCGGCAACAGCCACAGGAGCGCCTGACCGCACCACATGGCCAGCAACGTACCCGCCGCCGCCCCCATCGCCGCCAGCAACAGACTCTCGGTCAGCAACTGCCGGAAGAGACGCCCCGGCCGCGCGCCTAAAGCCAGCCGGATGCTGAATTCCTTTTTGCGCGCCACCGCGCGGGCCAGTTGCAGGTTGGTCACGTTCGCCGCCACAATCAGAAACAGCACCAGGCATACGGCCATCAAGACCTGCAACGGCGTCCGCAGCAGGTTATGCGCGCCCAGGTGACCCCGCGAAATCGGCAGCAGCGTGGCGCTGACTGCGCGGTTGGTCTCGGGGTGGGCCTCTGCCATTCGCTGTGCGCGGGCTACTACTTCCCCCCGTGCCTGTTCCATCCCGACGCCCGGCCTAAGCCGTGCCGTGAGCCACATTTGCCGTGCATTGCGGTCGTCCAGCAGCCACGTACCCTGGCCATTCATCTCCGGCGCAAGCGACAGGGGCACCCACATCTGCAGCATCAGCCCCGGCACGGTTCCATGGAAATCGGGCGGGATTACGCCCACAATCGTGAGCTCCCGCTGATTCACGCGCAGCGTCCTGCCGATCGCCCGCGGGTCGCGGCCAAACGCGCTTTGCCAAAGCCGGTCGCCGATGATCGCCACTTGCGGTCCGCCTGGCGCGTCTCCCGATTCTTCGGGCAGAAACGTCCGGCCGCGAATGGCTGCGACGCGCATCACGGAAAAGTAATTGGCGGAGACGAATTCGCCCCAGATCAATCGCGGGTTCTGGTCGTTGCCGACGGTGAAAACATTGGCCAGCGACGCAGCTACACCAGAGACCTGCCGCAGGCTGTCCCGGTAATCGCGATAGTCGCGATAGGCCGTGTTCTGCAGCTCGCCATTGGGCATCACGGTTTCGAGCGTCGCCAGTTCGCTCGCGCGCGGCGCGCCCGGGATGGGGTTGAGCAGTACTTCGTCAATCCAGCCGAACACCGTCGAACTGGCTGCAATCCCGACGGCCAGAGTGAGTATAGCAGTCACCGTAAGGCCGGGACTTCCGCGGAAATTGCGGATTCCGTAGCGTAAATCCTCCAGCAAAGTGGGCACGTCTATTCCCTGTGCACGATCCGTTCCAATCTAACCGGCGGATTTCATTGAGGCACTCGCACGCCGTTCGTTCATATTGAGATTTCATTGTCCGAAACTGGGAAATTTCAGTCTGAAAACGGGTCGCCGCGGCATGTGGCGCGCGCTTCAGCGTGCCGGCGGGACTTTCAAGTCCCGCTCCATCCCGTCCGCCGTCAATACAGCAGGAACGACCACAGCGTGTCGCCGGTGGCCGCGATCAGGTACTGGTGACCGTCCAGCATAAACGTCTGCGGCGCATTCGTGACGTCGCCGATGCGCGTATGCCACAGCGGCTTGCCATTGGCGACGTCGTGCGCCACCAGGTTTCCGGCGCCGTCACCGGCGAAGAGCAGTTTTCCGGCCGTCGTCAACAGTCCACCCCCGCCGCCATCGCCGTAGTACGGCCGTTTCCAGGCGATCTTCCCCGTAGTGTAGTCGATGGCTGTCAGAAAGCTGCCGCCCGATCCCACCTGGGCTTCTTCCTTACCGCCCAGACCCATCGATCCCCGCGGATCGACATCGGTCAGATAGAACAGCGAGTACCCGTTCTGCTGCGCTACATACAAAAGTCCCGTATCGGGGGAGTACGAAGCCGGCTCCCAATTGGTGACGCCATCCGACGTGGGCGACACCAGCGAGCCCGCGACCGTGGCGTTCTTTTCCGGATTGTAGATTGGAGCGCCCTTCGCGTTCATCCCCTTGGCCCAGTTCGTGAATTCTCCGTACTGACTCGAAACCAGGTGCTCGCCGGTTACGCGGTCCAGCGTGAAGTAATAGCCGTTGCGCGCCGCCGTCAGCAACAGCCTCCGCATTTTGCCATTGAACATGGCGTCCACCAGGACCGGCGTCTGCGCCGAATCGTAATCGTGCATGTCGTGCGGCGATGTCGAGTAATACCAGGCCAGTTTGCCGGTGTCCACGTTCAGGGCGACAATCGCGCACGTGAACAGGTTATCGCCCGCGCCGCGGGTACCGGTGGTGAAAGCGGGAGTCGGGTTGCCGGTACTGAAGATGTAAAGGTGCGTTTCCGGATCGTACACGCCGGGAACCCAGGCTTGCCCACCGCCGTGCCGGGCTGCGTCGACGCTACCCCAGGTCTCCATCCCCGGATCGCCTTTCTTCTGCGGGACGGTGAAAAACTTCCACTGCACATCCCCGGTTTCCGGATCGAACGACTGCACGAACCCGGGAGCGTCGATATCGTTGCCCGTGCCCACCAGCACATGGTTGCCGACCACTACGGGAGCCGGCGTGGAGAAGTATCCCTGGGCCAGATCGGCGATAGGCTTGTGCCAGCGCTCCTTCCCCGTCGGCGCATCCAGGGCCACCAGATAATCGTCGGGCGTTTCCATGAACAGGGTTTTGTGCCACATGCCCAGACCGCGGTTGCCGATGTGCGTGCCGCCCTTAGTCTTCCAGAAGTAATGCCACAACTCGGTGCCGTCGCGCGCGTCGACTGCCCAGGCGTTGTCCGGCATGGTGAAGTACAGCACGCCGTCCACTTCCAGCGCGGAGGCCTTGATGGTCCCGCCGCCCACGTTGATGTCGCCCGGCCCCTCGCCGCCCACAATGATGTTCGCCCGGCCGAAGCGCCCGCTCTGGGCCTGGCCGGGGGCTACCCGGGTCATCCAGGCCAGCGTCAGGTGCTTCACATTGGATTGATTGATCTGATCGAGCACGCTATAGCGCTTGCCGGTGTAGTCTCCGCTATAAGTTGGCCAGGAGTCCTTGAGCGGCTTCAGAAGATCGACCGGATCGACTCCGCCGGCTGTCTGTCCCGTGAGCACAGCCGGTGTCACCGTGAGCGCGGCCATCAGCATTTTGACTATTGTCATTTCAAAGTCACCAGATAAGCAGTCACGTCGTGTATGTCTTTGTCGGTGTAAACGGCCAGCAGATCGCGATGCGTCTGCATCGGATCGTGTACCTCCACTTTCGGCACGTCTTCGTCGCGGCGGATGGTGCGCAGCGTGCCGTCGGCAAGTCCGACCGTCACCAGGAAGTCGTCGATACGAACCAGTTGGCCCTCGATGCGCTCCCCGGACGGCAGCGTGACCGTAACGGTGGGGGTCCGCTTGCTCGGCGGTCCCGCCGGCGGCAGGCGGCGTCTCCGGAGGCCGCCCGCCACCCAGGTGGTCTGCAGCGATTTGGGGTCCGTGATTCGCGTGGCGATGCCTTGCAGATCTCCCGTCGCCGCATGGCAACTGCCGCACTTGGCCGCGAAGTATTGCCGGCCTGCATTGGCGTCTCCCACCAGGATGCTGGGCGCCTCCTTGCCGGCAGATGGCGGGCGGCCCTGCGAACCGATGGTTTCGACCACGCTCCGAATATACGCCGCCACCGCCAACCCGTCCGGGGGTTCGATCGGGATGGCGGGCATGCCTTCGTCCTGGCGGCTGCCCTGGATAATGGGAAGGATCAGTTCGCCGTTCTGGTCGCTGAGCGCCACCTGCGAGCGCAGCAGGTTCGGCCCGCCCAGATCGCCGCCACGCAGGTCCACACCATGGCAGGAGACACAATTTACGGCATAGAGGGCCTTGCCATGGGCAATCTGCACGGGATCGCCGGGCGGACGGTGCTGGCCGGGAACAAATCCTCCGAAGCGGCGGACGGGCGGAGCGGGTGCGGTGGAAGCCGCTGGGGCGGCTGCGGGCGGAACTCCCTGCGCCGGCATGCGAACGGGGACACCCAGGGCGAATTCCGTGAAAACAGCGGCTACCCAGAAGGTTTTGGCCTGCATTCTTTTACCTTACCCTACAGATGCGGCTGGATTGGAATGGGTGGGTAGTGTCCTAATGTCACCGATGGGTTACGCTACGCTGTAGAAATGACTGCAATCCGCCTTGTTTCAGCATTCGCTATCCTCATCCCGGCAGCACTATGCCAGCCGCCTGCGCTTCTTGTGGATGGCGGCAATGGCAAGACCGTTACGCTGACCGCGGCGGACCTCTCGGCACTCCCTCAGCATAAGATTGACGCCACGGAACACGGTACCCCGGCTTCGTTTGATGGCGTTCTCTTATCCGGCATACTGGCGAAGGTGGACATGCCATCGGGCGAGAAAATGCGGGGAAAGCTGATGTCGTTGTATCTCCTGGTGGAAGCGGCCGACGGCTACCGCGTAGTCTTTGCTTTGCCGGATTTGGATGCCGCGTTCACGGATCGAAAGGTCTACCTTGCAACCAGGCGCGACGGCAAAGCATTGCCGGACAAAGAAGGACCCTTCCGCATCGTGGTTCCGGACGACAAGCGCCCGGCGCGGTGGGTCCGCCAGGTGACCGCGCTCAGGATACGGCAGGCGAACTGACTCGGCCGGCAGCTACTTTTGAATCATCACTTCAGTGGACTTGATGACTGCCGTAACAGTGTCGCCTGTCTTGAGATGCAGTTCCTCGGCGCTGCGCCGGGTGATCACGCTTTCGATCTCGTTCTCGCCTACCTGAACTACAACGTGCGCCATCACGTCGCCGAGCTTGACATCCTTGATCCGGCCGGGAAGTTGGTTGCGTGCGGATAGAGGCATACGAACCATCTTACGTCGACGCTACATCCACAAAACATCGACGCTGCCTGCGGAAACCCCGGGAAGTATGGCCCAGGACATTGGCCGCATTCGTGCATGCCTCTGGAAGGGCCATGCACCCACTTCCAGCGGATCTCGTCTCCGAGATCGAGGCGCGCAGCCGCTCCGCCACCCTGATCTCACTCTTTCTCGATTTCGACGGCACCCTGGTGCCCATCAGCGGCGATCCGAATATGCCGCGCCTGGACCCCACGGTTGCGGCAACGCTAAACCTGCTTTCGAGCCAGGATGACTTGATTGCGACCATCATCAGCGGCCGGGCCATTGAAGATCTTTACAAACGCATCCGCCTGGATGGCCTGATCTACGCCGGAAACCACGGCCTGGAGATCCTCGGCCGGCAGTTCCGCTTCGTCGAGCCGGCCGCAATGGCCAGCCGGGAGGCTCTCGAACGGCTCTCGGAAGAGCTCGCGCTGGAACTCGAACCGATCGCGGGTGCGTTCGTGGAGCGCAAAGGCCTGACGTCCAGCGTGCATTACCGCCTGGCCGCGGATGCGGACCTTGCCGGGATCGAACAACTGGTTTACGCCGGCACGGCGCGTCATGGCGCGC
>JBEKIM010000162.1:0-13594 GCA_050011755.1 Bryobacteraceae bacterium | reverse complement strand
TTGATCGATGCCATCCTGCGCGCCGCAGGCAAGACCACGGCGCTGATCGGCACGATCGAGTACCATCTTGCCGGGCGCGTACTGCCGGCCGTCAACACCACTCCTGAATCGCTCGATCTGCTGCGACTTTTCGCGGAACTGGAAGCCGCGGGCGGATCGTATGCGGTGATGGAGGTTTCATCTCACGCGCTGGCGCTGGGCAGGGTATATGGCCTGGGTTTCCACACGGCCATCTTCACCAATCTGACGCGCGATCACCTGGATTTCCATCACACGATGGAGGAGTACTTCAGCGCCAAGCAGCTGCTTTTCTCCGGCGCGGGCGCACCGCCGCCCGCGTGGGTGGTGCTGAACCGCGATGACGAATGGTGCCGCCGCGTGCAGGTCTCCCGGCAGAGCGAAGCGCTATGGTTCGGTCTTGGGCAGAGCGCCACGGTGCGCGCGCGCCACATCTCATCCAACCTGCAAGGGCTGCGCTTTGAAGTGCAAAGCCGCAAAGCGCGCTTCATGGTGGAATCGCCGCTGCTGGGCAAAATCAACGTGTACAACATCCTGGCGGCTTGCAGCGCGGGCTTGAGCTACGGTTTCACACCGGAGACGATCGCCGCGGGCATTGCACAATGCCGGGCCGTGCCGGGGCGATTCGAGCGCATCGACGAGGGCCAGCCGTTCGGCTTGGTGGTCGACTATGCGCACACCGACGACGCCCTGAAGAACACCATCGCGGTAGCGCGCGGCCTGTCGCCCAAGCGTATTCTCACTCTGTTCGGATGCGGCGGCGACCGCGACCGCGCCAAGCGTCCGCTGATGGGCAAGGCGGCCGCGGAGAACAGCGATTTCGTGGTGCTGACCAGCGACAATCCGCGCACGGAAGATCCGCTGGCGATTATGAACGATGCGCTGGTGGGCATCCGGCGCAGCGACGTGCCGCACATCGTGGAACCCGACCGGGCCACAGCCATCGCCCGGGCTATTAAGGAAGCGCGTCCCGGCGACATAGTCATTCTTGCCGGAAAGGGCCATGAAACCTACCAGGTATTGAAGGACAAGACCATCCCGTTCGACGATCGCGAAGTGGCCCGCGGTGTGCTGCGGGGTTTCGGTTACCATCGGGAGCCGAAATGATTCTTGGATTCAGCGAAGTGTGCGCGGCGCTGCGGGCGGAAGGCGACTGCGGCGCGGGGCAGCGTGCGCCGCGGGTGACCGGATGGTCCGTCGACACCCGCACGCTGGAGCCCGGCGATCTCTTCTTCGCCTTGCGCGGCCCCAATCACGATGGGCATGCCCACATCGATACGGCGTTTGAAAAAGGAGCCGTAGCAGTTGTGGCGCAGGCTTCCAGCCCGGGGCCGGTTGCAAGCACCCCCATCCTGATAGTGCCCGACTCTCTCCTGGCCCTGCAAAACCTGGCCAACTGGGCGCGCGGGAATTGGGGCGGCCGCGTAGTGGGAGTGACGGGTAGCGCAGGCAAGACCACCGCCAAGGACGCCATCGCCCACCTGCTGGCGGTGGAATTGCCGGTAGGCAAGACGGTGGGCAACTTGAACAACCACGTAGGTGTGCCTCTCTCGATCCTCCGCCTGCCGGACGAAGCACGCGTGGGCGTGCTCGAAATGGGCATGAATCACGCGGGTGAGATTCGCACGCTGGCATCCATCGCCAAACCCGATATCGGCGTGGTGACCAATGTGGGATACGCGCACGTGGAGGCCTTCGATTCGATCGAAGGCGTGGCCCTGGCGAAACGCGAGTTGATCGAGGCGCTCGATCCCAAAACAGGCATAGCCGTGCTCAACGCCGACGATCCGCGGGTCTTGCGCTTCCGCGAAATTCACCCGGGCCGCGCGATCACGTTCGGACTTTCGCCAGAAGCGGATGTACGGGCAACGGACATTGCGCCGGCGCCGGATGGGACGCGCTTCCATGTGGATGGCGTCCCTTTTCACACGACCCTGGCGGGACGCCACGGCGTGCTGAACCTGCTGGCGGGGATGGCCGTGGCACGTGCGTTCGATATTCCGCTGGAGCGCCTGCGGGACGCGGTGGCCAGTTTCACGATCGGCAAGATGCGCGGCGAACGCCTGCAGCACAACGGCGTGGTGATCTGGAACGACTGCTACAATTCCAATCCCGAGGCTGTGCGCGCCATGCTGGATGTGCTGCGATCCACGCCCGCCCGCCGCCACATCGCGGTGCTGGGCGAGATGCTGGAACTCGGACATGCCGCCGAATTCCTGCACCGGCAGGTGGGACGCTGCGCGGCGGAAACCGGCCTGGACGCGCTGGTCGCGGTGCAAGGCGCGGCGCGCTTCATGGCGGAAGAAGCCGTGCGTGCGGGCATGCCGCCACACTCCGTTCATTTTTTTGAACGTTCCGATAGCGCCGACAGCGCCGAATTCCTTCGGCAACTGGTCCGGCCGGGCGACGCTGTCCTCTTCAAGGCCTCGCGCGGAGTGCGGATCGAGCAGGCGATGGAGAAAGTTCTGGCTTAACGATGCTGTACTTCCTGCTCTACGAAAAATTGTCGCCGCTGGTCTCGGGTTTCCGCGTGTTTCGCTATGTCACGTCGCGCACGGCGTTCGCCAGCCTGACCGCGTTGTTTCTTTGCATTGCGTTGGGTCCCTGGCTGATCGGCAAACTGCGCGAGTTTCAGATCGGCCAGTACATCCGCGAGGAGGGACCCAAATCGCACCAGAAGAAAGCTGGAACGCCCACGATGGGTGGCGTGCTGATCATTGTTTCGATCGTCATCCCCACACTGCTTTGGGCGGACTTGCGCAACTCATATGTATGGATCGCCGTGCTCACGACGCTGGCCTATGGAGCCATTGGTTTCGTCGACGATTATTCCAAAGTGGCCAAGCATCGTAATCTGGGTTTGACCGCGCGGCGCAAGATGCTGTACCAGGTGGGCGTCGCTCTTGTGGTGGCGGCCGTGCTCATGTTCATGCGCACTTACGGCGGCTACTCGACGGTGATGAACGTCCCGTTTCTGAAGCGCTTTAAACCGACGCTGCTCATCTCTTCGCTGCTGGCGAGCGGCTGGACCTACGCGCTGGGAGTGCTGCCGTTTTTCATCTTCGTGGCGGTAGTGATTGTGGGTTCGTCGAATGGCGTGAACCTGACCGATGGCCTGGACGGGCTGGCGATCGGCCTGATGGTGGTCGCCTCCGGCGCGCTGACCGTGCTGACGTACGCGGGCGGCCACGCCACGCTGGCCGAGTATTTGCAGATCGCGCGCAACGCCCGGACTTCTGAGCTGACCATTTTCTGCGGCTCGATGACGGGCGCCAGCCTGGGTTTTCTCTGGTACAACGCGCACCCCGCCGAGATCTTCATGGGCGATGTCGGCTCGCTGGGATTGGGCGCGGCGCTGGCCATCGTAGCAATCCTGATCAAGCAGGAGATCCTGCTGCTGTTTATCGGAGGGATCTTCGTATTGGAAACGTTATCGGTGATCCTGCAGGTGGGCAGCTTCAAGCTGCGCGGCAAGCGCATCTTCAAGATGGCCCCGCTGCACCATCATTTTGAAGCGCTGGGCTGGACGGAATCGAAGATCATCGCCAGGTTTTGGATCGCGGGGCTGGTGTTGGCGCTGTTCGCGCTGACCACGCTGAAGCTACGGTGAAAAAACGGGTTATGGGTTGTGGGTTATAGGTTGTGGGTGATTCGATTCAGAGCTTTCGGGATCTTCGGGTTTGGCAGAGCGGCATGGGTATAGTGGAGTCTGTCTACAAATTGACGGGTTCATTTCCGGCACGGGAGTTATACGGCTTGACAAGCCAGGTGCGGCGGGCCGCGGTTTCCATCCCAGCCAATATTGCGGAGGGGCACTGTCGAGAGCAAATAAAAGAATATTTGAATTTTCTGTCCATTGCCCAAGGCTCCGTCGCGGAATTGGAAACCGAGTTGGAGATCGCGGGCCGACTGGAATATATCGCGCCCGAACCGCTGGGACTGCTGTTGAAACAACTCGGCAACCTCGGAAAGCAGTTGCGTGCTTTGCTCCGGGCTCTCGCGAACCGCACGACCGTAAAAGGATGATGGCGATGCACCAAACTCGCGCTCTCGTCGTCGGCATGGAGAAATCGGGACTGGCATCGATCCAATTGCTGCTAAGCCAAGGCGCCGAAGTGCGCGCCACCGATCTGAAACCGCTCTCGCAACTCCCGGAAGCCGCGGCCATTTTGAAGCGGCTAGGTGTCTCTTTCACCCAGCAACCTTCCGCCCACGACCCGCAACCCATCACCCACAACCCATCACCCACAACCTTTGACAACGCCGACCTCATCGTCATCTCCCCCGGCGTGCCGGCCGATCTTCCGGAACTGAATGCCGCCCGTACGCGGGGTGTATGGGTGATCGGCGAAGTGGAACTGGCGGCGCCGTTCTTGCTGGGCCGCACTATCGGCATCACCGGTACCAACGGCAAGACCACTACTACGGCACTGGTGGGACACATCCTGCGCGAGTCCGGTATCGCGGCGCAGGTCGGCGGGAATATCGGGACACCGGTCACCGCCATGGTTGCAAGCTCGCGGCCGGATCAGTGGAACGTGCTGGAGCTATCCAGCTTCCAGCTTGAAACCATTGCCGAATTTCACGCCGATGTTGTGGTGGCGCTGAATGTCACGCAGAATCATCTGGACCGGCATCACACTTTCGCTAACTACGCGGCCGCCAAGGGCCGCTTGTTTGAAACGCAACGGGCCGGCGCGTTCGCGATTTTGAACGCGGACGATCCCACTTGTGTGGGCTTTGCTTCACTGACCGCCGGATCGCCGCTATGGTTCAGCAGCACGCGCGCGGTCACACCGGGGATCTGGCTGGCCGACGGCAAAATCTGGTTCGACGGGGAACTCCTGATGGAAGCGCGCGAGATCCCCATTCGCGGCCGCCACAATATCGAGGACACCATGGCCGCTGCCGCGGCAGCCAGGCTGGCGGGCGCGCCGCTGGCATCCATCGCCGCAGCGGTGCGTACATTCAAGGCGGTCGAGCACCGCCTGGAATTTGTGCGGCAGGTGAAGGGCGTCGATTACTACAACGATTCGAAAGCCACCAGCGTGGACGCCACCCTGAAGGCCCTGGACGCCTTCCAGGGCGGACTTTGGGTGATTCTTGGCGGAAAGGACAAAGGTCTGGACTATACGGTGCTGCGCGCGCCGCTCGCAGGCAAAGCGCACGCCGCCCTGCTGATCGGCGCGGCCGCCGCGAAGATCGGCGAACAAATGCGCGGCGCGGTTCCGCTGGAGCACGCCGGCACGCTGGAGAATGCCGTGCGCTTCGCGCATGCGCACGCGCAGCCCGGCGATACGGTGCTGCTGGCGCCGGCCTGTGCCAGCTTCGATCAATTCAGGAGCTATGAACATCGCGGCCAGGTTTTCAAAAGCCTGGTACAGGAATTGGAGCCCACGAACTAATATGTCGCAAAAGCTCAAAACCGATTGGACCCTGTTCGGCACCACCATCGGCATGGTGGCCTTTGGTGCGGTCATCCTCTATAGTGCGTCCTCCGTGATCGCCGAGTTGAAGTTCGGCTCATCGTGGCACTTCGTCCTGCGGCAAGGCCTCTGGCTGGTGCCGTCGATTCTGGTGATGATGTTCCTGAAGCGCACACACTACCGCAGGCTGCAGAGTTCGACAGTGGCTTTCGCCGCGATTGGGCTCGTGTTGATGCTACTATTCGTGGTTTTCTTCGTGGATTCGGCGCACCATCGCTGGCTGCGGATGGGCCCGTTCGGGTTGCAGCCCTCGGAACTGGCCAAGCCGGCGCTGGTCATTTTTCTGGCGTACTTCGTGACCTGGCGCGCACCGGCCATCAACACGAAATACACGCTGTATCCGGCTGCGCTGGCGACGGGACTGGTGATTCTGGCCGTGGTGGTCGCCGATCTCGGGACCGCCGTGGTGCTGGGTGTGACGGCCACGGTGGTCTTTTTTGTGGCGGGCTTGCGATGGCGCTTCTGCGCGATCGCCGCCGGGTGCGCGGTGATCGGGCTGATTGTCTTCATCGCCCTGAAGCCCTACCGGCTGGCGCGCCTGGCGGGCTATGTAGATCCGGGATTCAAAATCATCTCGCAAGTCGACCCGGGCGGGCATATCGAGCAATACATGCACCAGTCGCTCACTTCGCGGGATACCAGTTACCAGTTGGAGCAGTCCAAGATCGCCGTAGGGGCCGGCGGCGTAACGGGCGCGGGGCTGATGCAGGGCAAGCAGAAGTTACTTTACTTGCCGGAAGCGCATACCGATTTCATTTACGCGGTGGTGAGCGAGGAGATGGGCATGGTGGGATCGCTCGGCGTGCTGGCGGCTTTCGTGGTGATCCTCTGGCGTGGCTTGCGGGCTGCTTTGCGCATGTCCGACGATTTTGGGCGCTATCTGGCGTTGGGCTTCACAACCGTGGTGGTAGTGCAGGGCTTGATGAACATCAGCGTGGTGCTGGGCATGATGCCTACGAAGGGAATCCCGCTGCCCATGATCAGCTCGGGAGGCAGTTCGCTGCTGTCTACGCTGGCGAGTCTGGGGATTTTGATGAACGTATCGGAGCATGCGGGGTGAGGCGCGCGTTGCGCGCCGGGGCTCGTGGCTGGTGATTGGTGGCTGGTGATTGGTGGCTGGTGGTTTAGTGAGCGAGACCGTTCGAAATTTCAAGGAACTTCGGGTTTGGCAAGGGGCCATGGAATTGGTCGAGACCGTCTATCTGTTGTCTGCGGCTTCTCCTTTCGAGGAAAACTATGGTCTGCGATCGCAGATACGTCGGGCGGTGGTGTCAGTTCCTTCAAGCATCGCGGAAGGCCAATCGCGCGCCTCGACCAAGGAATTCCTCAACCACCTGTCGATGGCGCAGGCCTCGCTTGCCGAGGTGGAAACGCAGGTCGAGATCTCGGTCCGGCTCAAATACCTATCCGTCGAGAAGGTCACGGCGGCCGCCGCAGCTATCCAACGGCTCGGCAAACAACTCCACGCGCTGCGCAACGCCCTGGAGGCGCGCAAATGAGCGAGCGCAGCGAACTAACAACCAGCCCCCAGCCACCAGCCACCGGCCACGCGGGAGCTTTTTTGTTCGCCGGCGGCGGCACCGGCGGTCACATTATTCCCGCTCTCGCGGTGGCCCGCGAACTCCGCCGTCGCGGTCACCAGGCTTTCTTCGTCGGCACCGAGCGCGGGCTGGAAAGCAAACTGGTGCCCCGCGAAGGCTTTCCGCTGGAGCTGATCCAGATTGGCGGACTGAAACGCGTCGGTTTTCGCCAGAGGCTGGCCACCCTGATGCAACTGCCGATCAGCACCATGTATTCCAGCCGGCTTCTGAAGAGCCGGGGCGTGTCGGCGGTTTTCAGTATGGGTGGCTACGTGGCCGGACCTCCGGTGATCGCCGCACTGATTCGCCGCGTGCCGGTAGTCGTCATGGAGCCCAATGCCGTCCCGGGATTTACCAATCGCCGGATCGCGCGGTATGTGCGCCGCGCATTGATCACCTTCCCCGAAACCGCCCGCTATTTCCCACGCGGCCGCACCGAACTGACGGGCCTACCGGTACGCGACGAGTTCTTCTCGATTCCGCCGAAGGCGCGCGGCGGAAAATTCAACGTGCTGATCACCGGCGGAAGCCAGGGGTCGCGCACGCTGAACCAGGCTGCGCAGCAAAGCTGGCAAATGTTTCGCGCGGCGGGGCTTCCGGTACGGATTGTGCATCAAAGCGGTCATGCAGCGGCGGAAGAGTTGCGCGCGGCCTTCGCGGAATCCGGCCTGGATGGCGAAGTGCTGCCCTTCATCGCGGACATGCCGGCCGCGTTCGCCCTGGCCGACCTGGTGGTGTGCCGGTCGGGCGCGGGCGCGGTCGCCGAGCTGGCAGCGGCGGGCAAACCGTCGATCCTTTCCCCGTTTCCGTTCGCGGCGGACGATCACCAATTACGGAATGCGCAGGCGTTTGCGCGTGCCGGCGCGGCGCGCCTGGTGGAGGATCGCGAGATGACGGGCGAGAGATTGTTCGAGATTGTCACACGGCTGGCAGCCGACGCCGCTGAACTGGCCCGGATGGGGGCCGCGGCACGCGGATTGGCGCATCCGGGGGCCGCGCGCCGCGCGGCGGAGGCGTTGGAAGAGGCGGCGCATGCATAGGAATACGGCCAGCCCCGGGCCACCGGCTCCGGCGAACGCAGTTCGCCCAAGATTTTCGTTGACACAAGGCCCAAAAAGCCGAAACAATACGAGAAGATAATGTTTTTTAGACGGCAGCACCTGCACTTCACGGGGATCGGCGGAATCGGCATGAGCGGAATTGCCGAGGTGCTCCTCAATCTCGGCTATACGATCAGCGGATCGGACCTGAAGCTGAGCCCCATTACGGAACGTCTGTCCGGCATGGGCGCCGCCATCTACGAAGGGCACGCCGCCGCCAATGTGGCCGGAGCGCGCGCGCTGGTGGTGAGCTCGGCGGTCGACGAGCAGAATCCCGAAGTGCAGGAAGCCCGCCGGTTGCAGATCCCGGTGATCCCGCGCGGCGAACTGCTGGCAGAGTTGATGCGCCTGAAATACGGCATCGCCATCGCCGGCAGCCACGGCAAGACGACCACCACGTCCCTCACTGCCACCATCCTGAATCATGCGGGGCTGGATCCGACCGTGATGGTGGGTGGCCGGGTAGCGACCATGGGCGGGTCGAACGCGCGCGTGGGCCACAGCGATTTTCTAGTGGTGGAATCGGACGAGAGCGACGGATCTTTCCTGAAGCTCGCTCCCATACTGGCGATCGTCACCAATATCGACCGCGAGCACCTGGATCACTACGCATCCCTCGACGAAATCCGCGCCGCGTTCATCGAATTCGTGAACAAAGTTCCGTTTTACGGTGCGGCCATCGTGTGCGTGGACGACGATAACGTGAAGACCATCCTGCCCTCCATCCGGCGCCGCACGATCACCTATGGGGGCAGCACGCAGGCCGATCTGGAAGCCGGCGACATCTGCTGCGGCCCGTTCGCCAGCGATTTCAACCTGCGCTACCGGCAGACCGATCTGGGCCGCTTCCACTTGCGCATTCCCGGCCGCCACAATGTACTGAATGCCACCGCGGCGGCGGCCGTCGCGCTGGAGTTGGAAGTCGCGCCAGAACGTATTCGCGAAGCATTGGCCAGTTTCAGCGGCGTGGACCGCCGTTTCCAGACGCGCGGCCAGGAGCGCGGCATTACCGTCATCGACGACTACGGACACCATCCCACCGAGATCCGTGCCACACTGGCGGCCGCGCGGTTATGCGGCTTCCACCGCATCCACGTGTTATTTCAGCCGCACCGGTACACACGCACCTTTCATCTGCTGGACGAATTCGGCACGGCGTTCCATCAGGCGGACACGGTGCTCATCCTGGACATCTACGCGGCGTCGGAGCGGCCCATCGAAGGAGTGAACGCCGAAGCGCTGGCCGAGCGCATCCGGCAGTTCGGACATCGCGGCGTGGAATACGTGGGCACCATCGATCGCGGCGTCGAAGCGCTGTTGCAGACGGCGCAGCAAGGCGACCTCATCCTGACGCTGGGCGCCGGCAACGTATGGCAGGCCGGCGACATGGTGCTGGCGCGCCTGAAACAGGAAGGCGGGCAAAGCTGATGGCGCGCGAGAAAGCCCGTCGCCCATTTCGCTGGCGCTTGTGGTTGACCGTTATAGGCTGGTGCGCCGTGTTCGTCTCCAGCGCGGTGGCGGCACGGCAGGCGCAACATTACGTGCTGCGCGATCCGCAATTCATCTTCTCCAGCGAAAATCGCGGGGCGTTGACCCTCGAAGGCGTGACCTACGCCGCGCGCGGTAAACTAGTGCGCGTTTTCGCGGGCGATTGGGGACGCAGCATCTTCGCCGTGCCGCTCGACGAGCGCCGCCGCCGATTGCTGGCGATCGACTGGGTGGAAGACGCCGCGGTGTCGCGGATCTGGCCGAATCGCCTGCTGGTGCGCATTACGGAGCGCCAGCCTGTGGCGTTCGCGAGCCTGCCGCTACATGGCGGCTCCGGAATAGCCGGGCAGTTTCTGCTGGTGGACGCACAGGGCGTACTCCTGGATCCGCCGCAGCGCGCGCAGTTTACGTTCCCGGTGCTGACAGGGCTTACCGAAGATCAGACCGATGCCGAGCGGCGCGTGCGCGTGCGCGCCATGCAGGGCCTCATGGACGACCTGGGGCCGGCCGGCCAGAACATTTCCGAAGTCAACGCCGCCGCTCCCGACGACCTCACAGTGATGGCCCAAGTGGAGGGCCGTCCGCTCGAACTCCAGCTCGGCGACGGCAACTATGCGAGACGTTTGCAGAATTTCCTGATCCACTACCCGGAGATCCGCAAACACGCGGCCAACGTCACGACATTCGATTTACGTCTGGACGACCGCATTACCGCGAAGGAGCAGTCGCACCAACCATGAGTACCCTGAACACATTCGACGCCGTGGGGCTGGACGCCGGGAGCGCCTGGACGCGGTGTGTCATTTGCCGTCTGGAAAACAACTGCATGCGTTTCCTGGGATACGGATCGGCGCCGTCCCAGGGTTGGGTGAAAGGGTTGATCGCCGATCAGAACGCGGTCTCGGAATGCATGCTGGCGGCGCTGCGCCAAGCCGAAAAGACGGCCCAGGTTTCGGTGGAAGGCGCCGTGCTCGGAATGGGCAAAAGCGTCCGTGGCGCCAACTGCCGCGGCCTGCACGATCTGGGGCGCGAACGTGCCGTGGAGCAGCGCGACGTGAACCGGGCGGTGGAGCGCGCGCGGCGGGTGCTCCTGCCGGAAGGCACCATGATGCTGCAGATGTTTCCGCAGGATTTCATTGTCAACGGCCATCCTGGGCACCGCGATCCGCGCCACATGATCGCCGGCCAGATTGAAGCGAACGTACACCTGGTGATCGCCTCGCAGAGGGAGCACGACTGCCTGGTCACGGCGGTGAACGAGGCGCACCTTTCCGTGGAAGAGACTGTTTTCGAAGGTGTGGCCGCCTGTTACGCCACGGTCTTGCCGGAGGACCGCCGGGAAGGCGCGGCCGTATTGAACATCGGGGCGCAATCTTCCGAGTTGGTGGTCTATCATGGCGACGCGCTGCAATTGGCAGCGAGCCTGACCATCTCCGGCGATCACTTCACACGCGACGTGGCGCGCGGCTTGTGCATCGGGTTCGAAGACGCCGCCACCATCAAACACGAATTCGGGTGCGCAAAGGCGGATGGCACGCCGGAGAACTGTTTCGTCGAAGTGGCGTCGCGTGACGACCGGGAGGTGCCACGGCGCATGCTGAATCGCATTCTCGAATCCCGCGCGCTGGATCTTTTTCAGATGGTGCAGCGGGAGTTGGCCCGCGTGGGCATGGAAGGCGCGCTGATGGGGGGCATGTTTCTGTGCGGCGGCGGCGCGCGGATGGAAGGCTTGTGCGAAATCGCCGAGGAAGTGCTCAAATGCCGGGTCTGCAATGCGCTGCCCGTGGGCATCGAGGACTGGCCGGAGGAACTTTGCGACCCGGCTTGGGCCACGGCAGCGGGCCTGACCATGTACTCGGCGAAACTGAAATCGCAGCAGGAGATACGCCGGCAGTCTTACGGGCTGCTGAGCAAGATACTGAAATGAAGAAATGACCAGTGAGGAGGCAGATATGGGGCTGATGGATTCCGAAAACGACGATTTAAAATACGAGATTCAAGAAGAAGCTTCCGGCGGCGCGCGCATCAAGGTCATCGGCATTGGCGGCGGCGGCTGCAACGCGGTGGCGCGGCTGTTTCGGGAAGGCATGCCGGGCGTTGAGTTCTGCGCCATGAACACCGACGCGCAGGCGCTGGCGGCGTGCGAGGTGCCCGTAAAGCTGCAGTTGGGCGCCAAAATCACCAACGGGCTCGGCGCGGGGTTCAACGCGGAGATCGGCCGGCAGGCCGCCCTGGAGAATACCGACAAAATCGTCGAATTGCTACAGGGCGCCGATATGGTCTTCGTGAGCGCCGGATTGGGCGGCGGCACGGGCACGGGCGCGGCGCCCGTAATCGCGTCGCTGGCCAAGGAACTAGATGCGCTGACCATCGCCGTGGTCACCAAGCCGTTCCTGTTCGAAGGCGCGCGCCGCATGCGCGTGGCCGATCAGGGCCTCACCAAGCTCGCCAATACGGTGGATACGGTCATCGCCATTCCCAACGACCGGCTGCTGAAACTGGTGCCCCGCGGCACCAGCTTCTTCGAAGCATTCAAGCTGGCCGACGATCTGCTGCGGCAGGCGGTGCAAGGCATCAGCGACATCATCAATACGCCCGGCATCATCAACCGGGATTTCGCCGACGTGAAGGCCACCATGCTCGGCATGGGTTACGCCATGATGGGCACGGCTACCGGGCGCGGCGAAAACGCGGCCGTGGACGCCGCCCGGCAGGCCATCAATTCGCCGCTGCTTGAAGATTCGCGCATCAGCGGGGCGCGCGGCGTGCTGATCAACATCACGGGATCGAGCCGCCTGGGCCTGCACGAAGTGAACGAGGCCTGTTCCATCATCCGGGAAGCCGCCGACTGCGACGACGTGCAGATCAATTTCGGCGTGACCATGAACGAATCGATGGCCGACACCGTAAAGATTACCGTAATCGCCACTGGCTTCCAACCGCAATACGCGCCGGTAGCCGAACAGCCCGTGAAGGCGCCAATCGAGATGCCCACCCAGCCCCAGGCGTTCTGGACCGAGCCAGTGGCCGCCGCGCCGGCAGAAGCGGACCCGGTGCCGGTGGTGAACGGCGAGCCCGAGCTCCCCTACGATCCGGAAGATGTGGATACGCCGGCGTACCTGCGGCAGGGCCGGTTGCTGAATTAATTCGTTGCCGGCGCCAGCGAGAAAAGGGTACCAAAATTCGAGGCGCAGCCATTGCGATGGCGGATCCTCCGGATGAATAGATCCCGGATCTGCCGTCGGGCAGAGCACACAGTTCTTCCGTCCGGGGGGGCCTGAGGTTGCCGGCGGTGTTTAGCGAAAAGGGCCTCCCGATGCGCTGACGCCCCCCGCGCCGACCACGACTCCTGCGAGGGGGCTCCGCCCTCGGAGCCGCCATTGAGACTAAATGGGCCCGGACGCCTTACAGGTGCATGTGTCGGCGCCGCACCGCCAGTGACGCGTCCGTCAGATCCGAATTTGGCACAAGGCTCGTTATGTTGGTCGATGCAAGGAAGCTTGTCTGCGGCCGAGTCAGGAACTCGTCGCGTTTTATGCTACCGTCCTCGCCCGTGCATGGATTTCCTGCAAACTCCATACCCGGATGGGATCGCGTTTCCGCGCGGCCATCGCTTCCGCCGCGGCGCGCGCGCCGCTCATGGTGGTGATGCAGGGCACGCGATGCATCACCGCACTGCGCCGGATGGCCTTTTCGTCGAAGAACGCCGGCGCGCCCGCCGTAGTATAAACCGCAAGTTGGATGGACCCCGCCTTCAGCAAATCCACCGCGTTGGGGCGGCCTTCGTTCACTTTGAAGACGACCTTGCACGTCAGGCCGGCCGCCCGCAACACCGCCGCGGTACCACGGGTGGCCACAAGCTGGAATCCCAGCGCCGCGAACTTGCGCGCTACCGCTACGGCCTCCGGCTTGTGGTGCTCGT
>JBEKIM010000161.1:0-13738 GCA_050011755.1 Bryobacteraceae bacterium | reverse complement strand
GAAGAAAATCTTCTTGCTGCCCTTTTCCCGATGCACACGTGGATCGTTAGGCAAGTTATCCGCCACGGCTTGATAGCCATGCCGGAGATCGCCCGCGCGATAAGGCGAATCCATCACCTCCATGGGCGTGGCATGACCCTTCTTCGACGGACGGTCTTGGGCGGCCAGCGGCAGCGCATCCTGGATCTCGGGCACGTATTTCTGAAAGACAGCCAGCTTGCGGCTCTCTTCTTCGTTGCGGATCAGGACCGCCGCGCCGTAAGACGTCTTCACGCCCAGCAGGTCGTCGAGATAAGTCTCATAAGGGGCGAAGATGACATCGAACTTGGGATTATCCAACTCCAGCCAGGCAATGTCGCTGGCGTAGTAGTCGTCCGTCGAAAGGGAGCCGGCGCGCAGTCGCAGGAATCGGGCAAAAGCTGCGTCGTCGCTGAGTTCCGCGGCGTCGCGCAGCGCCTGGCTCATAGGGCCGATGAATTCCTTGTAAGCTTCGTGATAAGGCACGCCCACCAGCCGGCCGCCGCGCCGCTCCACCACCGTATAGGGATCATAAATGGCGGCTTTGTCTTGCGGATGCTGCCGGACATATTCCTCGATCTGCGCGCGTTTGAGATCCTTGGGGTAGAGCGCATGCCCGGGCGGCATCGGTTCGCCGCCGGTGAACGGCCGGTTTTCATTCAGGAGATCCCAGCGGCAGCCATTGATCATGAGCAGGCGTTTCAAAACAGGATCGGGCGTAGTCCGGTAGAGCCGCAGCCCTTCCGGATCGCTTTGCCGCCAGAAGATATCGTCCAGATAGCGCGACGCCTCCACAAGCTTCTCAACCATCCGCCGTTCGCGCGCGCTCATCCCGGCGGAGCGGTACGGCATCTGCAAGGGCTGCCATTTCGCCAGGATGGCGTCGGTGGCGCTCGACCCGGATTCCGCAAGGCACATAAGCAATAATAGGATTCTACGCATTCGCGGCGCGCTTCGATTCGAGGTCGGCCAACTTATTCAACCCATCGATATAGGCCCTGGCGCTGGCTTCGATCACATCGGTGGAAGCGCCGCGCCCGACGACTTTGCGGCCGCTCTCCTCTAGCTGCGCCGTCACCTCGCCCAGCGCTTCCGTGCCGCTGGTGACCGCCCGGATCTCGTAGCGCACCAGTTTCGCCGCGCTTTTGGTCACTCCGGAGATGGCTTTGCAAACCGCATCCACCGGGCCGTCGCCGATGGCCGCGCCTTCGCGCGACTCTCCGCCGATGCGCAGCCGCACGGTGGCGGTAGGAATGGCCGAAGTCCCGCTATAGATATGCAGGTAGTCAAGCTGGTAAGTTTCGGCCACTGGATGAATCTCGTCGTGTAAGATGGCGACGAGGTCCTCGTCGAACACTTCCTGCTTCTTGTCGGCCACGATCAGGAAGCGTTGGTAAGCCTGGTTCAATTCGTCCTGCGAAAGGGAATAACCCAATTTCTCCAGGCGGTCGCGCAGGCCATGCCGCCCGGTGCGCGCGGTCAGCACCACGCGGCTTTGGGTAATCCCCACATCTTCAGGCCGCATGATTTCGTAGGTCTCGCGCTCTTTCAGGAAGCCATCCACGTGAATACCCGAGCTGTGCGAGAACGCATTGCCTCCCACTACGGCCTTGTTCGGCGGTACGGGCATTCCGAGCATGTCCGCCACCAGCCTGCTGGTGCGGTGGAATTCGCGCGCATCGATGGCGGTATCCACGCCAAAATAGTCGCGGCGGGTGCGCAGGGCCATCACAACTTCCTCCAGCGCGGCATTTCCGGCCCTTTCGCCGATCCCGTTGATGGTGCCTTCGATCTGGCGCGCGCCGTGCATCACGCCGCTCAGGCTATTGGCAACCGCCAGCCCGAGGTCGTCGTGACAGTGTACGCTGATGGTGGCACGCGCGATGTTCGTCACGTTCTGGCGAACGGCGCGGATCAGCGCGCCATATTGCTCAGGCACGGTGTAGCCGGTGGTGTCCGGGATGTTGACGACCGTGGCGCCCGCTTCTATGGCCGCTTGCAGCATCTCGAAAAGGTAGCCGGGGTCGGCGCGGCCGGCATCTTCGGCGTAGAACTCCACGTCATCCACATAGCTCCGGGCAAGCCGGACTGCTTCGACGGCCATGGCGAGCATGGTGACTTTCTTCTCCGCCAGGCTTTTGCCGTAGCGCTCGTCGCGGAACTTTCCCACTACATGGATATTGGAGACGCCGATGCCGGTGTGAATGCGCGGCCTCTTCGCTTTTGCCAGAGCCTTGCCGCAGGCCTCGATATCGGAAGTCACCGCGCGCGAAAGGGCGCAAATCACGGGACCCTCGATTTCGCGAGCCAGCAGTTGCACCGCTTCGAAGTCTTCCGGTGACGACGCCGGATACCCGGCTTCGATGACATCCACGTTTAAGCGGGCCAACTGCCGGGCGATCATGAGCTTTTCTCTGCTACCCAGCCGCGTGCCGGCGGCCTGCTCACCATCGCGCAGTGTCGTGTCGAATACAGCGACCTTGTCCAACATGGCTATAGTTATTCACTATAGCGCGCGGCGAACGAACGTTCGCCGCGAGTCGCCAAAACGTGCGCCGGATCACTTCACCCACACCTCGGCGGTTGTGGCGCTGACTCCGCCGATGGTGCAAGTGATGGGCTGCGCCCCCGCCGAAATATTGGTCGGCACCTGTACGTTCACCTGGTACAGACTGACATAGCCGGGCGCCAGCCCGCTGAACTGTACCGTGGTGACCGGTTGGCCCCCGATCGTAACGGTCGGGCTAGCCGAAGTATACGACAGCGAACTGCCGGCCGCCGCCAGGCCGTCCCCCGGCTGATTGCTCACAGGTCCAAGGCCGTTCATGAACAATTGGATGTAGGACCCGCGCGCCACCGGATTGGAGGAACCGACCAGTTGGTTACTCAGATCCAGAGCGGCTACATCGTTGGCCGAGTCATACACGAAGAAACCGGGTGAGTATTGGGCTAGCGGCAGAGTGTACTCGGCGCTGTAAGTGTAGTTGACGATCACTTTCACCGTGGCGGAAGCGCCGGTCAGCTCCCAGGGCACCTGCAAATTCAATTGCGTGGGACTGACATAGCTGAAGCGCGCGGGCAAGCTTTGCGTGGAGTTATCGAAGCTGAATGCGGCGCCGTCGATGCCCAAAGGCAAGGGCTGGTTCACCGGATTGCAAAGATAGCAATTGTCGAATGCGAAGTTCACACCGTTGTTGCCTTGGGTGGCATCCGTCAGATTGGTTCCGAAGACCGATATCCAGGATCCTGGCGCAACGGCTTTTCCGGAGCTGAAACTGGCGGCGTCCAGTACGCCGTTCGAGTTGATTGCCGGCGCAATCCGCGCATAACCGTCGAAAGGCAACGGGTATGTAATTCCATCCACGCTCACCGCGAACTCCTGCGGACCGGCCGTGGTGCCCAGGATGGCCGTGGCCCCGGCTACGCCGTTCGAATTCGTATATTGATCCGTATAGTTTGGATCGAAGGTGCCATTACCCTGTGTGACCCCCCATTCCACGGGGAGATTCGCAACCGGCGCTCCATATTGATCGATGACCTGGACAGCCAACGGGCCGTAATCGTATATGCAGGCATTATTCGTGTTGATGCACTCCCCGGACCAGGGAATTTCCGCCCCGACCGCACCGTCGAACGCGGTGAAGCCTTGGCCCGGCTGGGTGCCGTTCAGCGGAATAACATCGTAAGGAATGCCGCTGGGCACCAAATACATGTAGGGAACGCTTAACGGGACAGGGCCACCGGTGACGCCGATCACGCCTTCATAACGGCCGGCCGCCGGCTGCCCCCCGGTAAGAGTTACGGTTACCGTGGCCGAACTGTTCGCAGGGACGTTGACCGTGGCGGTGCTGCCATTATTCACCAGTACCTGGCTCAGCGACGAAGTGTAGCCGGCGTTTTGCGTAACACTTAATGACAATGCCACCTGGCTGGCGCCGGTATTGTAAATCGTCAGTGTCTGGGGCGTATTGAATTCGCCGGTTTGACCCAGGGAGACCGACGACGGCACGATTTGCACGGTGGATACAACCGCCCGGTTGGTTTGCAGCAGTCCCGCGCCCACTTCCGAAACGGAAGCCTGGGCGGACCCATCCGACGTGACCAGATTGGAGAACGCCGCGGTATTTACCAGCGCGGACTTGATTTGCGCCGGAGTCAGATTGGGATTGGATTGCTTCACCAGCGCGGCGCTCCCGCTCACCATGGGCGTGGCGAAACTGGTCCCGTCGGCGGTGCCGTAACGCGAGTAGTTGAACAGTTCCCCGGATGGATCGTAATTCTCCACGGGCATCAGGAAATCGGTAGCGGCCGCCGATAGGTCGGGCTTGAGCGCGCCCGTCTCATTCACCGGACCGCGAGAGGAAAAATAGGCTACGGAGAACGGAATATAGCCCTGGGATTGCGCGGACACCTGGTACGGCTTGGGATCCATGGTCGCTTTCGTGCCAGGATTGCTATCGACATAGCTCTGCAGTGTCGCACCATCGGACGGGGCGACGATGAAGGTGGGAATAATCGTGCCGGCAAGCCCATAGGGCAGATAATACGAATCGCTGGAAGCGATCTCAATCACGCCCACGGCGCCCGCGGTCTGCGCATCGGTCACCATGGTGACGTCGTCGCAGGTGCCTTGCAGCACGAGGGCGATTTCGCCGGACAGAGCCGTGGCGCCCACCGGGCTACAGAGACTGTTTCCCAGTTGCGTGGCATCTACCAGCGGCGCGGTCAGCGGCGCCAGGGGGGCGGGCCCGTCATAGCTTTCGAATGCCGCGACCGGCTGCAAGCCGGATATCTCCACTTGCTGCACATAAGTCACGTCGTTCTGAATGCCCGCCACGGCAATAGCCGAAGGAGCGTAAGCGGGCGAGCCCATAGTGCTGAAGGTAGGAGCCGAGATATTATTGCAGGGCGGAGACCCGCAGGCAAAATTGAACTGATAGCCATTCGCGCCCTGGTTGCCGGCGGCGATGACCACCGTCACCAGTCCCTGATCCATGGCATTTTCCGCTTCGTAGGACAGCGGATCGCAGGCATCGCTTGGAATTTGAATCGGCGAGTTCGGCAGGCCGCTGTTCACGCAGTAAGTGGGGTCCGTATCGAGAGGTCCGCTGTACCAGGCCGGGCTGCCCAGAGACATGTTAACCACGTCCATGCCGTCGGTAACCGCATCCTCCAGCGCTTGCAGCAGCCCCTGGCCGCTGGCGCCGGCATTTACCTCGTCCGAGCCGAATACTTTGTAGTTACCGAGGAAGGCCTTCGGAGCGACACCGGTTATGCCGATTCCGTTGTAAGTGGTGGTGATTCCAGCCGCCACGGATGCGACCGCGGTGCCGTGCCCATCCAGGTCGCGCGCGGTAACGTCGTCCGGCCGCGACTGCGCCGCCGGGTCCGCGGCGTTCGACACGTCCGAATCGATAATATCGCTCACATAGCTGCGGGCCACGATCACCTTATTCGTAGTGAATGCCTGGTCAGTCGAATTATCGTACTTCGGGAAGCCGCTGGGCGCCACCAGGTTGGGATCCTGAAATGCCGGGTGAGTCTGATCGATGCCTGTATCGATGATCCCTATCTTGATGCCGGCGCCGGCGTTCGACTCGCCGCCGATGGGCCCGGCGCTCCAGGCTCCGGCGACGTTGCTCATGGTGAGTTGATCCGCTTTGTAGTAGCGGCGCAGGCGCGTCACGGCTTTCACGCCAGACAACTTGCGCAGTGCGGCAGCCTGCTGCGGCGTAGCCACCACAAAAATACCGTTGAGCAGATGCTGCAAGGAGCCGGTGACGCGCGCGTGGGTCGCTTCGATCTGCGGGCGTATGCTGGCTTGGGCCTGCACCAGGTGCTGCCGGTATGGCTCAGCGGCAGCACGGATTTTTTCGATTCTTCCGGGAAAGCGCTCGACTACTGGTTTCTCGTTCAGGAGAACCAGCCAGCGTTCACCCGGGGCGGCCGCCGTGGCGATGGGCGCGAGCGCAAGGCCCGCGGCGAATATAGATATCAGTAATGAGACGTATGTTAAGCGCATGTTAAACAAATCTCTTCGTGGCTAATCAGAATCCTACCAAAAATCTTACAGACGCAAGAAACCTCGCAGCTGGTACATAAATACGGAAGTATGAGACCGCACCAACTGCTACTCGCTCCCGCGGGATAGGTCCCGCGCCAGAGACGCGAGAACCTCGTCACGCCTGGCGCGCAGATAGAAATGGCCGCCGGGAAATACCCTGACTGAGGACGCCGCTGTTGTCTCCGCGGCCCAACCTTCGAGATGCTCCCTCTGTACATTAGGATCTTGTGCTCCGCCATAGGCGCGAATCGGGCAGTCGAGCGGCGGCTCCTCGGTATAGATGTAATGGCGATAGATAGCGGCATCCTCGCGCAACGCCGGCAAAATCAGTTGCATGAGCCTGGGATCGTCGAGCACTTCGCGCGGTGTTCCTTCGAGATGCCGCAGGGCTTCCACGAATTCGGCTTCGCTGGGCTCGGGAGGCGGCACGTGCCCACGCCGGAAATGCGGCGCGCGCGCGCCGGATGCCACCAGCATGCGCGGCGCCGGCCGGTTTCGCCGCCGCAGAAGCCGCGCCACTTCGAAAGCCACTATCGCTCCCATGCTGTGTCCGAAGAAGGCGAACGGCTCGTTCAGATAAGGCTCGATGGCATCGCCCCACGCCGCCACCAGGCCGGCCATATCGGCGGGCTTCAGCGGCCGGGGCGGGCGCATCGGCACGACCACCACGGAAGCCGGCAGCCGCTCCGGCCAGTCCTTGAATGCCGCTGGGCCGCCACCGGCGTGCGGGAAGCAGAATAGCCGCAGGGCGCCCGCGGCGACGGGCCGGGCGGCGGAGATCCTACGCAGCCGCAGCGCCAGTAGTTTCTGGCGATCGGAGGACAGGGCGGAGCTGCGCCCCTCGATGTTCCGGCCATCTGCGGGCGAGCCCGGCGGTCGATCGGCGCTGGCGCGCCCTTTGCCCGGGGTTGCCAGCGAGTGCTCCAACAGCGCTTCGAAGGGCCTCACGCTCATCTGCGCGGCATCCGTCAAGGCCGCCTGGCGCGAGGCGCGCGCGAGAGCTTCGTAATGGGCGCGGTCCGTGATCAGCCGGTCGAGCGCCGCTTGCCAGGGTCCTATATCCTGCTCCGGTAGTTCCGCCAGCGGGACCATCTGTTCATCGAGGCGCGCGTGGTACCTTTCGATGGGCCGCACGGGCAGCAGATAATCCACGCCCAGCTTGGCCTCCGGGATGCCGCCGATGCGGCTGGCGATGACGGGCACGCCGCGCAGCATGGCCTCCACCACCATGCGGGAGCGCGCCTCGGCCCACAGCGAGGGGACCAGCAGCACGCGCGTGCGGCGCAGGATGCCGTCCACGTTATCCACCGGATCGAGCAATGTCACATTGGCGCGACCGGCCAGCGCGGCGCGGTCAGCCTGTGTCGTGCCCCAGGTGGGTACGCCTGCAAACTTCACGCCGGGCATGCGGTCCGCCAGTGCCAGGAAGATCGAGATGCCCTTCACCGCGCAGGGATTCACCAGCGTGACGAACTCGTTTTCGAAGCCGCCCAGGTCCGGATAGGGTGGAGGGTCCGGCAAGGAGATGGGTACGTGCGAGGCCGGGATGCCGCTCCATTTGAGGATGTAATCGGCCACGTACCGGCTGACCCCCACCACCCCCGCAGCCTGGCGCAGCGCCTCGGTCTTGGCCGCGCTGGGGAAGGCGCAGTCCGGACCGAACGGCAGGGCCAGCGTAGCGCGCGCCAGAAAAATTGTGGGCGCGGGAGACCGCACGGCAACTTCCAGCAGCAGTTGCGCGGGATCGTCGGTGGAAGTCAGGATCACATCCGGATCGAACGCGGCGATTTGCGCCGCGAAGTAGGCGCGCAGATTCGGATTCCCGGTGACCACGTGCGCTTCGACCCCGGCAAGTTTGAACAGAACCGCACCTTCTTCCGATGAGACCGGCGCCACCGCGCGCGCCGCGAGCTCCCGCAGATATTGCGCGTGCCCAGTGGCGCCGAAACGGGCGATGCGCGCCACCACGCGGCAGGCGTGCCCACGCGCGGCCAGGGCTTCCAACAGCAGACGGTTGGAACGGTCGCCGCCGCCGTACGCCGGATAGTAGAGCGCGTTTTGCGCCAGCAGGATCCGCATTCAATGCTTCCGGCCGCGAGCCATCTGCAATAGCAGAGCCCGCTTTTCTCCCGACAGGTTGGCCAGCGACGGAGTCGCGCGTGTCGCCTCGCCGGGTTTGAGCGACTGCAGAAACTCCGGCATGCGTCCGGCATCCAGAGTGCCGGCGAAGCGCAATGCGGCTTCCCGCGAGGCAGACGAAACCCGCTGGTAGATGGCGCGGTCGGTCAAGAGCGTGCGCAAGGCGTGCTCCCACGGACGCAGATCCACAGGCGCGATCACGGGCGCCGGCAGCGAGTATTCGTCGAAGACCGGGAGATACCGCTCGATGGCGGGAGCGTGCACTACGAATGGCGTTCCCAGCTTGGCCTCCAGCAAGCCGCCGGAATCGCTCGAAATCACCGGGATGCCGTGCAGCATGGCTTCCATCACGGTCAGCCCGAAGCCTTCATACCAGAGCGAGGGCATCAGCAGGACGCGCGTGCGGCTGAGAAAATCCGCGATACGCCGGCAATTCGGCAGCATGGTGAAGTTGGGGCGCCCGGCCAGCGCCGCGCGGTCGGCCGCCGTGGTGCCCCATCCGGGAATCGCGCCGAAACGCTGCGCGGGAAAGCGTTCGGCCAGCGCCATGAAAATGGAGATCCCTTTCACCGCGCACGGATTGACCATGGTCACCAGGCCTTCATCCGGCGAGGCCAGGTTTGGAAACGGTCCGCCGCCGTAGACGGGCGGATGGATCACCACGGCTTCACGTCCCGTGTGACGGCAGATATAGGCGGCGGTGTGATGCCCTATCGCCACCACGGCAGCGGCGCGACGCACCAATTCCGCGGCGCCTGGGTCGGGGTTCCAACTTGCCGGTCCGAAGGGGAAGAATTGCGGCGTGTGCGCCAGATAAACGACGCGCCCGGGAGCGCTGTCGTGCGCTTCGCGGAGGAGACCGTGCCCCAGATCTTCCGATGAGACCAGCACCCAATCCGGCTGGAATTCGCGGATCTGGCGGCGCAATACGGCCGTCTGGCCGGCGCGGTCCGCGACCTCGTAAACTTCCACGCCGCGCTCCAGGAGGGTTTGCCGGTGCGCGCCTTCCTGGGCCATCTGGGCGCGCTTGCCGGCGCTCTCCGCAAGCGTGGTAGATACTATGCGGCAGGCGTGCCCGTGTGCCGCCATGTGCTCCAGCCACAGCAGATTACTGCGGGTGGCCCCGCCGCGGGGCGGCACATAGGAGGCATTGGCCGTCAGCAGAATCCGCATCGCTCAGTACAGCGCTTCCCCGCTTTCCTTGGCCAGCAACTCGCGCACTTCCTCGTCGCTGAGGCTTTCGACTTCGGCCAGAAGAGCGGCATACCGGTCCGCGCCGGCGATCTCGATTTCGCGCAGTTCGATCGCCTTGGCCAGCTCAGCGACGGTGAAGTCCGCGCCATATACCACTTCCAGCGACAGCTCGATGCCGAGTTCTTCCTTCAGGCGCGAGAGTAATTGCACGGCCAACAGGGAGTGGCCGCCCAAGTCGAAGAAATTGTCATGCACGCCGACCGGCTGCACGTTGAGCATGGCGGACCAGATGCGGCACAGTTGCCGCTCCAGGCCGGAGCGCGGCGGCGTCGGCTGGGCGGGTGTCAGGCGGGGCGCGGCTTCCGTCAAGGACTGCGCCAATATCTGTTCCACGTCGCGCAATTCATTCGCGATCCTGGCGTATGGAATGCGAGGGCGGCCGGCGCCGGAGGGCAGTGGCACAGCGGCCGCAGCGGGCCGCACGACTGCCGAAGGCTCGTAGCGTACCGCCGCCGCAAACGCGGCTGGAAAACGGAATAGCAGAGCCTCTCCGCGAACGCTCTGAAATTCAAGCCCTACGCTCTCCAGAAACAGCAGCGCCGGACGGTTCCGGGGGCTGCGCACAGAGCGGGCTTCCACGGCGGCCAGCCCCCGCTCGCGCGCGATCTGCCCGAGCGCCGCGAGCATGCGATGCTCGACGCCGCGGCCCAAAGCGCGGCAGCTCAACAAGAACGTGTCGATCGAGATGGCGTCCACGCCGCCGCGGAAGATCATAGCGCCCGCCAGCCCGTAGCTGCCGAAGCGGTCGCTCACGTGTACCGTGAGACATTCGGCTTTGCCCGATTCGAGGAGCGCCTGAATGTCGCTCGCCGACCGCCGCACGGTGGTGAAGTTCATCTGGTTGGTGCGCTCGGTCAACTGCGCCACGCGCGCCAGTTCTTTGGGCGACATGGGAGCGATGCGCACTTCAAGCTGCAGATTGCGGAGAAAATCTTCCAGGCTGGCCGATTGCTTTTCAACGCGCTGACGCTCGAGTTCCTGCGCGTACATGGCGGGACGGGCGCGATCTTCTTCGGTTACGCGCAACCGGTCGAAGGCCCACACATGGCGCAGAAACTCGGGGATCTCCCGATCGCTTTCGGGCAGCGTCAGGGCCAACACTTGCGGGTAGGCCGCCTCCACCTCGCGGCACTCGCGGGGGTTGTCATCCACCAAAATGAAGCTGTCGAGTCCCAGTTCGAGTTCCTCGGCCAGCGCGGCCAGGTTCGCAGCTTTCGAAGACCAGTTGATGCGCCAGGCGGCGAAGTGCTCCATGCGCAGCTTCATCTCGGGATGCAGCCGGAAAGTATCCAGCACGTCTTCCACGTTGTTCTTGCTGCAGAGCGTCAGCAGCATGCCTTGGGCGTGCTGGGCCAGCATGAACTCCTGCAGGGCGCGGCGCGGCGGGTCCACCACAATGCCCTGCGGCCCATCCTCGCCGCAAATGCCGCGCCATAGCGTGTCGTCGCAATCGAGTGCGATCACTTTGAACGGCGGCGTACGCAGCGCGTGGATCTTGCGCGCCAGCATGGCGGCCAGCGCCGTAAAGTAGGCGGATGTGTAGGGGATGTGGCCCAGCTTGTCGCCCAGGGGATCGAGCGGCTGTGCTACCGGATACGGTGCGTGGATGTCGCGCGGCGTCACCAGGTGCACGGTGCTCAACTCGGCGACGGTGGCCGCGATGAGTTCCTCCATGCGGGTTTGGAAGCCGGTGTCGAAGTTAGGAGATGCCGGGCAAATGCATACCAGCAGCGGTGCGCCGAAAGAATGCGCAGCGTTCCGCAGGCTGGCGGCGAAATGCTTGACGTCGGCCTCCAGACTGGCTGTGGCCGGGGTCCAGTCTTCGAATCGAACCAGGACCACATTCACGCCTTCGCGATTGGCCGCCAGCGCGCCGGCGGGGTCCAGCAAAAGTTGGAACACCTGGTTGTATGGCGCGATCTGGATGCGGTAATCGAAGCCCAGCTCGCGCATCCAAAAGGCGAGAGCGGGTGCGATAGCGTCCGCGGTAAAGGTGGCGCTAATGACAATAGAAGGGCCGGACATCGGACTCACCACCATTATAGGGTGCGGCGGGTGGCGGGCCGCGGCGGCGCGGAAGTAAGCCGGAATCGGCTAGAGAAACAAAGGGCAAACCATTACTATGGGACCACCACGACCTTGCCGAACTGCTCCTTGTTCTCCAGCCTCTCATGTGCGGCGCGGATCTCCGACAGCGGATAGACCTTGTCGATCACCGGCTTCAGCTGCCCCCGAAACACGAATTTCAACACGCGGTGCAGCTCTCCCATGGTTCCCATGAAGGATCCCAGCAGCGAAAGCTGGCGGCTGAACAGGAAGCGCAGATCCAGTTTCGCGTCGAAGCCGGTGGTGGCGCCGCAAGTGACCAGGCGGCCCGCGGGCGCCAGCGATTCCACGCTCTTCTGCCACGTCGCGGTGCCCACGTGCTCGATGGCCACGTCCACGCCGCGCTTGGCGGTGATCTTGCGCACCTCGGCCGAGATGTCCTGGCGGTAATGATCGATCACGTGATCCGCTCCCAGGTCGCGCGCCTTGGCCAGCTTGGCTTCGCCGCCGGCCGTAGCGATCACGCGGCAGTGGAACAGCTTGGCGATCTGGACTGCGGCGGATCCCACGCCGCTCGACGCCGCCAGTACCAGCACGTCTTCACCCGGCTGCAGGTTGGCGCGCGCCATCAGCATATGCCAGGCGGTCAGGAACACCAGGGGCACCGCGGCGGCCTGTTCGAAGCTCAGATCGTCCGGAATCTGGATGGCGCTATACTCGGGCGCCGCGAGGTACTCGGCATTGCCGCCATCGGCGCGATAGCCGAACATGGTGTAGCGGCGGCACAAATTGTCGAAACCGGAGACGCACTGGGCGCACTGGCGGCAGCTCAGTCCCGGCGAAAGCAGGACGCGCCAGCCGGGCTGCACGCGCGCGCACAATTCGCCCACGCGGACCACTTCGCCGGCGATATCGCTGCCGAGAATGTGCGGCATGTCGAACTTCATGCCGGGGATTCCGGCGCGCACGAAGAGGTCCAGGTGATTGAGCGCGCAAGCGCGTACGCGTAGCAGGATTTCGTTGGCTTTAATCTGGGGCTCGGCTGCGTCCTCGTAGACCAGCACTTCCGGCCCGCCGTGTTGGTGGATGCGTGCGACTTTCATCCAGTCCAGCGTATCAACTGCGGCGGCATGCTGGTATGCTGATTGATTCAGGGAGGCGCGTATCGTCAAATTCTGCGTGCTGGCAAGCGGCAGTGCCGGCAATTGCGCGCTGGTCGCAACGGACCGCACACGCATCCTGGTGGATGCCGGCCTAAGTTATAAGGCCATGGTCCGCCGCCTGGAATCCGTTGGCGAGACAGTGGGAACGCTGAACGCTGTGCTGGTCACGCACGAGCATTCCGATCACGTTTCGGGTCTCGCGCGCCTGGCACGCCGCCTGGGGATTCCAATATACATCAGCAAGCTCACCGCGCCGGCCGTCGATTGGGGCGAGATCCGGCCGCGTCTGGAGTGCTTTCAAGCCGGAGCCAGCTTCACCGTCGGCGATATCGACGTAGAGAGCTTCGGGATTCCGCACGATGCCATCGATCCGGTGGGCTTCTGCATCTACGCCGAAGACGTCAAGCTGGCCATCGCCACGGATCTCGGCTACATCACCGAGTCGGTCAAGTTTCATCTGCGGCGCTCGACGCTGATGCTGCTCGAATCCAACCACGACCTGGAGATGTTGAAGGTCGGGCCGTATCCCTGGTCGGTAAAGCAGCGGGTGATGAGCCGGGTTGGCCATCTTTCCAATGACACGATGAGCGACTTCCTGCTGCGCGATTTCGACGGTTCCCCGGCGCGGCTGATCCTGGGGCACCTCAGCGAGCACAACAATCATCCTGAGATCGTGCGCCTGGTGGCTACGCAAGCGCTGGAACGGCGCGGCCTGGAGACGCCTCTCGAAATCGCCAGCCAGGTGCGCCCCACGGAGGTTTATCACTTTGATCGCGCGTTATACGCGGCCGGAAATGGGCCGCATCTGGACGGATGAAAACAAGTTCCGGCAGTGGCTGGAAGTAGAGCTGGCGGCCTCGGAGGCGCTGGCGGAGATGGGCGTGGTACCGGCGGAAGCGGCGCGGGCTCTCAGGGAGCATGCCAGCTTCGATACAGCACGCATTCTCGAAATCGAGAAAGAAGTAAAGCACGACGTCATCGCAATCACGACGGCGGGGGCCGAGAGCCTGCGGGCCGCCGGGCACGCGGAGGAATCGCGCTGGCTGCACTACGC
>JBEKIM010000160.1:0-13759 GCA_050011755.1 Bryobacteraceae bacterium | reverse complement strand
GTTATGGATTCCAGCGCCTCGCGCGCGCTGGCCACGGGCCGGGCCTGATAGCCCTCACTCGAGAACCACTTCCCGAGGGAATCGCGCACGACCGTTTCATCGTCCACAATCAGGATCTTGCCCTTGGTCTTGGTCTCCAGCGGTTCTTCAACTTCCGTCATCTTGGTTTCCTCCGTTTGTCACGGCGGCTCACGCTACTTTGTCCGGAGCGCCCGCCCGGGTGGCATCCCCGGCTGCGCCTCCGCCCGCCAGAACTGGTTCCGTTGCGCCCGGACCGGCCGCCGGCAGCGCCACCACGAACTCCGTCCCCTGGCCCGGCGACGACTCCACCGAGATCTCGCCGCCATGCTGTTCAACGATGCTGCGCGCCACGGCCAACCCCAGGCCGGTGCGCTGTTGATCCTCCTTCGTCGTGAAAAACGGATCGAAGATCTGCGACAGGACCTCGGGCGGAATTCCCGGCCCCGTGTCGCGCACCAGGATCCGCGCTTGTCCGGCCGCGGAATTCATTTCCGTGGTCACTTCCAGTACGCCGCCGCGCGGCATGGCCTCGGTGGCATTCACCAGCAAGATCAGAACGGTCTGCTGGATCTGCCCCGGATCGCAGCACACCGCCGGCAGACCTTCCGCCAGGTGGCTGCGCAGATCGATCCCCAGGAGTTCCGCCTTGTGGCGCACCAGCACCAGCGCGCGCCCGATCAGCGTATTCAGATCGTTGGGTTCGCGGTGGCTGGGCGTCTGCCGCGCAAACGTCAGCAGGTTGCGCATGATGTCGCCGCAGCGCTTGCTCTCGCGCTCGATGATCTGGAGATTCTCCACCATTTCGGCGCGCGATCCGGCGGCCCCTTTTTCGACTTCCTTCAGGGTGAGCCGGGCGTACGTCAGAATCCCAAACAAGGGATTGTTCACTTCGTGCGCCACCGTGGCCGCCAGCTTTCCGATGGACGCCATCTTTTCGCTCGAAAGCAGGGAGCGGTGCGCCTGATCGAGTTCCGCTGTCTTGCGCTGGACGCGTTCTTCAATCTCCGCATGCACACCGGCCACCTCGGCCGTCATTTTATTGAAGGACTCCGCCAGGTCGCTGAG
Source organism: Bryobacteraceae bacterium (assembly GCA_050011755.1). Taxonomy (GTDB): domain Bacteria; phylum Acidobacteriota; class Terriglobia; order Bryobacterales; family Bryobacteraceae; genus Bog-159. The sequence goes on along the minus strand of JBEKIM010000160.1, from coordinate 12,673 downwards.
CTCGTCGTTGGAACGTACCGCCAACCGGTAATTCAGGTCGCCATCCGCCACGCGATGGGTTCCGGCGGTCAACTCTTTTACCGGCCGGTAAACCACGCCCCAAACGAACAGCATGCTCACCAGCCAGATCATCGCCACGGTGAGCGCCATGAACACCACCAGGTGCGTGCGATGCTCCGCCATCTGCACATCGACGGACGCCAGCGACAGGTCGGCATCGATGACTCCCAACACGCGCTGGCCGGGGGGATGGCAGCCGGCACAAGCCGGCGCGTTCTCGATGGGCCGGATGACGCCCAGCAGGCGTTCGCCGCGCCCCGGAAATATACGCGCCCGATCCGGACGGTTCAGCTTCACCAGCGGGGAGCTTTGCGCATGGCATCCATAGCACGCCTCGGCGCCTTTATCGACCACCCGGTTGACCTCCGCGGCGTCGGTGGAAAAGGTGATGCGCCCTTCTTTATTGAAGATGCGGATGCGCCGGATGCCCGGCTCGCTGCCCAGTTGCTGGATGACGTTATAGAGCGCCTGGCGGTCGTTCCGCAGCATCTCGTAATGCGTGCTGCGCTGGATCACGTCGGTAATGCGCTCGGCCGACACCATCACCATCTCCTCGGAGTGGCGGCGCTGCTCCCGCAGGTTGAAGTAGCCGAACAGAGCGAACAAAGCCGCCGTGCTCGCAATCAGGGATAGAGCGAGCTTGGCGGCCAGGCTAACGCGGAGTCTGTTTGGCAAATACATCCGTCTCCCAGCCCACGCCCGCGGTCACGGCTTCCTCGGCGTGTTCGCGTTGCAACGCGGCGCCCGTTTCCGCGTGATGGTGCTCTTCGAAAACCGGGAAGTATTGGGCGACCACTCTGAATATGGCGAATCCCAGCGCAATGATCGCCAGGGTCACGGCGATTTCCGTCCAGCGCGGGACGTAGTGCGTGCCGGATCCGGCTTCCATTCCGGTGATGCTCACATTCAGACGGTTGGTAATGAAACCGAAGAGCACCATCACCGCGCAACCGTACAGCTTCGCCGGGTTCCAGCGCACGCGGCGCTGGAAGAGTAACACCGTGGGCACCGCCAGCAGCAGGATCTCCAGGCCGAATAGCCAGGTTTCCGTTCGATTCGCGAGCAGCAACCCCAGTACGCCGCGCTCCGCCAGGTCCAGAAAGCGCACAAACAGGAGGGTCATCAGCAACACCGCCAGCACGCGCGCCAGCCCGGCTGCCAACCCCAGTTCCAGATCCCGGCCGAACGCGCGGCTGCTGTGCCAGGATTCGAAGATGGTCATGGCCAGGCCCATGCAGATCGCCGAGAGATAAAAGAAGACCGGCAGGAAGGGGGTGTACCAGAGCGCGTAGAGTTTATGGGGAACGATCAGGTAGAGGCTGCCGAGAGAAGACTGATGCAATGTGGAAAGCAGGACGCCGACGATCATGAGCGGCACGGAAATGAACTTCAGCCAGTCGAGCGGCTTCTTCCATCCCAGCCGTTCGAAAACCACCGGCGCGAATTCGAGCGCCAGCACCGTGGTGTAAAGAGTCACGCACCAGGCCACTTCGAACATCACCGAGTGCGGATTCCACATCACCAGCGGATGCCATACGCGGTCCGGGCGTCCTAAATCGAAGAGCAGCGCCATCACCACCAGCACATATCCCAGGAACGCCGTGAGAATCGCGGGGCGAAGGATCGGTTTATAGCGCTCAATATTGAAGATGTGAACCGTCGCCACCAGCGTGAATCCGCCCGACGCCAGCCCCACGCCGCAGAGGATGTCGAAGCCGATCCAGATGCCCCAGGGAAACTGGTCGCTCAAGTTGGTGACGCCGCCCAGCCCATAGCGCACGCGCAGATACGTGGCGTATGCGCCGGCCGCCATCAGTGCCGCAAAGATGGCGCGCCAGACGGTGAAGCGCGGCAATTTGCGCCCGTTCATCGCTTCCCCCCTTCCGCCCGGGCCACTTCGTCGCGCCGGTTGGTGATCCACCAGATGCCGCCCAGCAGCACCGAACCGACCGAAACCACATTCGGGAGCGCTTCCAGCACTCGCCAGGTCAGTTGCGGCAAAGGCTGCTGCGGCAGGTTCGTGCGCAGCCCGATCTGCTCGAAGGGCACCGCCGAGAGATACAGCACGGAGGTGCCGCCCACTTCCTGCAGGCCATAAATGCGCGGATAGTAATCGCCCGGTTTATCGGCCAGCCTGCGCCGCGCTTCGGCCACCAGGGCTTCGCGGTCCCCGCACTTCGTAGCGCCCGTGGGACAAGCTTCCGCGCAGGCCGTGAGCTTGCCCGCGCGCTGCCGGTCATAGCACATGTCGCACTTGCGCACCTTGGGAAGCCGGCTGTTCCATTCGTAAACTGGCACCTGGAAAGGACACGCCGTCATGCAGTACCGGCATCCCATACATTTCCCGGCATCGTAAACCACCGGCCCCAGGCTGGTTTTGTGCAGGGCGCCGACCGGGCAGACCGAGGCGCATGTGGGCTCGGCGCAATGCATGCAGAGCCGGCGGCTGTAATGGTCGCCAAACGTCTGGATGGCCGTCAGCTTATGCGCCGAGAGGCGCGGCTCAGCCGCCACCTTATCGTCATAAGGCAGATGCCACCGCTCGGCGCAGGCGCCTTCGCACGACTTGCAGCCGATGCACAGTGTGCTGTCGTAGAGGATCGCTTTAGACATAATAGGATGTCTAACTCTTTTATATCTCAATTCCCGCCGGAAGTGTGGGGAATCTATGCAGTGAGGAAGAATTCACCGGTCACCTGCCGCCAGTTGGCATCCGGCAGCCCGGCCAGCAGATCCTCGGTCGGCATGCCGCCATCGGCCGCTACAGCGCCCGCAAGCTGCGGTTGCTGCGCATAGAGGCGGCCCACCGCTTCCCGCATCCAGCTCCGCACCAACCCTTTGGGCACCAGGTTGCGCCGCGTGCTTTCTTCGTCCGGCACGTGGATCAGAGCCAGCCAGCCCTTGCCATACGGGTCTTTGCGCAACAGTTCGGGGTTGGCAGCCACTTCCGGATTGATCTCAATCACTTCGCCTTCGGTCGGCGAGACCATTTCGGTTTTTTCGCCATCCCGGTAGAGCGACCAGGCGCGTTGCCCCTGGCGGATCCATTGACCCGGCTTCGGCAGTTCGATGCGCTCCACGTGGCCTGCCAGCGCTCCGGCGAAATCGTCTATCCCGATCCGCACCAGATTACGGCGTTCCTGCATCGCCCAACTGTGACCGGGGTGATAGGATAATTGCTCCGGAACGAGAAAGCCTTCCACATACGACTGATCCAAATGAGAGGTTGTGTGTACGGGCGCCATAGCGACCTGTGGCGCTTTCCGGCGGTTGATAAACCAATCCAGCCCGATGAAGATCGAGAATGTTACGAGAACCAGAACGACTGTCATGACGTGCCTCCTTTTTCCAGTGCCTTAAAGGGCACGTCACTGGCCAAATTGTAGAGTTTTATAGCTGATTATCTGTTGTATTTACATGCATTTGCGTGTGTGGATAAATACAGCAGAGTCGTCGCTGCTGTATTTATCGGCAGCTCATTTCTGGCGAGACTCCTAACCCCTTAGGATTCAGTGGCCTTAGTTCCTGTCGGATTTATCGACGCGCCTGTTGGAAAGGACAACACGCAAAGTGACTTTCGACTCCTTATTGCTGCCGCAGCACATAGTTTGGCTTCGTTCGGCGAATAGCGCGCCAGCCCCCGTGTTTGCCGTCATCCGATCTTCCCGACTTCAACGCCGGAACCATGTCGGGCCTGGTGCCGTGCCGGCTTCCGGGGCGCACCGGTCAAGACAACTGGATCCCCCGCCACTCCGGGATCAGCTCAAACCGCGTCCTGACTCTCTCTACCGTCTCACCCACTTGTCGAACAGACCCCAGGAACTCCGCGACATCCCCAACGGCCAGACGAAGATACTCGATCCTCCGCGGATCGATCGACATGATCCGGCAGCAGGTCGCATCCACCGCCGCCAGATCCCCGCCGGCAACCACTACCCCCGCCTGCTTGGCGGTACCCTGAATCGGCCCGTTCCCTTGCATGCCGACGATCCCGTCCACGATGGCAAAATGCCGCGGCAGAGCCTGGTATAAGTCCGCTATGCATTCAGGAATTCCGGCCCAGTGCAGGATGTTTTTGGGCCATCCGTACACGCCGCCAGAAACCGTTCCAAACAGGTTCTTCATGCTCAGCGTGGCGCCCACCCAGTGATGCGTCTTCATCTTGGGAAGCGATACCAGCAGGTCGCAAGCGAGAGCTGTCTCCGCCAGATAAATCGATCGCAGCCGCGAATGCTTCGACGCCAGCCGCACTTCGGCCACGCGATCGAGGTTCAGGTCCGTGAATATCTCCTCAAATCGCGGGATCGTCTCAAAATAGCCTGCCGCTTCCGCCAGGTCCAACGTGTTCCGGCGATGGCCGGGCCCTTCCGCGATCCTCGCCTCCGCTCCTAACGCGCGAAAAGCTTCGAGCGCGGCATGCACTAATAAAGGATGCGTATGGATCGGGGCATCCGGTTCGAACTCGACCAGATTGGGTTTTAGCAGCACGCGTTTGCCGCGGATGTTTAGATGATGGGCCGCCAGCAGCCGGCGCAGCTCACCATAGAGGTCTTGGCCGTAAGTCGTCTGGCGCAAAATCGAAACCAGCCGCTCGCGCTGGGCTAGTGGCTTTCGCGCGATGGTACGCGAGCAGCCAGCCCAGGTTACACTGCCGGCCGCATTCGCCATGAACTCGCGCCGATTCAAACCAGACATTCGCCGAGACCCCATCACTCTAAGAATGGATTCAGGCCCCTGGAAGCGGCCGCCGCCAGCCGCGCCAAGGCGGCATTCTGGATCGTCCGGGCCGGACGCGCAGAGGGCGGAACGTCAGGCGGAAGCTGGCCCTGCGCCAGCAAACCCAGGCGCAGCCAACTCTCGGCTTCCGATGCGCGGCATCCGGGCAGTTGCCCCCGCGCCCAGATACAGGCTTTGCGGACTTCCGCTGAACCATCGCCGGCCAGCGCCAGCAACGCCACACCGGTTGTCTCAGGATAGGAGCGCGCATCGCGATCCAGGGTTCGGGCCGCCCCATGGTTCCAACCTCCGTCGCTGCAGGCGTGCGCCAACAGATAGGCCTTGCCCATGTCGAGACGGGTTCGCAAGCCCGGGAACGCCGCGTATCGCGCCGCCTTACGCAGGGCGAGGATCGACAACGCCGTGGGCGTGACCCACGCGCTGGTCCCGGGAAACCAGGGCCAGCCGTCCCCGCCGTGAGAGCCTTGGGTATCGCCGGTCAGGAACTGGCGGATGCGGTTGAAGAAGCCGGTCTCCGCCCCGGTTTGCCGGACGATCCACTGCACGCCCCGCCCGAAGGGATCCCGGCCCAGCGCCGCCATACCTACCAAAACCACTACGGATGTCAACCATGAACTCTCCCGCACCGCCGGTTGCGGCGGCCAACCGCCATCCGGGCGTTGCGTGGCCTTCAGCCACCGGAGCCCTTTGCCCACACCTTCATGGGCAGGCGACTTCGCCATTAGAGCCATCAACGCATAAGCCGTAGGCTCAGTCCAGGACGGCTCGCCTTGCTGGTAAGGCCAACCTCCATCCGGGTTCTGGCATGCCAGCAGGGGTTCCATCAGCCACCCTGGTTCTCTACAGCGCGGGCGGCTGCGGGTGTCCGTCCCGTGAGAGGGCACCTGCCTGCCGCCCCTGCCCGGATTTGGAGCCCGGTGAACTCACACACACCCTAACTCGCCGCTGTGGTCAACTGCGCGTTCGTCTTCGACCAGATCTGGTTGATACTCGTACCGGCGGTGGAAAATAGCGCCGCCGACGCCAACGCCACAAATGCCAGCATCAACGTGTACTCGATCAGGTCCTGACCTTGTTCGTCACGCCACAAACACACCCAAAACGTCTTCATACCTATAAGCTCCTTTGCCTCATGATGTAGTCACGGGATGGCCGGTCGGCGCACCTCCGATCAGCATCTCCGGTGCACGGCCATGGCCACGCTTCGCGGGCCATAACCCGCTTGATTGCCATGGGTTTGATTGAAGCCTTACAGATTCCTCTGTACAAAAATGAGATGTGTGTCTGAAAATGACGCGCGCGGCCGCACCCCACCGCCATTCGAAGAGCCGGTGCACTTGTTCGCCCAACGGAAACCCCATCTTGTCTTGCGCCACCGAAATGCGGAAGTTTCCCGGCCAAAGGCCCCCGGGTGTCAATCGCCTATGAAAATGTTGCACCGCGCTGACCGGGCCCACAGGCCGCTTCGTCACGGGGTTCACGGCGCGCGTAAAGATACACTCGAACCCGTCGTGTACCATGGTGAAGTAGATGCGCCCGCCCGCCGGAGACCAGCGCGCGTAATCGCCTCCTCCCAGGTCCACCCAATCCGCGACCGGAATGCTCTGTAATCCCCGAAAAGGAGCGGCCCACATGCGCGGCGGGTGACCGCTCTCCTCTGCCGTAAACAGCGCCCAGCGCCCGTCTTGCGAGAGATTTGCCAGGTACAGATTAGCGCTGGGATGTGCATAAATCGGCCGATGCTCCGACGTTCTGGTATCCCAGGCTACGATCGTGCGGTGTGGTTGAGTGCTGGCCGCCAATACCCACTGGCCGCCGCGCGACAGGTCCCATTCGATGGCGCCCCGGCGCAGCCCTTCCCACGATTCGCCGGTTTTCAGATTCAGAACTCTTGCATCCCGCGCCCTCACCTGCAGCACAAAGGAACCGTCGGAACTGAGCAGGAAAGCTCCCGTCAACGGCTTGCGGGTTCCAGTCCGGTAATCCTGCAGATAGCTCGAGTCTTCCGGGATGCGCGCGCTGAGAAACGCCCCGCCATCGGGCGTGAATTGCGCGCCATGTTCTCCGCGCGCCAGGGCACTCAGGCGCGCGGGCGAGCCGCGCACGGTTCCGCTCTCCGCCTCAATGGCTAGCACCCAGTCACTCGAAAGGTCCTCGACTTCGTCGATCAGGACCGTGCCGCCGGTGGCCGCGGTACACCCGGCGGTGATCCGGGCGGACGCCGCGCCGGGGTACCGGCTGGCTGCCGCGCCCGGCTTGAACGGGAACTCGTTCAGTACCGCTCCTTCGGCCGTGAAAAGGAACCGGTCCCGGGTCGCGGCGCAGGCCCGCGCGGCCGATACGATCGATCCACTGAATTCGGGAATCGGCGCGGCTGGCCCACCGTTCAAGGGGGCTCTCCAAAGGCGCAGGGTGGACCATTCGTCCGCCGCCAGGAAAAGTACGCTGCGGCTGTCGGGGCTCCAGGCGAAACCCTGCACCGCCGATGTGTCGGTGGCCAACCGCACCGCCGCTCCTCCCCCCGCGGGCACGCGATAAAGCATGCGCGTGTTCGAAGCCGGAAGGTCCCCGCCATTGTCGCTGGTGTTCAGGTAAGCGATCCACTGGCCATCGGGCGAAAAGCGCGGGACCCGGCCGCCCGCTACCAGCAGGCGCGCGGGCCTGTCCCCGGACGCCGCCCCCGTCCGCGGATGTGGCTGCAGATAAATACCGGCGGGTGGCCGTGTAGAATGAAAAGCCAGCCAGCCGCCGTCCGGTGACAGCGAGGGCTCGTCATTGGCGCCCTCGCCGCCGGTCGCGCGCACGGCTGCTCCGGTGGGCATCGGCTTGAGCCAGATATCGGAGTGCGGGCTCCCGTCCCCGGATGCCGGCGGCGCCGTGAACGCCACCCATTTGCCGTCCGCGGAAAGCGCCGGTTGCCGGGCGTTCGGAACGCCCACGTCAAGAGGGACCAAGTCGTGAGAGCTTTGGGGAGCGCGCAGGGCGCGGAACGCCGCCACTCCGGCGCCTGAGAGGACGGCAATAGCCGCCATCGCGGTCCAAAGTTTCCTGCGCGGTTTTCGGGCGCGCACCCGCTGCCCTTCCAGGTAACGCGCGAGGTCCGCGTCCATTTCGGAGGCCGATGGATAGCGCGCGGCGGGGTCCTTGCGCAGCGCCTTGGAGAGGATGGCATTGAGGGGCGCATCCAGACCCGCGGCATCCGGCTGGGCGCGTGCGATCGCTGCCGCCGCAGCGGCCGGCGAGGCGTCCGCGATCCGGTAAGGCAGGCGGCCGGTCAACAGCCGGTACAGCAACACGCCCGCCGAATAGAGATCGGAAGCAACCGTCACCGGCTCTCCGCGCACCTGTTCCGGGCTGGCGTATTCCGGCGTGAAAGCGAAAACGCCAGTCTTGGTAATGGCCGCCTCGGCGGTGGCGTCGGCCAGTCGCGCCGTTCCGAAATCGAGCAGTTTCACCTGGCCGCTCTCGCCGACAAGTATGTTGGAGGCCTTCAAATCGCGATGGATCACCTGCCGGTCATGCACGTAAGCCAGCGCCTCCAGCACCTGGCGCATCACCGCGATGCGGGCGCGGATGTCCAGTTTCCGCGCGTCGCAAAAGCGTTCGATGGTGAGCCCGGCGACGTATTCCATGACCAGGTAAGGCAGACCCGAATCGGTGACGCCGCCATCGATCAGGCGCGCGACCTTCGGATGGTCCAGGCCGGCCAGGAACTGGCGCTCCCGGCGGAATCGCTCTTCGATAGCCGGTGAAGCCAGCGCCAGGGGAACCACCTTCACCGCCGCCGTCATCTGGAAGGTTCCATCCGCGCGCTCGGCCAGGTATACGGTGCCCATGCCGCCGCGTCCCAGGACCTTCAGGGCTTGCCAGGCGCCGAAGCGCGGCAGCCGTTCGGGCGCCGGGGGAACCGCGGCGCGCACGCGCTCGTCGGTGGCCAGCAAGCGGTCGACTGCGGTCCGCAAGCCTTTGTCCGAACCGCAGCGCTCCCGGATGAGGGCCTCCCGGGCTTCCCCGGTAATCGTCTCGAGGGCCGCGTGGAAGATCTCTTCCACCTGGTGGAATCGTTTCTGCTCGTCGGGAGTCATAGCTAGTCGCGACGGATTGAGCGCCCGCCCACCGGTCAGGCCGGACGGAGCCTCCCGCCCAGCCACGCCAGCGAGAAACGCAGATTGCGTTCGACCGTGCTCCGGGAGACTTCCAGGATCTCGGCGGTTTCATCCACCGTGCAGCCCAGGAAGTAATGCAACTCCACGGTGCGGGTCTTGTTGGCGTCAAACTCGGCCAGGTCGTTGAGCGCCGCGGAAAGGTCTAATGTTTCTTCTCCGCGGTCGCCGTCCAGCCAGGCCAGCTCAGCGTCCAACGGGATGCGCCGCCAACCCACGCCGCGCTTTTCGGTCTTGGTCTTGCGTGCCGAATCGATGAGGATGCGGCGGATGAGCTGTGCCGCGAAAGTGAAGAAGTGTGCCCGGTCGTTGAGCGCCACGCGGCGCATACGCAACAAGTCCACGAAGACTTCATTGACCACCGCCGTCGGCTGTAATGTGTGCTCCGGCCGTTCCCCGCGCAGGCACGCCTCGGCGATCCCGCGAAGCTGATCGTAGACCAGTGGGGCAAGCGCCTCAATGACGCCTGGCTCGCCCTCCTCCCACCGATGCAGTAGCTCGGTGATCTCTCCCTGGCGGGAATCCTGCACGTTTCATAATAGATTGGCCGCCCCATCAATTTCAATAACTTGCGAAGGGCGTTCGAACATGCTGCACAGCCCGCGCTAGACTGGCTTTAGGTGCCCCGCAACATCCTGATCTCGGCCGGCGAAGCTTCCGGCGACCTCTACGCCGCCCTGCTGGTGGATGAACTGCGCCGCATTTGGCCGGACGCCCGATTCTTCGGCTGCGCCGGTCCGCGCATGCGCCGCGCCGGCGTGGAAACCGTAGTGGACGCCGCCAGCCTGGCAGTGGTCGGCCTGGTCGAGGTAGTCTCTCACATTCCGCGCATTTACGGCGAGTACCGCAAGCTCCAGGAGGCCGCGCGCCGCTGCCACCCGGATCTGGCGATCCTGACCGATTCTCCCGATTTCCATCTGCGCCTCGCCCGCAAATTGCACCGCCAGGGGATTCCCGTGTTTTACCTGGTGGCGCCCCAGGTATGGGCTTGGCGCCAGGGCCGCTTACGAGGCATGCGCCGCACCCTCCGCCACGTACTCTGTATTTTCCCGTTCGAAGAGGAATTCTTCCGTACGCGCGGCCTGCCGGCCACTTACATCGGCCATCCCCTGGCGGGACTGGTAAAACCTCGTCTTTCCCGCGCCGAATTTTTTCGGAAACACAGACTTCCTCTGGGCCGTCCATTAGTTACGGTGTTGCCTGGAAGCCGCCGGGGGGAAGCCGCCCGGCATTTGCCGCCCCTTCTTGATGCGGTGGGGCGTCTTTATCGGGATCACGCCGCCAGTTTCATCCTGCCCGCGTCGGCAACGGCTGGCGTTGATTTTTTTCGGGAACGGATTGGCGGGGCTCCCATACAGGTTATCGACGGGGAAAACTGGGAAGCCATCGCACATGCCGACCTCGCACTGGCGGCCAGCGGAACGGTAACCGTGGAAGCCGCCCTGTTGGGCACCCCGATGGTTACGTATTATAAGGTGACCGCCGCGAGTTGGTGGTTGGGCCGCATGCTGGTACGGGTGCCTTTTTATTCAATGGTGAATTTAATCGCGGGGCGCGCCGTCGTCCCCGAACTGATGCAATCGAACCTGACCGGCGAACGTCTCGCCGCGGCGGCCCAGAGCCTCCTCGGCGACGAGCGTGCGCGCGTTCAAATGCGCGCGGATCTCGCCGAAGTAGCGGCCCGGCTATCCCAACAATCGGGCGCCATGGCCCGTGCTTCCGCTATTATTCAAGACCTCATGGAAGGACAACTCACCCATGTTTCGTAGCAGTAGGACAGGCTCCGGGCCTGCGGCAGGCCGCTGGGCCGCCGCATTCACGGCCCTGGCGATCGTCTCCGCCGGCGCCTCCGCCCAAACCCAGGAGCGCCGCGCCCGCCTTCGCGTCGATCATTACACCATCGACGCCGAAATCCAGCCGGCCACGCAATCGCTCATTGGCACGGCGGAGGTTTCTTTTGTTCCGCTCGACAACAACGGCAGCTCGGCCGCGTTCGAGTTGAACAACGCCCTCACGGTGTCGCGCGTGGTGGATTCGAAAGGCCTCCAGATCAACGATACCCGCAACCAGCAGGATTCCACCGTACGGCTCAGCTTCGATCCGCCTTTACCCAAAGGCCAGCCGGCCACGCTGAAGTTCGCATACGAAGGGCGCTTGAGCGGCAACGAAGACTCCCCGGTGTACGGCATCAAGTTCGCCGCCATTCACCCGGATTACGCTTTTCTGCTGTATCCCGCCCGCTGGTTTCCCGTGTACGGTTACACCACTGACCGCTTCGCGGCGGATCTGCACATTACCGTGCCGTCCGGATATCAGGTCCTGGGCAGCGGACTCGATTCGCACCAGGCGGCTGGCGACAAGATAGTCTACAGCTTTCATTTCGACCATCCGTCGTTCCCCGGCAGCATCGCCATAGTGCGCGATCCCGGAACCAAGGTCACCTCAGAGGGTGTCACCAGCACGCTTTACTTCCGGGGCGATGAGAAGGGCATGGCGCAGCAGTACGGCGAGCAAATCGGCCAGATGATGACTTTCTTCACCGGCGATTTCGGTCTGCCGCCGTTTGCCAACCTGACGGTCGTGGAAACCGAAAGTGGCGCGCCCAACGGCTATGCCGCGCCGGGGATGATTTTCCTGAATCCGCACGCCATCGGCCGGCAGGTAGGAGCCAAGCTGCTGGTCAACCAGATCTCTCGCCAGTGGTGGGAGGAATTGGTCTCGCCCGCCACCCGCAATCATCTGTGGCTCACCAACGGGATGGCCGCCTATTCGGAACTCCTCTGGACCGAGCATACCGCCGGCCCCGGCGCGCTCGAATCGCAATTTCGCGACGACGCCGTGGAGGCGCTGACCGTAGATAACGTACCCGTAATCCAGGCGGCCCGCATGGAAGACTATTCTCCGGAGTTGTGGGCGCTCACCGGCAGTAAAGGCGCGGCCGTCCTGCACATGCTCCGCTTCGTGATCGGCGATCAGGCCTTCATGCAGACCCTGAAGGAATACGCTACGCGCTACAGTTGGAAATCGGCGACCACCGAGGACTTCAAGAACGTCGCGCAGGACGTTTCCAAGCAGGACCTCGGCTACTTCTTCATCCAGTGGATCGAATCCAGCGGCGCGCCCGAATTCAAGCTCGAATACACCATTTACCGCACGCAGAAAGGCTTCCGCGTGATGGGCAAAGTGGCCCAGGATCTGGATACGTTCCGCATGCCGGTAGATTTGAAAATCGAAACCGAGGGTAATCCCGAAGAGAAGCGCGTCGAAGTCGTAGGCACTTCTTCGGAATTCAGCGTGGACTGTTTCGGCAAGCCCAAGAATGTGGTCATCGACCCGGACCGCCGCGTACTGCGCCTCAACAACCAGGTGCGCACGGCGGTAGCCATCCGCCGCGGCGAGCAGTTTATGGAAGTGAGCGAATTCGCCGACGCGCTGAAGGAATATCAGAAAGCTCTGGAGAACGACCGTAACAGTTCGATGGCGCACTATCGCATCGCCGAGGTCTTCTTCATGCAGAACAACTACCAGTCGGCCGCGAACGAGTTCCGCGAGTCCCTGAATGGGGACCTGGAACCTAAATGGGTCGAGGTTTGGTCCCGCATTCACCTTGGAATGATCTTCGATATCACCGGCCAACGCGATCGCGCGGTCAACGAGTATAACCTGGCGGTGCGCACCAAGGATAATACCCAGGATGCACAGGAAGAAGCGGC
>JBEKIM010000159.1:0-13817 GCA_050011755.1 Bryobacteraceae bacterium | reverse complement strand
ATGGCTTTCGAGACGGCTCGCCATGTCGGACGGGGAGGCGGTGGCAGCATAGGGCGGCAGCCACGACGGGAGCTGCGTATACCAACAGAGGTTGTGGCCGCGGACACGCATGTCGTATTTCTGCGCGAAAGCAACCAGCTCATCGCCGGGCTGAAAGTTGTAAGTGTCCTGGGTGGGCTGAGTGACGTCCCATTTCATGGCATTGCCCGGCTCCAGCATGCTGTATTGAGTGGAGAGCAGACCGGCGTAGGAGGGATTCAGGAGCAGGTCGGGCGGGCCGTACTCGTCGGCGGACGCCGCGGCGCCAATCGGGATTCCGCGGGCGGCGGCGGCTTGCCGGAGGGTGGTTTGCGCGGGTAGCGGGGCTGCCAGCAGCAATACCGGCAGAAATACCGCTAGGCAGCCGGATGTCGACATATGGGGTCCTCCTGGTGAGTCTAGTTCATGATAATTCATGGAACAGGCTTGCTGTGGCGCGCGCTTCAGCGTGCCGGCGGGACTCTTAAGTCCCGCTCCCCGGCGGACTGAAGAAGTCCGCCGCAGCACGCTCCGTTGAAAACATGCCCGAAGTCATTGAAAATACATGAGGGCGGGTTTTCATCACCTTTGGTGGGCCGCCGGCCTATGGGGCACTCATCTGAGACCCCATTGCCGCTCAATAAGCTAGCGGCTGTTTTTCGGAGCCGCAAAGACGATGAAAACCAAGAGTAGTGGGGCGGCCAATCTTGGCCCGGGGTCCCCGCTGGGGGCGGCTTTCCAGCCGGGTTAGCCGCCTGAAAAGGCGGCTGCGGGCATGATTGCCCGCCCCACGGTGAGTTTTTCGACGATGCCCGCAGGGGGTCTCGCCGCTGTTTCACCCGCATCCGCGGGGGCGCCCGCTGAAGCGTGCGCCACGGGCCGCGGCCAGTCATCACGAGAAAGTCCAAACTCCAGGGCGGGACTTTTAAGTCCCGCTTAACAGCACCTAAGGCATTGGCTGGACATCGACGGCGACCTGCAGTTTGTGGCGGGCGCCGCCCAGGAGCACTCCATAGATAGGGCTGACATCGCTGTAATCGCGTCCCCAAGCCACGGTGATGTGGCCGTCCGAGGGTACGCAATTGTTGGTAGGGTCGAAATCCACCCAGCCGGCGACGGGGCACCATGCGGCGCACCAGGCGTGGGAGGCGTCCGCGCCCACCAGGCGCGGGCGGCCGGGAGGTGGCAAAGTCCGCAGGTAGCCGCTGACATAACGGGAGGGGAGGCCCAGCGAGCGCAGGCAGCCGATCTGCAGATGCGCGAAATCCTGGCACACCCCGCGGCGCTTTTCGAAGAATGTCTGGACGGGCGTGGCGACTTCGGTGGCCGTTTTGTCAAAGCGGAAATCCTGGTGGATGCGGCGCGTCAGGTCGAGAACCGCGGCCAGCAGCGGCCGGCCCGCGGGAAACGATTCGCGCGCGTAGGCGGCCAAATCCGGACTGGAGCGCACGCGCGGCGTATCGAAAACGAATTGCCAAGCGTCCAGGATTTCGCCGGTCGGGTAGGCGTCCAAGGACTGTTGCACGGTTTCCCAAGGAGGGGATGCGGCGAAATCGGGGGGAGGGGCGGCACGTACTTCGAGCTCGCTGTTGGCCTCCACGATCAGACAGTCGTGCGGCTCGTGCAGGGTGAAAGAGTTCAGCGTGTTGCCGAAGTAATCCTGGTGGGAGGCGGTTGCGGGCGGCGCGGGCAGAACAAAAACGCGGGTTGCCCGGCAGGCCTGCTTGGGCAGATTGCGCGGCGTCAACCGGACGATATGATGCGACACCGAGACGGGATCCTCGTAGTCGTACGTGGTCCGGTGGGAGACACGATAGATCAAGTGGTGCGCTCCATTTCCGCGTGGCTGAAATACACGTGCGTGATGGCATCCGATAAGGCGGGCAGGGCAGCGCCGGTGGCGGCCAACAGTTGGTCGAGAGGCTCACGAAGATTACCCGCGCCCGGCTGGCAAAGCATGCGGACATCGGCGCGCCCCAGATCGGCCGCGGCTTCTTCCAGGCGGTTCTGTTTGGCGAGCGGCCAACCCGCGCCCGAAGGCCGGCCGGACAGCCAGCGGCAGTGTTCGAAGAGATCCTGCAACTGGAAGGCGAGGGCGCGCGGATTGGCGTCGTCGTTCATCAGCAGATCGAGCACCGGCGCGGCCTGCAGCACGGTGAAATAGCGCGCCCGGTAAGTCATGGAACTGTCGGCGACTTCGAGCAGCATCTCGAGTGTCGGCCAGGTGCGGGGACTGAGCGGCACGACGATGCCGCGAAAGAGCCCCACCAGTTGGATGGAGCGCTCGACGCGTCTCCCGAGGCTGAGAAAATGCCAACCGGGGCCGCGGGTGATGTTCTCCATTTCGATACCGCGGAGGGCGGCGAGCGTTCCGATGCAATGATTGAGCACGGCCAGCGCTTCGCCGGTGGAGGCATATCCCCAGGCGGAACTGTGCGCCGCGCCGAACTGGCTGACGATGCGCAATGTATCGCTTGAGAGGTTGACGCGCACATGGGCGGCGGCGCGGGAGGCCCGATTCAGCACCGAGTTCAGGCTGTCGCCGCGCTGCTCCTCGAAGATCAGGGAGAGGACCTCCTGCTCCAGATCGCGCCACTGATCGAGATGACCTTGCGGGTCGTCTTCGGAAAGCCGGGAGTGCGGCGACTCCAGGCACTCGTATAACTGCATGAGAGAATCCCACTCGGAAGTGCCGGAAGCGCCGAACTCGCCGGTGAGCCGGACCAGGATGCAGCGCAGGACGCGGGCCAGGTGCTCGGCGCGCTCGGCGTAACGGCCGAGCCAGAACAGGTGGTCGGCCGCGCGGCTGGGCAGGCCGGTGCCCTCGCCGCGATTCAGATCGAGAGGCTGGTCGCCGGGGTGCTGCGGCGTGAGGATGTCCACCGGTCCGGCGGAAAGCACCCAGGTGTCCTTACTGCCACCGCCGCGCTGCATGGAGACTACGGGCGTATCGAGGGAGGGCGAGACGCGCGCGAGCCCGCCGGGCATCGCTACCCAGGAATCCTCCGAAGCCGCCAGAAAAACGCGCAGCACGACGCGGCGGGGCGCGAGACTGCCTTGGGACCAGACCGGGATAGTGGAAAGATCCAGCAATTCCTGGCCGGCAAATTCATAAGGGCGCTGGCGCATGCGGGCCACCAGGCGCGCGCGTTCGTCGCCTGCGAGTTTCGCGCCGATTACCGGTTCCATTCCCTGCGCGGGAAAGGCGGGCTTGACGACCAGGAAGTCCAGATTATCGAGCACATATTCGAGCGGCCCCGGCTGCCCGCACCACCAGGTGGCCACCGAAGGAAGCTTCAGGCGCTCTCCGAGCAACCGCTGGCTCAGCCGGGGGAGGAAGGGCATGAAGGCGGAGGATTCGATCAGGCCGCTGCCTAGAGCATTGGCCACCACCACGTTACCGGCGCGCACGGCTTCGAGCAGCCCGGCGACACCGAGAAAGGAATCCGAGCGTAATTCGATGGGGTCGCAGAAGGAGTCGTCCACGCGGCGCAGGATGATATCCACCGGCTTGAGACCGTCCAGCGTTTTCAGGAAGACGCGGCTCTCGCGCACGGTCAGGTCGCCGCCCTGAACCATCGTGAAACCCAGGTAGCGGGCCAGATAGGAATGTTCGAAGTAAGTCTCGTTGAAGGGGCCGGGGGTGAGCAGCACGACGCGCGGGTTATCGCGGCGGGAGGGGGAGAGATTCAGCAAATGGTCGCGGAAGGAGCGGAAGAAAGCCGCCAGCGGCTGGACCTCGAACTCGCGGAAGAGGTCGGGAAAGGTTTCCGCCAGCACGGTGCGGTTTTCGAGGGCATAGCCGGCGCCGGAGGGGGCCTGGGTGCGGTCGGAAAGAACCCACCATTGGCCGTCGGGCGAGCGCGCCAGGTCGACGGCCAGCAGGTGCAGGTAGGTCTCGATGGCCGGCAGACCATGGCAAGGCCGCCAGAAGCCGGGATTGGCGAAAACCAGCGCCGGCGGAAGCAGGCCGGCGCGGAGCAGCTCCTGCGGGCCGTAAAGGTCGGCCAGGATGTAGTTCAGAAGGCGCGCCCGCTGGATGAGGCCGGCTTCAAGGGCGTGCCACTCGGCGGGCGGGATGAGAAGGGGGATGGAGTCCAGGTTCCAGGGGCGGTCCATGCCCAGCGGATCGCCATAGACGTTATAGGTTACGCCGTTTTCGCGAATGCGCTGGCGGGCGAACTTCCAGCGGCGCGCCAATTCGTCGCCGCCGAGCGCGGACATGGAGCCGATCAGGGTATCCCAGTGCGGACGAAGAACGCCCGATGCGGCTGACATTTCGTCGTAAACGCCGTCTGTCTGGCGATATCCGGCGCACAAGGGGGGCACATCGAGAGTGTCACCGGAAATGCTCATCAGGGAAACTCGGCGCTCGTTCGGGTAGTGGTAGTAATTTTAACAGAGTTCGGTTTCTGGCAAACCCGTTTTGTTGCGGATTGCTGGTTTTGGTGCGTCTGCATTTCTCGGGACAGCCAGTGGGTCCGCGTTTCTCGCAAAGACGCAGAGATAACCGCAAAGGGCGCAAAGACAGCCCAACAGAAAGAATTCGGTTTAACTTGTCCGTCTCTTCTTGGCGCCCTTCGCGGTTATCTTGGCGTCTTGGCGAGAAACCGCCGTAAATCCAGTGTCAGCGGAAATTCGGGGTTGTGCTCCTCGGGCGGCAGCGGCATAGGTCCCGGCGTATGCCCGGTGTCCCGGAAGCGGGCCAGGCGGCGGCTCTCGGCTTCCTGCGCGTTGACCGGGAATTGCTCGTTGGCGCGCCCGCCGGGGTGGGTCACGTGATACGTGCAGCCGCCGACCGCGCGTCCGGACCAGGTGTCCACGATATCGAAGACCAGCGGCGAATGCACCGGAATGTTGGGGTGCAGGCAGGACGGCGGCTGCCACGCGCGATAGCGCACGCCCGCCACGAATTCCCCGATTTCGCCGGTGGGTTCGAGCGGCACGCGGCGTCCGTTGCAGGCCACCACGAAGCGCTCGCCGGCCATCCCGGACACTTTCACCTGGAGCCGCTCCACGGATGAATCCACATTGCGCACGGTCGCCGTACCGGAGGCTTCCTCGCCCAGCACGTGCCAGGGTTCCAGGGCGTGGCGCAGTTCCAGCCGTATGCCGCGCCGGGTGACCGACCCGATCAGCGGAAAGCGAAACTCGAAGTGTGGGGCAAACCATTCCGTCTGAAAATCGTATCCGGCCGCGCGCAGGTCCGCCATGACGTCTTCCCAGTCGAGTTGCACGAAGTGCGGCAGCATGAAGCGGTCGTGCAGCATAGTTCCCCACCAGGTGAGCGTCCGGCGGTACGGATTCTTCCAGAAATGCGCGGTCAGGGCGCGCACCAGCAGTTGCTGGGTCAGGCTCATCTGCGCGTGCGGCGGCATCTCAAAGGCGCGCAGCTCAACCAGGCCAAGCCGCGCTCCGGCGGCATCCGGCGAGTAAAGCTTGTCGATACAGAATTCGGCGCGATGCGTATTGCCCGCCAGATCGGTCAGCAGATGGCGGAAGACGCGATCGGGCAGCCACATCGGAGGCGGCGGAGAATCCTTGTCCGGAATCTGGTCGAAAGCGATTTCCAACTCATAGATGGAATCCGTGCGGGCTTCGTCCACCCGGGGATGCTGGCTGGTGGGGCCGATGAACAGTCCCGAGAGCAGATACGACAGAGACGGGTGATTGTGCCAGTAACCGATGAGGCTGCGCAACAGGTCGGGACGCCGCAGAAAGGGACTGTCCTGGGGAGTGGGTCCGCCGATGACCACGTGGTTGCCGCCGCCGGTGCCGGAATGTTGCCCGTCCAGCATGAATTTCTCGGTGCCCAAGCGGCTTTGGCGGGCGAGTTCGTAGAGTGCGGTAGTGTTGGCGGTGAGCTCGTCCCAGGATGCCGCGGGTTGGATATTCACTTCGATCACGCCCGGATCGGGAGTCACTTTCAGCACGGCGATGCGGGGATCGGAAGGCGGCGCATAACCTTCCAGCATGACCGGCATTTTCAGATAGGCGGCGGTATCTTCGATGGCGACCACCAGATCCAGATAGTCCTGCAGATACTCGACAGGCGGCATGAAGACGAACAGCTTGCCCTGGCGCGGCTCGACGCAGAGCGCCGGGCGCGAGATCCAGGGCGAGGACGAGCCCTTTTCGGGCGGCTCGGCTGGGCCGGCTTCAGGGACGGGATCGCCGGCGGGAGGCGCGTCGAAAAGATGCGGCTTATGTTCCAGCCTGTCGGGCAGACGGGTGCGCCTTTCAAACGGATCCGGATCGTAGGAATACAGCACGTCTTCCGGCTTGGTCCAAGGAAGGGACTCGAGCGGCAGCCGATAGCCCATGGACGAATCGCCGGGTATCAGAAACATTTGCGGGGAGGCGAGGAACCAGGGCTGGCTGGTCCAGCGCGGGGCGCCGGAACGGGTAGGGACGCGCCGCAATGGAAGCACGTAGCCGATGGGCTGGCCGAGTCCCTGTTCGAAAATGCGGGCCACGCGGGCACGCTCGATAGGATCGGCTAGCTTGGGATCGAGGGGATCGACATTCACCGGCAGCTTGCGTTCCTTCCACAGATAATAGAAGACGTCCTCGTAGGCGGCGATGGTGAAAGCGGCGCTCACCTGCAGGCGGCGGGAGAGCGCTTCCAGGAACTGGCGCGCGTGCACCGCGGTGTAGCCGTAATCCCTGGCGTCTTCGGCGATCAAGCCGGCATCGTCCCACACGGGCACGCCATCCTTGCGCCAATGACAGCCGAACGCCCAACGCGGCAGCGGCTCGCCGGGATACCACTTGCCCTGTCCGAAATGCAGCAGCCCGCCGGGCGCGAAACGCTGGCGCAGGCGTCCCAACAGGTCCACCGCGCGCCGGCGTTTTGCCGGACCCAGCGCGGCGGTGGTCCATTCGGCGGCGTCGGGATCGTCGAGAGAGACGAAGGTGGGCTCGCCGCCCATCGTAAGCCGCACGTCGCCGGAGCGCAGGTCGGCATCCACGCGCCGGCCCAGCCTTTCGATATCCTGCCACTGCGCGGCGGTATAGGGCTTGGTCACGCGCGGGGATTCGTAAATGCGCGCGACCGTCATCTCGTGGCGGAACTCGGTATTGCAGGGGTCGAGTTGGCCGGAGATGGGCGCGGCGCTGGAAGCGTCCGGCGTGCAGGCGAGCGGGATGTGGCCTTCGCCGGCCAGCAACCCGGAGGTGGGATCGAAACCGATCCAGCCGGCGCCGGGAAGATAGACTTCGGTCCACGCGTGCAGGTCGGTAAAGTCGCTAGTGGGTCCGGCTGGGCCTTCCAGCGGTTTCACGTCCGCTACCAGTTGAATGAGATAGCCGGAGACGAAGCGTGCGGCGAGTCCGAGCTGACGGGCGATCTGCACCAGCAGCCAGGCGGAATCGCGGCAGGAGCCCGTGCGCAGCGCGAGAGTTTCCTCGCAAGTCTGGACGCCGGGCTCCATGCGGATGACATAACCGACCTCGCGCTGTACGAGCTGATTCAGCGCCACCAGAAAGTCCATCGTGCGCGTGGCGGCGCGGGGAACGCGAGCGAGAAGGGCGGAAAGCAGGGGTCCGGCCGGCTCGGTTTCGAGAAAAGGCCGGAGATCGCGGGCGGCCGAGGGATCGTAGGAGAAGGGATACTCTTCGGCGTAAGGCTCGAGGAAGAAGTCGAAAGGGTTGTATACCGCCATTTCGGCGACCAGGTCGACCTCGACCGCTAGCTCCGTGGTGGGCTCGGGGAAGACCAGGCGCGCGAGATAGTTTCCCTGGGGGTCCTGCTGCCAGTTGATAAAGTGATTTTCCGGACGTACCTTAAGCGAATAGGCCAGGATGGGTGTGCGGCAATGCGGGGCGGGGCGCAGGCGCACGATGTGCGGCCCTAGAGAGACGCGCCGGTCGTAACGATAGCTGGTCAGGTGATGAAGGGCAACGTGGATCGCCATGGATGTTTGGGTGTCGGCTGAAACCGGGAACCGTTCAACGGGGAAAGTTCGGAGACGGCGGCTAAGCACGAGTATAGCTCCGGGCGGAGGCCGCCGCTGTGCGGTTGGGCACCAGGGAGATGCACCGCGAGGAGTGTTCCGGCTGCCTGTTCCGCTAAACTAAGGGCAGGGTCATGCGCATTCGCCTTGGATTCGATATTCAGTTCTATGTGCCAGTTCCGGTGCCGGTCGTTGCTTTGCTCAACGTGCATCCATCGCGCGTGGGCGACTTGATTGAACCCGATATCCTGCGCGTCGAGCCGGAGGTGCAGCAGGAGCAATACACCGATACGTTTGGAAACATCTGCACGCGCTTCACCGCTCCGGCGGGGTGTATCCGGTTATGGAATTCGACGCTGATCGAAGATTCGGGCGAGGTGGACGCGCAGAATCCCTCGGCGCGCGAGATTCCGGTGGCGGAGCTGCCGCCGGAGGCGCTGCGGTTTCTGTTAAGCAGCCGGTATTGCGAAGTGGATCTGATGTCCAACACCGCGGCGCAGTTATTCGGCGGGGTCCCACCGGGCTGGCAGCGGGTGCAGGCCATCTGCGACTGGGTGCATGCGAACGTGACTTTCGGCTACCAGTTCGCCAGCGCGACCAAGACGGCGGTCGATGTGTACCGGGAGCGCACCGGCGTCTGCCGCGACTTCCAGCACTTGGCGATTACGTTTTGCCGGGCGTTGAACATTCCGGCGCGATACGCGACCGGATATTTGGGAGACATTGGCGTTCCACTCACGGACGCCCCGATGGACTTCAGCGCGTGGTTTGAAGCATATCTCGAGGGCCGCTGGTGGGCTTTCGATGCGCGCAATAATGTGCCGCGGGTGGGACGCGTGCTGATGGCCACCGGGCGCGACGCGACGGATGTGGCCCTGACTACATCCTTCGGAGATGCGCAGCTGGTGCATTTTGCGATCACCAGCGATCCGGAGACGTAGTAGTGTGTCCGGTGACAGGCTTCGCGCATGCTGTCAAGGAACAATCTGAAAAACCGTGCCGCTGGGGATTCCGAGGTAAGCTCCATAGGTGGTGCCGTAGATCACCCCCCCCGGAAACGATTGCGCTCATCGGATTGCCGCCATCGGTACCGCCGGTGAACCCGTGCATAACCCGCTCGGACCATGCGCCGCCCGGCTTGGCCGGAGGATCCAGCAGGAAAACCACGCCGCCTTCCTGGTCGCCGATCAACGCGCCCAGCAGCGTGCCGTTACTGCCGATCACCTGGAGCGCGTCCGGCGGTTCAGACAACGTCTCGAACGTATACAGCAGTTGTTCGGTCCAGGCGCCATCGGGATCGGCCGGCGGGGTCAAAGAAAAAATCGTTCCACAGAAATAGCACGTTGTGGGGCCGTGATCTGTCGTGCGGTAGAGGACGCCACCGGGACCGCTAGTCAGATAGTGTGGGCTGTATCCCTCCGTGGGGCTATTCTCAAAAGTATAAATGACCCTCAGCGTCCAGGCGCCATCGGTGCCCGGAGTCACTCAGTAAACCGATCCACAAAGACAATCCGAGCCGTTATAGCTGGCCGTCCCGTAAAGCACGCCATCGCGGGCGATCAAAGTTGTAGTAAAGCCGAGAAACGGCGAAACGCTGGCGATGGTTTTGTAAGTCCAGTCGCCGCCGGATTTCGCGGGAGGAGTCAGAGAATAAACTTGCCCCTGCGCCGTCACTCCGTAGATGACTCCTTTCTTGCCCAACACCGGACGGGCTTACGGTTGATCCATGGTATAGCCGATGTTGTAGATCACAGCTTCCGTCCACTCGCCACCCGCCTCGGCCGGCGGCCGCATCCGATAGACCGTGCCGCTGTTTCCAAGGCCTCCCGCGCTGGTTGTACCGTATAGAACGCCATTCTCGTCGAAGACGACTCCGGAAGTGGGATAGGCGCCATCACCTCCATACGCGACCGTGCTTCCCTGGAAGTTGTGGATCACCTTCCCGGTCCAAGGCCCGCCGCGGGTTGACGGCGGGTACAGGGCGAAAACCGTTCCACAACCGTTGTTGCAATTGTAAGGAAACTGACCTTGTCCATTTCCACCGGGAGCCGCCGCGTACGCCGGCTGGGGCGGTGGGAACACGCCAAGCCCAAGCACTACAGCCGTACTGAGAATGCCACTTCTCACGCGCATGTGATCGCCCATGTAATTCCGCCTCAAAGAACTTTCCAAGTATAGTATGCGCGTCGCCCGGCTCAAGTATGATCGGCGGAAAACCGGTACTATGTCTGGCGCAAGGGACGCAGAGGAGATTGCGGCCGTCGTCCGGCCTAAGAGGCAGCCTTGACAGCCTGAATCGTGCTGGCTAATACGGTTTTGATTTGCTACACTCGCCCCAATGGGGAACATCCCGGACTCGGCGCAGATCACCGAACTTCTGCATCGAGTGAAAGACGGCGATACCTCCGCCGAGCAGGAACTGGCCCCTCTGATCTACGAAGAGCTTCGCAGGATGGCGCGTAATTGCATGCGCAGGGAGAAACCAGGGCATACGTTACAGACCACCGGTTTGGTGCACGAAGCCTATCTTCGCCTGATCGGGCGGCAACAGGAAGACTGGCAGGACCGCATTCATTTTTTTTCGGTTGCCGCCAACGTGATGCGGCATGTGCTGACCGATTACGCCCGTAGCCGTAAAGCCGCCAAGCGCGGCGGCGACGCTGTCGTCGTTGCGATCACCGACGGCGCGGATCCCGGATCGCTGCAAAGTTGGGACAAGATCCTCGATGTCGACGCGGCCCTATCCGGGCTTGCCGGTGTCGATCCGCGCGCCGCCCGGGTTGTGGAACTGCGCTTTTTTGCCGGACTCGACAACTCCGAAATTGCGAATCTGCTCGGGGTTAGCGATCGCACCGTAAAAAGGGATTGGGAGTTTGCCCAAGCCTGGCTGTTCGCAAAAATCGCCAAATCGTATCGCCACACCAGCCCGATCGAAAAAATGTCCCCCGCTCCGCGCAAATCACGCTTACAGAAGTGAGGGCCGGCAAGCGCGATGAGCCTAACCGGTCCCAGCGGCGACTCAACGATGGACGCCCAGGAGAAGCTCAAAGAACTGTACCTGCGAGCGCTGGCCATGGAAACGACGGAACGGGACCTGCTATTGCAGCGCGAAGCGGCCGACTCGGCTACGCGGGAAGAAATCCTCCGCTTGTTGAGTTATAGCGGACAAGCGGCTCGCTATTTTTCCCGCTTGAGCGAGGAAATCGAAACGCTGGTCCGCATTGAACCGCTGCTCGAATGTGGCGAGGTCCTGGCCGGCCGGTTCGCGATCGTTCGATTTCTAGCGCGCGGCGGCATGGGAGAGGTCTACGAGGCCGCGGATCGGGAATTGGGTGGGCGCCTGGCTCTGAAGGTGATGCGTCCCGGTATCGTGGAACACGCCGGCGGCCTGCAGCGGTTTCGCGACGAAATCCGGCTCGGGCGCGAGGTGAACAATCCGCACGTTTGCAGAGTATTCGATGTAGCCAGGCATACCGGCGGCGGGCGCGATCTGATCTTCTTCACCATGGAATTGCTGGAAGGAGCCACGCTCTCCGACCGCCTGCAGCGCGAGGGTCCGCTCCCTTTGCCGGATGCGCGAAATGTGATTCGCCAGATGGCGGCGGGCCTCGACGCGGCCCATCGCGCGGGCATTCTGCATCGCGATTTCAAGAGCCGCAACGTGATGTTATGCGGCCCTCCAACCGGGCTGCGCGTAGTGATCACCGACTTCGGACTCTCCCGCCAGATGGGCGCCCAAGCCAGCCATCTGCTGGACGGCGCCACGCCCGCTTACGCCGCTCCCGAGCAACTGGAGAAAAAGCCCGAAACGGAGCGATCCGACGTCTATGCGTTTGGCGTCGTGCTCTACGAGTTGACCACCGGCCGGCTCCCCTCGCATCGCGATGCCCAGCCACCTGCGCTGCCGGTGATGCCCGCGGACGCGTCCGTTCCGCCGCCGCGCCGCCTTCGCCCGGATCTTCCCCGGGCGTGGGATTCCGTCATTCTTCGTTGCCTCGATCGCGATCCCGCGGGCCGTTTTCGCTCGGCCGGGGAGGTGGCCCAGGCTCTCGGCTGCATGGACGGGCCGGCCGCGGTTTCCCGCCGCGTCTGGCTCGGCGGCGCGGCTGCGGCATCCGTGGCGGGGGTGGCGGCGTGGTGGTCCTGGAGGACCGGACCTGCCGCCGAACCGCCTTCGCTGGCCGTCCTGCCGCTCGATACCGATTCCGCGGAAATGCAAGTTATTGCCGACGGGATCGTCGATCGCTTGACCGATACTTTGACCCAACTGCCGGGAATCCGCGTCATTGCGCGCACGGCCGTGCAGCGTTACAAAGATGCCGGCAAGAATCTCGCCGAGACCGGCAAACGATTTCACGTACGTTATTTGATTACCGGTGCCATGCGAAAGAAGGGCAGCCGCCTGCACGTGACGACCGAAATCCTGGAGGCCGGCGACGGTCTGCGCCTATGGGGCGGAACCCAAGATCTCGATCAGGATCGGGTGGAGGGCCTCAATTTCACCCTGAGCCGCGCCGTCGTGCATTCTATCCGGATGAGCGCGCAGCCCGCGCGCATGGCCCAGATTGAGAAAACCGCCACGAAAAATGGCGCGGCTTACCAATGCTATCTGCTGGGCCGCTATTTTGCCGCGCGCCGCACCCGCGAGGCTTCTCTCGAAAGCGTCTCCCAATTCAAACAGGCTTTGACGCTCGATCCGAACTTCGCGGATGCCTGGGCCGCGCTGGGCTCCGCTTGTTTCGATCTCACCATCCGCGAATCCAACCGGTGGGAACCCCGGATGCAGGAGTCCATGCAGGCGGCCACGCGCGCCCTCCAGTTGGATCCGAATCTTTGGGAAGCGCACCTGGTGGTGGGCTGCAATCAGAGGCTTTGGCAGTGGAACTACGCCGCCGCGGAGCAGAGTTTTCGTAAAGCGATCGAACTGAATCCCGGTTCCCCGGCCGCCCATCGATGGTATGCGCAACTTCTTACCGGGTTGGATCGCGCGCAGGAAGCGCTGCCCCACATCGAACAGGCGGTCTCGCTCGATCCCTTCAACAGCGATCTGCAGGTGCGGCGGGGTACGACGCTGCTCTATTGCGGCCGGGTCGACGACGCTTTGGCGGCTTACCAGTCGGTCGTACAATCCGACCCTGGCTACGAGAACGCCTACCTGCCCATGTCCGACGCGCTGGAACTGAAAGGCCTCCGCGGCGAAGCCATCGCTGCCGCCCAAAAAGCTGTCGCGCTGACCGCGCGGGCGAGTTTCGCGCTATCGGAATTCGGGTGGCTTTCCGCGCGCGATGGGCGCGTTAACGATGCGACGGCCATTCTCGATGAGTTGCTCGCGCGATACCCAAATAATGAGGCTTCAGCCACGGACATTGCTTATGTCTACCTCGGGCTCAACGACCGCGATAAGGCTTTCGAATGGCTCGACCGGGGAGTCTTGAGAAGAAATATCAATCTGATGCTGTTGAAAGTCGGCATCCAATATCGGGTTTTGCGCGCCGACTCGCGATACCGGAGTCTGCTGACGCGCGTCGGATTTGCAAATTAGCTGTTGTCAAAAAAAGGAGAACCATACCGATGAAAACGTACTACCGCGTTGTCGAGGACGGAGACTATGAAGGCTGCAAGAAAGGCGTTTACTGCGATCCGGGCTTGCTAGCCAGTGCTCAGGCAGCCGGCGGCGCTCCGGTGGCGGCGGACGCCATACTGCTGGGCGGCGGGATTAACACCACCCCCGGGCTCGCCTTTCCTCCGCCTACCAACCTCTTTATCCCGGCTTGGACGGCGAATCCTCCGGATCCGGCTTACCAACTCGACCCAACTACTTACTATCGCGAGGGAACCGGAAAT
>JBEKIM010000158.1:0-13824 GCA_050011755.1 Bryobacteraceae bacterium | reverse complement strand
GGCGGCGCGCTTCAGCGATAACAAGAAGATCGAAGTGGATAGCAAGAAAGAGCTGCAGGCCTTCAACGAACGGCCGTATTACTATGACGGCCAGTTTGACGTGGCTTCGGGAAAGTACACGCTGAAGGCGGCATTCAGCTCCGGCGGGGCGAGCTTCGGCAAAGTAGATCTGCCGCTGGCGATCGAGCCGTACGACAGCAAGGAGTTCGGCTTAAGCGGCCTGGCGATCAGCAAAGATCTGCACCGCGCGGCGGATGTGGGCACGGATCTGGACGCGGTTTTGCTGGAAGGGCGGACGCCGCTGATCGCGCAGGGCTACGAGTTTTCGCCTGCCGCGGCTTACCGCTTCAAGACCACGGATCACGCGGCCGTGTACTCCGAGATTTACGAACCGCACGTGACGGACAAGACGCCTCCGATCGTGGCGCTGCAACTGCGGGTGCTCGACCGCAAGACGCAAGAGGCGAAGGAAGACTCCGGATTATTCAACGTGAGCAACCTGATTCACGCCGGCAGCCCGGTGATTCCGGTGGGGATGAAGCTGCCGTTGGATAAGCTCACTCCGGGAGCCTATCGCGTCGAGGTGACGGCGAAGGATGCGCTGAATAATTCGAAGACGCGGGTAGCGGATATCGACGTGGAGTAGGCGGCAGAGCCGGCTGAAGCGGGACTTAAAAGTCCCGCCGGCACGCTTGAAGCGTGCGCCACGCTTATTTTCGATACAATGCGGCTATGAAACTTCTTTTGGCCGCACTCGCGGCATTGCTGTCGGCATCGGCGGCCGCACCAGACGCGATTCATGGTAATGCGATCGGCGATCCGAAGGCTCCGATCCTGATCGAGGTTTTCAGCGATTTCCAGTGCCCAGCCTGTAAGCGGTTTCACGATGAAGAATTGCCGCTGATCGTTTCCGATTACGTATCGCGCGGCAAGGCGTACCTGGTGTATCGATACTTCCCTCTGCCGCAACACGCGTACGGGCGCAAGTCCGCCGAACTGGCGTGCGCCTGCGCGCTGCTGGGCAAATTCGAGCCGGCGGCCAACGCGCTGTTCGCCAAGCAGACGGCGTGGTCGCAGGACGGCAAGCTGGATGAAACCCTGGCCGGCGTGCTGACTCCGGCGGAGGAGAAGAAGGTAGCGGCACTGACCAAAGATCCGCGGGTGCAGGAATCCATCGAGCACGACCTGGCGGAGGGCCGCGCGCTTCCGCTGGCCAGCACGCCGACCGTGGTGGTGACTTACAAACAGAAACAGTACAAGTTGTTCGGCGAAGGGCTTTTCAAATACCAATGGGTGAAGGCGACTCTGGATGAGCTTAAGTAAGACGGCGACGATCCTGCGCGTGGTGTTAGGCGCGATATTCATCTATGCCGCGTGGATGAAGCTACGCGAGCCATGGGCGTTGTTCGCCATGGCGATCGATTCTTACCAGGTTCTGCCCACGTGGGCGGTGGAACTGGCCGCGCGTGTCCTGCCATGGTTCGAACTGCTGCTGGGCGTCCTGCTGATCGCGGGTGTGTGGCGAGGAGCGGCGACGGCCGCGGCATCGGTGCTGCTGACGGTGTTCTTTGGGATGATGATCCGGGCGATGCTGAAAGGCATGCAGATCGACTGCGGCTGCTTCGGACCGGGCGAGCGGCTTTCCTGGGTGACCCTGCTGCGGGACGGCGCGCTGCTCGGGAGTTCCGTATTCGTGACGGCGATGGCCTGGGGCCGGACCGCGGTGTTGCGGCCGTCTGCGGCGGGCGACGGAGCTTAGCGCGGGGGGACTACTTACTAATTGGGCAATTCTGCGACAGGAGCGCAAAAATGGATCTCGAATTCGTGCGGAACCCGTTGAAGATTTTAGGCCTGCTTGCTCTGTTTGCATGCAGTTCCTTTGGCAGCACGATCGAATTTACAGACACCACCGTTGCCAGCGGTACGATCGGCACAACGTCGTTTACCGGCGCGCCGATCACCATCATGGCAGTGGGCAACACCGGCGGCATTCAGTCGTTTGCGGGGGGCCTCTTCATCAATGACAGTGAGGCCTCAGTCACGATTCAGGGAGTCGGGATTTCGGTCGGCTCTCTCTTGTTAAGCCTACCATTAGCCTTGCGTTGCCGCAACGCTGAATTGCTTCGGGGATTGTATCGAAACGACGGTTAATCGATCTACTGTAACAGCAGCTCAGACAGATGGGGAGCAAGAAAAAGAGCAGGAGATGCGATGAAGATACTAGTGGTGGGCGGCACCGGCAACGTCGGCGGAGAAGTCGTGAAGGCACTGGCGAAGCGAAACGCAAATGTTCGCATGCTGGTGCGCAAAGAGGGCGCGCCAGGGATGAAGGGAGTCGAGGTAAGCATCGGCGATTTGCTCGATCCGGTCTCGGTTAGGAAGGCAATGGAAGGCGTGGACAAACTCTACCTGCTGAACGCCGTCGTTCCGGATGAACTGACCCAGGGACTTATCGCTTACGATCTGGCCAAACGACTGAAGCTCAAACACATTGTCTACCATTCGGTCTTTGCCGTGAACCGTTTCAAGGACGTTCCGCACTTCGCCTCGAAGCTGGCCATTGAAAACGCCATTCGCGAGTTCGATGTGCCGTTCACGATCATTCGGCCGAACTACTTCATCCAGAACGATGCCACCCTGAAAGATGCTCTCACGCAGGCTGGAGTGTATCCGATGCCTCTTGGCACAGCGGGCATCTCCGCGGTCGACATCCGTGACATCGCCGAGGCCGCGGCCATTGCGCTGACCTCGGACGCGCATTTTGGCAGGATCTACAACCTGAACGGCCCCGAACCGTTGAGTGGCCCTAAGGTCGCATCTATTTGGAGTACGCTCCTGGGCAAGCAGATTCGCTATACCGGACACGACATGGATGCGTTTGAGGAACAGATGAGAGAGCGCGCTCCCTCATGGTCGGCTTTCGACATTCGAATGATGTTCCAGGGCTACCTCGAACGGGGTTTCGCCGCAGAAGCCGGAGATGTCGAGACGCTAACGCAACTGTTGGGGCATGCGCCCCGCCGATACGAAGATTTCGCCAAAGAAACCGCCGCGTTTTGGAATGCGTGAACGAGGAGAAACGAAATGTCGATACCAATAGATGACCTTAACCGCGATCTCACTCTGGCGCAACCCGGCAAGCTCCCTCACATTGGCCTCGTCGGCGATACCTATACCATCGCCGTTACGGGGGAGCAGACCAATGGACGCTTCTGCGTGATTGATATGCACGTCCCGCCGGGAGGCGGGCCCCCCCCTCACCGGCATGACTTCGAGGAGACCTTTATCCTGCTGGAAGGCGAGATGGAAGCGACCTTCCGTGGAAGGAAGTCGACCGTGCATGCTGGCGAAACGGTGAATATTCCTGCCAACGCTCCCCATCAGTTTCACAACATCTCTGCCAGGCCGGTACGCATGCTCTGCATCTGCTCTCCTGCGGGACAGGAGAAGTTCTTCATGGAGGTTGGCGTATCTGTCGCGACGCGTACAACGCCGCCGCCGAAGCTGGGTGAAAAGGACCAGGCCGCATTCATCGAGAAGGTGAAAGCCCTCGCGCCCAGGTATCGAACCGAACTACTCAGCGAGGCGTAGCTGTTGAGAATATTTCACGCAATACATTTCCTGGATCGCGCCGCGATGGCAGCCATGCGCTTGGGAAACGTAACGATGCCATCAGCGCGCGAGCCGTTTGAACGAACTGATGGAGAAGACGCCGGCGGCCGACGGTGTGACCCTACGAGGACGCGAGGGTGGGTGGTGTCGCTGGATGGTGGTGCCGGCCGGACGACGCGATTGCCGGCGCCGCCCTTCTCTGCCTCCATGGTGGCGCATACGTCGTCGGATCGGCGCGAGCCTACCGACATCTCTGCGAGGAGACGGCTTCGCGCTTGTTCTGCTGACTCTGTTGTCGGGCAAGGCGCGGGCCAGTTCGGCGTTGCGTCCTGTTGGTGCGTTGGTGATGCCGCCCTGGACCGACTTGGGCGCGGCAACAGATCCTCAGCGACGTCGATCCTACAGGCAGGTTAACTTAGCGCTCAGCAGGCGCATTGAGGGATTGCGATGAAAGATGAGAAACAAGCCGAAACCATTCCGGGATTTACCAGCAACATGGCCAACGTTAACGGAGTGCGCCTGCATTACCTTCTAGGTGGCAATCCGGACGGTCCGCCTGTTCTCCTTTGGCATGGCTTCCTGAGCACGAGCTATGCCTGGCGCAAGGTAATGCCTGCCCTGGCGACCGCAGGACTCGCGGTCCTGGTGCCGGATATGCGTGGTTACGGAGACTCCGACAAGCCGGACGGCACGGACGGCTATGACGCTCGTGCGCTCGCAGAGGAACTTCGCGCGCTTGTGCGAAAGATCGGCTTCGGGGCTGGCCGCCCGCTCGCGTTGGTAGCACATGACATGGGCGCGCCCCCAGCGCTTCTTTGGGCGGCCGATCATCCGGAGGAAGTCGCGGGTCTACTCTACATCGAAGTGCCAGTGATGCTCTCCGAAGTTCTGACAAAGATCATTGCTTACACACCCGAGGCCATGAAAGAAGGTTCGATGTGGTGGTGGATCTTGCCGCTGGCGCCCGATATTCCCGAGCGACTGATCGTCGGGAACGAACGCGCCTTCCTGACATGGTTTTACGAAAGACACGCGACACCTAGTGCAATCGACACCGTGGCCGTAAACGAATATCTGCGTACCTTCTCGGGGCGCGAGGGTGTGCTCGGCGCGCTGGGCGTATACCGGGCGGCATTCGCCACCATGGAACAGACGGCTGCGCTAACAAGGAACAAGGTTCAAGTGCCCGTAGTGGCGCTTGGAGGGGAGCGGGCTCAGGGCCTTGAGATTCGAAAGATGGTCGAGATGGTCGCCAACAACGTGGGCGGGGGATCGATCGCGGAGTGCGGTCATTTCGTTCCCGAGGAGCGCCCAGACGAGGTGTTTCGTTACATCCTCGCCATGCTGAGGATTCCGCCGTCTTCGTCTTCCTGACTCGCAGAGGTTCGAAATCATCTAACTCCGCGGCGTCGGAACTGCTCTTCCAAACGGCCGTATAACAGAATGAGGCAATTGCCGCCACCGGAGAGGGTTGCTCCAGAATGCCGCCGAATCGCCGGGCGCTTCAGTTCCAGCGCAACATCCTCGGATCGTGATTAGAATGGGTGAATGGCGACGGGTCCGCTGTTGTGGCTGATGTTGGTTTTCTTCGTAACGAGCTCCGTCAGTGTGATCACTGGCAGCACATCGCTCATCACGGTGCCAGTGATGTTCCAGTTCGGCATAGAGCCACGCACGGCTATAGCCACCAATATGTTTGCCCTGATCTTTCTGAGCATCGGCGGGATCCTGCCGTTTCTCAGGGGCAAAAAAACCATCGCCGATCGCAGGCGGCTTACCCGGCTGGTTCTCCTGACTTTGGCCGGCTCGCTGCTGGGTGCGTTGTTACTCCTGCGGGTTCCACAGCATTCCGTATCGCTGATTGTGTCCGGGGCAATGATTGGGGTTGCGATTTTCTCCGTCGTCTACCGTAAATCAGGCACATCGGAATTCATGGCACCGGCGTCCACGGCTGCCGAATTTACCGGCTACGCCCTGACGTTCCTGCTTGGAATTTACGGAGGCTTCTATAGCGGCGGCTACGTGACGATTTTGACGGCGGTGTACGTCGCGCTTTTCCGGCAGTCTTTTGTCGAAGCGGTAGCCACCACCAAAGTGATTAACATCTTCTCGTCCGCCATCGCGACGATTGTTTTCATGTCCCGCCATCTGATCGAATACCGCCTCGGCTGGATCCTCGGGATCACAATGTTCGCCGGCGCGCTCCTGGGCGCGCGCCTGTCCATCCGGCTCGGGGATCGATGGGTGCGGCGAATTTTCCTGACCGCGGTATGGGCGCTCGGTTTGAAGGCGCTGTTTTTCGACGTGCTTCCGAGCGTTTCTCCGGCAGAGGAACATGGCGGGGCGCATTGAGATTGGCCCCAGAGAATGGTGTCCGATCACGGTGGACATCAAGCGGTGCAGGCGCGCCCTCTTTTCTTCGCGCGTTGACTCGGCCACCGGTCGCTGCGTGTGCGCCAGGAGAACTACGGAGCGGTTGCTCTGGCAATTGCCGTTCGGCCGACGTTTGTCCACTCGAAGCGTGGCTCCGCCGCGGCGCGCGCGAAGGTCCACAGTCGAACGCATTCGTGATCTACCTCGAGCAGGTCCGCAACGCGGCGGATTATTCCGTCCGGGTCCGCCCTCAGCCGCACGTCACAATTGAAAAGGTGTTGGGTCGCATCATACGCCGGATCGCCGACAAACGGTTTCGGATCGATTACCAGCCACGGCTCCCGTGTCGCTCGAAGGACGTTGCCCGCATGTAGGTCAGTTGCGAGCAAAACTTCAATCGGTGCCGTGTGCGGCAACTCCTTGAATAGACGCAGACCCTCACGAACCAGGCCCGTATCAGGCCACTGCTCGACGTCGGCCAGTGTCTCCTCGGTCCAAAACTTCATCAAGACAGATAGCGGTCGAAATGGGTGCGGTCCCGAGGGCGACCGCCAGAGCCGACGAAGAAGTCCCGTAATCACCACGTCTTGATCGGACTCTGGCAGTTCGTGCAACGGCGTTCCTGGTTCACAACGATCCAGGAGCACGGCCCCCGTATGATCATCCGCAAGAAGTACTCGTACCGTAGGGTCCCCATTCCAGAAGCGCAACCCGTCCAGTTCATGCTCCGCTTCCATGTGCGGCATCCCTACCTTCAGCACCGCAGAGGACCCGTCGGCAAGTTTTGTGGGCGCGACCCACGCGCAACTGACATCTTCGGTGTCGAAGGGTGTACCCAGCATCAGTGACCATTGACGTTCCAGGCTTCGGAGCGTATCAAGGCAACCCACCAAGCCATGCTGCCCGCGTGGCCGACCCTCTGCAGTTAGCCGCAAGTCGTGAAGGGATGCTTATCTCCATGGGCCGATTATCGCGAGTTTTTCCGGGGCGTTTGGAAGGCATCGGGCAATATGTTGTCGTCGTCCAGCACCGAGCCTACCGCGCCGGAGTTGGCGGTTGTTGCTTGCGCGGAAGAACGATGCCCCAACGCGCCGCGCCAGTTTTGCCACGTCGCGGCGACGGTGCCGGCCGCGTGGTTCCCGTCGCCTTTAGCTCATTTGGGCCGACCGCAAACGTGACACAAACGTGACACTTCCCAGGTTGAATCTCCACAAAGACCGCTTATCGTTATAGTTTGAGGTGGGCCGATGATGAATCGGCGAGAAGGCAACGGAGGAAGCAAAATATGCTCGGCGGTTCGCGAGACTTCAGTCTTGTTTCGATCGTTCTCGATTACGTCGGGAACGCGGTTTTTCGTGAACAACGACGACGAGGTTGTCGGCTTTTCGCGCGCCGGCAGCGACGGAATCGACTTGATCGACGGTCCAGGCAATTCCGCATTTGCCACCTGGACCATGCTGACCTCGATTGGACCGTTCACGGGCCCGGGGTCGATTGAACAGTAGAGCAAGTCCCAGTGCCCGAGCTGCGGTTTGCTCCCGCCGGTTAGGACCAGCGGCGGCATTTTGGTGCTGGACAATGCGTCGGCCGATGTGACGTTCTCCGCCCAGGTAGGTCCGGCCGTCCCGGAACCGGGGAGCTTTTTGCTGTTTGGCGCGGGCCTTCTGGGCGTGGGGTGGTTGGCGAGGAGGAAAGCCGCGAAGGATGAGCTTAGCTCGCGGGAGATAGTTTCGTGATGACTGGCCGCTTGCCCGAGGCGCACGCTTGAAGCGTGCGCCACACCACACTGGAGCGATCTAGGCGCGGCGGCGGGCGCGCAACTGGCGCTGGATATCGTGTACGGCGGTGCGGTTCAAGCGATAGGGAATGATGGCAATCAACGAGATCAGCAGGATCACGGCGGGCACCGCGCCATACAGAATACCGAGGTAAGGCGTGGCGGCGGGCGCGCCTTTGGGAGCGCCGTGAGAGAGTTTTCCGAACAAAGTCAGCAGCGTGCCGGACAAGAGCAGCGCGCCGCCGGCGGCAATCTTCTCGCCGAAATTCGAAATCCCAAAATAGATGCCTTCGCGGCGCAAGCCGGTTCGAAGCTCGTCAGTGTCCGCCACATCGGCCACCATGGAGGGCGGGATCACCCAGACGGCGCTGGCGAACATCCCGCCAATGATGCTGCCCACGATCAGGGGCAACGCGTGGCCCGTTCCAAAGAGGCGCCCTTCGCCGATGAGGAAGGTGGCCATCAGCAACAGCGCCGCGGTACCGGCCACCGCGAACATGCATAATATGCGCTTCTCCGAGTGGCGCGCGAGAGCCATCCACAGGAACACGCCCAGCAACGCGCCGATGTAGAAACTGATCTGGATGCCGCTCATGGTTTTGCCGTCGCTGATGCGCGCGTACCAGGTGAAATATTGGATGGCCATGCTGGCATTCAGGACCACGGCCAGGAAGAAGGTGGTCGACGAAGCCCACAGTTTCCGGAATTCGGGATTCTGCATGGAGATGCGGAAAGCGGATAAGAAGGATGGCGTGGCGGACGAGTGTTCGGCGCCAGAGGTGCGATGGCCCAGCGTTCCGAAAAAAGAGATGAGGCCGGTGAGGGTCATGAGCGCGCCGAAGGCCAGCCCGAGGTGCGGATAACCTTCGTAGTGCAGTTTAGGTTCGGAGCCGTCGGTAGTGGCCGGAAAGAACAGGAGGAACGAGAGCCCGGCGGCGGCCAGCGTTCCCAGCAGGCCGAAGACCGCGCGCACGGCCATGGTGCTGGTGCGATCATCGTAATCGCGGCTTAATTCGGCGCCCAGCCCGAGGTAAGGAATCCGGTAGATCGCGCTGGTGGCGCGCAACGCGACCATGGAGCCCAACAGCCAGATAAACAATCCGGTATGCCCCAATGAGCGCGGCGGGCTGAAGAGCAGGTAGAAGCAAGGTCCCATGCCCAGCGCGCCGGGAAGCATGAAAGCATGGCGGCGGCCGAGGCGATGCCGGCTGCGGTCGGATAAGTGGCCGATTAACGGATCTGTAACCGCATCGAGGGCCAGGGTGACGGAAAGACCGATGCCCACCAGGACGGCGGGCAGACCCATTACGGAATTGTAAAAGAACAGGATGAAGAGCCCGGAAAGGACCATCAAGACGGTGATGGGGATTTCACCGACGCCGTAGAGGAGTTTGGCGGAGATAGCCAGCGGGCGCGGTTCCGCGTCCAGGGTCGAAGGAGGGGAAAGCGCCGGGATACTCAATCTTCCTATTTAACCAGAGGGGGATGCAGGGTTCAAGCGGTTTCGGAGGGTAGGGTACTGGTAGGACCGCTCGCCGTGGGAGCGGGTCTGGAGACCCGCTGCAGGCGTAGACGCCTGCCCCACGGCTTGCGACGTGCGGCCCGCTAGGGAGTGGTGACGGAAACGGGCGGTGCGGACTGAGGCGAGACATCCCCGCCGTTATCCGTGGCTTCGACCGTGTAGTAGTAAGTGTTGCCCCCGGTAACCGTGGTATCGATCAGGGTAGGGGTGGTGCGGGTAGCGAGTTGTTTCAGAGTGCTGGGCGAAGTTCCCCGGAAGATGGTGTAGCTCTTGATTGCCAGGCCATTTTGCGGGATGGTTTCGGTCCAGGTTACGGTAACCTTGGTGGCGGAGTTGGCGACCGCGGTGACGTTGGCCGGCGCGGCCGGCTCAGGCGGAGTGGTCACGGTCTTGACACCGGAGGGCACCGAATCGTCGTTGCCGGAGTCGATGGCGACGACGTCAAAGTAGTACTGGGTTGCCGCGGTGGCGGTGCGATAGGTGAATGTGGTGGTGGTGGAGGTACCGCAGGAAGCCAGAGGCGAAGGCGAGGTGCCGCAATTGATCTGGTACCTCGAAATCTTGAGACCGCCAGGCAGCGCGGACCAGCTCCAGCTTGCGTCGATGGTGGTAGCGGACGGTGCGGTCAAGGTGAGATTCGTGGGCGCGGGCGGCTCCGGCGGGGTGGTTGCGGCGACAGGGTCGGACGGTCCGGAATTGTCGTTCGCGTTGTCCACCGCGGCTACCGCAAAGTAGTATTGGGTGGCGCCGGTCAGAGACCTGGCCGTATACGTTTCGCCAGGCACCTTCACGGTGGCGATCTTAACGAGATGGCCGGGGTCGGTGCCCTGGAAGACCTGATAGCTGGAAAGAGGCAGGCCGTTCTTGACCAGGTCCGGAGTCCAGGCGAGCACAATCTCCGTGGGCGAGGACGGCGTGGCAGTGAGGCCGCTGGGCGGGTCGGGCGCCGGCAACGTAGTGGCATTCGCCAGGGACGACATGGCCGAGTTAATGCCGGACTCCACGGCTTCGACGCCATAGAAGTACATG
The DNA here is from genome assembly GCA_050011755.1 of Bryobacteraceae bacterium. Taxonomy (GTDB): domain Bacteria; phylum Acidobacteriota; class Terriglobia; order Bryobacterales; family Bryobacteraceae; genus Bog-159. The sequence goes on along the minus strand of JBEKIM010000158.1, from coordinate 3,511 downwards.
GTGGCCGGAGACAGCCCCCGGTTTGAATAAGTGGTGGTGGTGGATGGCAAGGTAATGATCTTAGTCAGACCGGTGGGGGTGGTGCCGCTAAAGATCTGATAGCTGGTGAGGCCGTTGGTGTCGGCGGGCGCGGTCCAGCTCAGGTTGATCTCGGTGGGCGAGACGGCCGTGGCGGTCAGGCCGGTCGGGGAAGCCGACGAGGTGCGCAAGGTCTGAATGGCCAGCACGGGCGAAAGCTTCGAATTGTTGTTGGCCAGATCGAACGCCTGGACCTGATAGTTATAGAACGTGTTACTCGCCAGGGTGGAATCCAGATAGCTGGTGCCATTCTGGGAAGCGATCTGAACGCCGGTGCAAGGGCCGCCCAAGGTTGCGGGGCTGCAGCGAAGCACGTTGTAACCCGCCACGCCGATGTTGTCGGTGGAAACAGTCCACGTAAAGTTGGCCTCGGTGAATCCTACCGATCCTCCAAGCACGGGCACGGGCGGAGTCGAAGGCGCTGTGGTATCCGGCGGGTTGATGAGATCGTTGGCCCAGGCGATTCCGGTGGAGGTGAAAGTGGTGACCTGGTTGGCGGCATTCGCCAGGTTGTCTTCCTCGTGCAGGATATTGGAATCGACACAACTGCCGCTCTCAAGAGTACACGAGCAGGTGGCAGCTCCGCCGTTGGCGACGGTTCCGTTATAGGTCTGGTAGGCGAAGAGGTAGTTGGGGCCTTCCGGAATGGTATAGATCATGCCGGCGTAGCTCGACAGCTTCTGCATGGTCTGCAGAAAAGACTGGTCGAGCGGCGCCCAAAAGCTAAAAGGATCGCGGGCGCGGTAATCGTTGCCATTGAGTACTGTCCACTCGGTGTTTTCCATCTTCCAGTTCCAGGCCTGGCCGATGGCGATGGGTTTGCCGACAGCGGCAGCCGAGCTGGCGACCACCAGCGAGTTGGCGATGAGGCTGATGCCCGCTTCGGTATTGGTCGGAAAAATATGGATATCGATGTAGTCGAGGGGCAGGGCGATGTAGGCGGCAATGTATTCCTGCAATCCGGAGGGCGGGAAGGCGCCCATCCAGGTGCCGAAGCCGGCGCCCAATTTTGGAGGCTTCGCCAGGTTGAGGGCCTGGACCGCGGTAATTTCTCCCTGAATCATCTGGGCGGCATCGGTGGGATTATTCATGTTCTGCTGGCCGCTGGTGTTGGCTTCGGTGTCGGGTTCTTCCGCGACGATGAGATAATCCGGCTTCATGACCGTGGCGATGGTGGCGGCCATGGTGGCGCGTCCAGCCATGTATTCCGGCCATGTCAGCGAAGCATAATAGGCATCGGGTGTAGGAGAATGATTGGCCCAGCCGCTCTCCACGCTATTGGAAAGCAGGACCTCGTTGTCGACGATGAGCGTGAGACCCGCGGCCCTGACGGCGGCGGCCACGTTGGCATAGAAATCTTCATAGGACTGGAGTTCGGAGGCGCCGATAAACGGCGAATAGAGCACCGGAAATCCGACGGGTACCGACACCGCGGTGATACCGGTGGCCTTCAGCTCCTGGAGTTCGTTCAGAACGGTCGGCAGATAACTGGAACCGTTGATTTGGGGACCCGTGCTGGCATCGGCGGTCTGCAGATTCGCGCCGTAAAGCGTGGGACCATTGTTGATCGGCGACCAGACCGGGGGCACGGCCAGCACCAGGTTAAATGCATTCAGATCTGAATTTAACTCGTTGTAGATGGTCGTACAGTATCCGGCGGGCACCGGGGGCGTGGCAGGGGGCGTGGGTACATCAGCCTTGCCGGGAATAGAAGCGAGCGACGTTAACGCCGCTAACGTACAGATAGCATACGGCTTTGAGAATTTCATGTTTTTTCCAAACGGAGTCCGTCACAGACACATGGCTGGGGTAAGCAGCGCTCCTCTGGGTGTGGCGGATAATGTTAATAATCTTACGATATCTTCATGCCGCGAGTCAACGATCACCCTGACAAACTTCATTCGCGCGACAATATAGGACGAAGTTCCCGCTAAACGATGCCCGACGCGACGCCATCCGCAGACAAACCAAGATCTTCATCCAGTTCCGGCACGCTGGGGGTGATACACGTTTTTGGCGTGCCGGTACGATTCCATTTCACGTTCATCCTGTTACTGATTTTTTTGTTGTTTATCGGCGTGGGCGACCGGCAGTCGGGGCTCATGACGGCACTATACGTACTGGCGCTGTTCGCGTCGGTTCTGCTGCATGAACTGGGACATACGCTGGTGGCGCATCAATATGGCATCCGCACCACGGAGATTGTCATGTATCCGATCGGCGGGGTGTCGCGTCCCGAGCGTATTCCGAAGGGGCGGGAGGAATTCTGGATCGCGATCAGCGGGCCGCTGGTGAACGGCTTGATCGCGGCGGGACTGTTCGGGTGGCTGGCGACCCAGCACCAGTTTCTGCCCATCGAGCTGCTGCGTGAGCCGACGGATGCCAACCTGGTGGAGCGCATCGCGACCGGTAATTTCCTGCTCTTCATTTTCAACCTGCTGCCGGCCTACCCGATGGATGGCGGCCGGGTGCTGCGCTCGGCCCTGATGCTGTGGATGGCGGAGGAGGAAGCCACGCGCATCGCGGCCAGTGCGGGGCAGGCCCTGGCGGCGATGCTGGGGTTGTACGGCCTGCTGTCGTCGAATTTCATCGTGGTGTTTGTGGCGATGTTCATTTATATCGGGGCTTCGCAGGAGGGCGCGGCGCTGCGCGGACGCCTGTTGACGAGCGGGGTTCCGGTGCGGGCGGCGATGATCACGGATTTTCGCACGCTGGCGCACGGCGAGAGCATCCGCGATGCCGGCAATCTGCTGCTGGCTACATCGCAGCACGATTTCCCCGTGATGCATGGCGACCAGGTGTTGGGGCTGCTGACGCGGGCGGCGCTGTTGCGAGCCATGATGACGGAGGGCCCGGATGCGTACGTGGCTTCGGCGATGGACCGCAATCCACAGAGGGTTTCGCCGGATACGCCGCTTTCGGGAGTATTGCAGGACATATCGGGCATGCGCGCTTGCGCGCTGGTCATGGATGGAGAAAAGCTGGTAGGCCTGCTGACCTCGGAGAATGTTTCGTCGTTCATTTTGCTGCGGCAGGTGTCCATGCAGCAGCAGGCGAAGGCGCAATCGCGATAGGGCGGGGGGCAGTATCCGGGGCGGGTCTGAACGCAGAGCGGCTTGAGCCGGCCTGAGCGCAGCGGAGGTGTATACTGGTGCGGACATGCCCAAGCAAATCTTTACTCTTTGTGCGGCCATCGTCCTAGCGACCGCTTACTCGGACGCCCAAACGGCTTACAAGGAAACCGTTCTCCATAGCTTTGCGGAGACCAAGATCCCGCTTGGGAGCGGTCCGGAAGCCGTGGTTCGCGATCATGCCGGAAACATTTACGGAGTCGATTACCAAGGCGGCGCCTGGAACGCTGGCACGGTTTTTAAACTCGATTCTTCCGGCCACATAACAGTCCTGCAGACTTTCACCGGTGGGGCAGATGGAG
>JBEKIM010000157.1:0-13969 GCA_050011755.1 Bryobacteraceae bacterium | reverse complement strand
TTTCATCCACCCCGGCGGGCGCGCCGGCGGCGGGCTGGATAACAGGATCCATCGACGCCCGGAGCCATTCGCGCCGCCGCAACAGTCCGCTGATACGCGCGATCAGAATCGCCAATTCGAAAGGCTTGGGCAGGTAATCGTCCGCGCCCGCCGCGAAACCGCGCAGCACATCGTCCGGATGGCCGCGCGCCGTCAGCATGAGCGTGGGAACGAACTGTCCGGCATGCCGCATCTCCGTCATCACCGCGAAGCCGTCGATGCCCGGCAGCATGACGTCCAGAATCACCACGTCGAACGCCGGCGACGCTGGACGCAATACCTCCAGGGCCGCCTCGCCCGTATCCACCACCTGCACCTGATAGCCTTCGGCTTCCAGGTTGAATCGAAGGCCTTCGGCCAAGTGCTGCTCGTCTTCTACCACCAGAATCCGGCTCATTTTACAATCGGAAGCTGCAGAACAAAGGTAGCGCCATGCCCCGGCCCCTCGCTCTCCGCCCAGGCGCGGCCGCCATGCCGTTTGGCCACCGACCGCACGATATACAGCCCCAGGCCCGTCCCCTTTACCCGCGTGGCCAGCGCTCCAGGCACCCTGTAAAACCGCTTGAAGATCCGCTTCAGTTCGGTCTTCTCGATACCCGGCCCATGGTCGCGCACCCGCAGCGCCACGAATTTACCATCTACCTTGGCGGTTTCTACCGTGACGCGCACGTCGCTGCCGGAAAACTTCACGGCGTTGTCGATGAGGTTCGAAACCGCCGCCTGTAATTCGTCCGCATCGCCCACAATCGTAACCGGAGGGCCCGGACGGTACTGTAGACCCTCCGCCGATACCTTGTGCAGCGTCCGGACCCGCGCCACGCACTGCTCCACGACCCCGCCCAGATCGACGCGCGACAGGTTCAGCCGCCGGCTGGTTGCGCCGATCCGCCCCGTGCGCAGCACCTGTTCGATGGTTCCCAGCAGCCTCTCGCTGTCGTCCACCATGATGCGATAAAACTCCAGCCGCTTGGCATCGTCCACGGCCCGTGTCTGCAGCGTTTCCAGATACAGCCGGATGGATGCGATGGGGGTCTTCAACTCGTGTGTCACGGCGTTGATAAACGCGTCGTGCTGCGCGTTGCGCCGGATCTCGCGCACCAGGAAAATCGTGTTGAGCACCACGCCGCTGACAATCGCCGTCATCAGCAGCGCGCCCAACACCAGCAGGATGCCGTGCCGCCAGTTCAACAGCACCCAGCCCACATACAGCAGGATGATGACGCAGATCAGGCCGGCGCCCAGCGCGATGAAGAACGCGATCGACTTCTGCCTTCCTGCCACCACCACAACTCCAGCTTAAGACTTTGTGGGGCAGGCTCGCAGCCTGCGCGGGCCTCGTGGGCCCGCCGCCTGGCCCGCGCTCATTGGCGACTCCCGCGCCTCGGGATCGAGCGCTACTTGCGTGAACTGGTCGAGCTCAAACCGCCGGATACGGAGTTATGGCTCACAACGACCACGGAAACGCATCCTCGCACCCGACGCTCAGAACGTTTTTACGAACGGGGTGGCATTGATCGTGACTCTGGGACGATCGCATTGAATTCGCGACTTCGATACTGGCTTCGAAGATACCTCCGCCATGCCGGATATCAAGACTTCGCTGTCTGGCAATCCGGCAGCGACGGTGTGCCGCCTCACTCGCCAGCCCTTATTTTCAATCGGATACACCTAGGCCCCCGGCGTGCACTCAGCCCGGCGGAGGCATTTTGTGTCCCTCTTGAATTTTAGCGATCCAGATAGCACCTGGCTCAACATCACGAACATCGCCCTCGGCGTCGTGGTCCTGCTATGCGCTGTGATCATGCTCGGCGGTATCGCGCACGAGTTCATCTCTCGCGCGCGCAAGCGTCACCTCATCGACGCCGAGCTCGATCGCGACATGCGCCTGCTCAATGACGATCATGCGTTCGATTCCCCGAATCTGGGTATCACCATGGCGGATGGCGGCGAGAAACGCAACTCATGAACTGTCCATTCTTAAAGGAAGCGCGGGTCAAGTACTGCGACAAGTCCTCCATCCGGAAAATGATCCGGATCGCCGGTCATGTCGCCCAGGAAACCTGCTCGTCGCGGCGCTATAAGCAGTGCGCCGTATACGGACGCTTCCCGGAAGACTCCGAAGGCACGCAATGCCCCTACCTTCGCGAGTCGCTCGCGCAATATTGCGCGGCTTCCACCGTCTCCCGATTTATCCCCTACAGTGAACCTCTGCTGAGCCGTTGCGGCGGGGACTCTTACCGCTATTGCGACGTGTACCTGGGCACCGCCGCTCCGCCCACCGGCCAGGCCGCCCCGGGAAAGCGCGATGGTGCGGTGGGCGGTATCGTGGTTCCCAACTGGCTGCATTACTCCGCCAACCACATGTGGCTGGACGCCGCCAAGGGCGGCTCCTGCCACCTGGGACTGGACAACTTCCTGACGCGCGTCCTCGGTACCGTGGAACGCATCACGTTTCTGAAGCAGACCGGCGTGCATCGCCCCAGCGCGGTGCTCACCGTGCGCGGCATCGACCTGGAAGTGGTCTTCCCCAACTCCATCCTGCTGACGGCATCCAACCTGTATTTACGCGCGAATCCGGCCAAACTCACCGCCGACCCTTATGGCATGGGCTGGCTGTTTCAGGGCGTGCAGTTGCCGGGCCAACCGCCCGTGACCTCGGGCCTGAAGCAAGGCGGCGACGCCCTTCCCTGGATTGAACGCGAGATCGGACATATGTCGTCCTTCCTCGCCGAATGCTGGGTCTCGCGCCGCGGCGCGAGTCTGATGAACGATGGCGGCGTCTTCAGCCCGGATGTCCTCCAGCACCTCAACCATGAGGAAACTCTGCGCCTGTTCCACGAGTTTTTCATGGATACCGGGCAACGGATTTGATTATGCTTCAAAAGCATCGCGGCAAGATAATTTTTCTTACCGGACTCCTGGTGGTCCTGGCCATCGGCTGGCGCGGTTTCCCGCCACTGATGTTCCGCAGCGTGGCGCAACCCGTTGCATTCAGTCACAAGATCCATGCCGGCAAAGCCGGCGCCAAATGCGACGATTGCCATGCTATCCGCGACGACGGTACTTTCGCGGGAGTTCCCGCGCTGGATAAGTGCTCCGGCTGCCACGCGCAGCCGATGGGCACATCCGCGGAAGAGAAGCGCTTCATCGACCGCTATGTGACACCCGCCCGCGAGATTCCCTGGCAGGTCTATGCGCGCCAGCCGCAGAATGTATCCTTCTCGCACGCCGCCCACATTAAACTGGCCCATCTGGATTGCCGGCAATGCCATGGCGCGCAAGGCGATAGCGATACGCTAGGTCCGGTCCGGGTGGAGCGCATCAGCGGCTACAGTGGGTCACGGCAATTTCAGAACATGGATGCCTGCGAGGACTGCCACGCCCAGCGCCGCGCGTCCAACAGTTGTCTGACCTGCCACAAGTGAGGGATTTATGGGATTCACACGACGCGATCTTCTGACATTCACGGGCGGATCGGCCGTTGGGCTGGCGCTCACGCCAGTGCCGTGGAAACTGCTGCGCGATACGTCGCTGCTTTCCGAGAATTGGCCCGGCGTGCCACAGCCGCCGCAGGGCGAAATCCGTACGCGCTACACCACCTGCACGCTTTGCCCGGCGGGATGCGGCGTGCGCGCTCGCTGCGTAGGCGATCAACCCGTCAGCCTGGCCGGCGTTCCCGGGCACCCGAACAGCCGCGGCGTCCTCTGTCCGATCGGGCTGGTGGGTCATCATTTCGCATTCTGCCGCGACCGCGTCACCGGGCCGCTCGCCTGCAACAAACCGGCCACTATAGAGCGGGCCTTGGCGGATGTATCCGCGGCCGTCGCCGCGTGTGGCCCGCGCGAATCCGTAGCCATTCTGGATCCCCGCCCGGGGCGCGCCGCATCGCTCGTTTATCGCCGCTTCTTAGCGGGGCTCCCCAACGGTCTCCACCTCACGGCCCCCAATTCCCAGCCCTTCGGCTCCTTTGGCATCGACCTCGAAAACACGCGCGCCATTCTCAGTTTCGGCGCGCCTGTTCTCGACGGCTGGCTCTGCCCCGGCCGCGTGCTCGCCGGCCGCGGCCACTTCCAGTTGATTCAAGTCGAGGCTGCCTATTCCCGCACGGCATCGCTGGCCGATCTCTGGGTGCCGCTTCTCCCCGGAACGGAAGAGATCTTCGCCGCGGAAGTCATCCGCGCGCTGCAGGGCGGGTCCGCCGATACGCAGGCGGCCGCGGTTGCCCGTATACTGCTTCAAAACCAGCCCGCCATTGCGGTCGGCGAGGGACCATCCGTTTCCCGCCTCAACACGGTTCTCGCCAATGCCGGCAAGCCCGGCGGATATCTTCCCCGGCGCGATTTTACCCCGGCCACCGCGCTCGCCGCCGTGCCCGACGGCTCCATCCGCGTCCTGCTGGTCGAAGAAGGCGCCGCCGCGGAGCCGCTTCCATGGGATCTGATACGGCGCAAGCTCGTCCCACACAATCCCGTTGTGGTCGCGCTCACGCCTTGGCTCGACGCCTCCGCCCGGCATGCCGACTACGTGATCCCGGCGCCCATGTACCTGGAATCTCTGGATGAAGCGCCGACACCCGCCGGCTCGATCGTAGGCGGCTTCAGCTTATCCCCGGCCCTGCTCGCCGCACCTCCGGGCCGTACCCCTCCCGCTGAATTCGTACTGCGGCTGGCGCACGACACTTCCACTTATTCCGATATTCTGAAGCAGCGCATAGCCGCCATCAGGAAGGACGGACGCGGCTCACTTTTCACCTATGCGGACGCGAAATCCAAGCGCGTCTCAGACGTGGTCTCCAGCGACGATCTCTGGAAAGCCATGCTGTCGGGCGCAATGTGGCTCGACGATCCGCTCCCACCCGGTAAAGCTCGTGGGGCGGATCTCCAGGCCGGAGTTCCGCTTAGGCCCGGTCGCGTAGGCCCCCCGCCACCCTCCCCCGAATATCCTCTAATCCTGGTTGCCGCCGAAACTCCGCTGCCGCATGCTTCCCCTCTCATGAGCAAGCTCTATCGGGAATCCGGCCTGCGGCGGCCGGCCAACGCCGCCGCGGTCCATCCGGACACGGGCCGCGGCCACGGCCTCGCGGATGGCTGCCGCGCGATCGTGAAGAGCCCCGCCGCGGCGGTCGATCTTCAGGTGATCTTCGACGCAGCGGTGATGCCCGGCGTCATCGAAATGACCAGGGTTGGGCACATTGTTCCGCCTGGCGGCACCACCGGCAGCATCAGGAGGGCCTGAACTATGACCCCAATTACCTCTAAGCCGGCCCGTTACGGCATGGCCATCGACCTCGACCGCTGCACCGGCTGCGGCGCTTGCATGATCGCCTGCGCGGTGGAGAACAATGTTCCGCCCGCGCGCCCCGAGGCCACCCCGCGCACCGGCATCACCTGGATGCGCGTCTACCAGATATCCAACGGCGCGTCATTTCCCGATACCCGCGCCGCCTTTATCCCCATCCTCTGCCAGCAGTGCGGCAATGAAACACCTTGCGCCGCCGTCTGCCCGCAGGAGGCTGTCGAAGTCGATCCCGCCACCGGCATCGTCGACCAGATGCCGCAGCGCTGCCTGGGATGCCGCTACTGCATGACGGCCTGCCCCTACCACGCCCGCTACTTCAACTGGTGGGATCCGCAATGGCCTGCCGGAATGGAAAAGACTCTCAACCCGGACGTTTCCACGCGCATGCGAGGCGTCGTCGAGAAATGCAACTTCTGCCATGGCCGCCTGCATGCCGCGCGCGCCCGCGCCGCCGCCGAAGGACGACGCGAGTTGCATCCCGGCGAATACCTGCCCGCCTGCGTGGAATCCTGCCCGGCTGCCGCCATCGTTTTCGGTGACCTCAACGATCCCAGCAGCGAAGTCGCCCGCTTGTCGCGGGATGGCAATTCTTTCCGCATCCTCGAAAAGCTGGGCACCGAGCCGAAGATTTACTACCGCACCACGCGCCCCTGGGTTCGTCAAGCCGCCACGCAACCGCGAAAGGATCTCCTGCATGCCTAGTCTTGCAACCAGCCTTGCACCCAGCCGCGCTCCCAGCCCTGCTCACAGCTTAGATACCCGGCTCATGCCCCGGGGCGTCCGCCGTTCGGCGCCGCGCCAATTCCTGTTTTGGATTCTGCCCTGGGCCGCGCTGCTCGCCTTTGGCCTGTACGCCGCCGGGCTATGCCTGGCCAAAGGACTCAACCAGACCAACATGGATAACCGGTTTGCCTTCGGCCTTTGGATTTTTCTCGACCTCACCGTGATCGCGCTTGGCGCGGGTGCGTTTTTCACCGGCTTCCTGCTCTATATCCTCAAGAAGAGCGAACTGAAGGCGGTCATCAACAGCGCGGTGGTGGTCGGCTTCATCTGTTACAGCGGCGCGGTTGCGGCGCTCCTGGTGGATGTGGGCCAGCCCCTGCGCTTCTGGTTCACCTTCTGGCACCCCAACGTCCACTCCATGCTGACCGAAGTGACGTTCTGTATTAGCTGCTATCTCACCGTCTTATTCATCGAGTACATCCCCATCGTTTTGAAGAACCGCAAGCTGCGCCAGGTCCCGTCGTTCCTGGTGTTCGAATTTGAACTGCACAAGCTGATGCCTGTGCTGGCCGGTGTGGGCACGTTCCTGTCGTTCTTCCATCAGGGCTCCCTGGGCGGATTGTACGGTGTGCTGCGCGGGCGCCCGTTCGCTTTCCGGGAAGGGTTCGCCATCTGGCCGTCCACGTTTTTCCTTTTCATCCTCTCGGCCGCGGCCGCCGGACCCGCCTTCATTCTGCTCACGACCTGGCTGGTTTCAAACATCTCGGGCAAGCGCCTGGTGCGTCCCGAAGTGCTGCCGCTGCTGGGCCGCATCTCGGGCTTCCTGCTACTTCCCTATATTCTGCTGAAGTCCATCGATACGCTGATCTGGATCAACAGCACTTCCCCGGCGCGCGGGTTCGCGGCACAGCAGTTTTATGCCTGGAAACCCTTTGGCGAGTGGATACTGTTCGTTGAGATCGTGGCCTTCGGATTGTTGCCCGCCTTGATTCTGCTGCGCCGCAAGTTGCGTGAAAGTACGGGCTGGCTCATCTTCGCGGCCACCCTGGTCTGCATGGGAATTGCCATGAACCGTTTCGTGTTCACCATTCAGACCCTGGCCCTGCCCACGCTGCCCTTCGATCCTTTCATGTCCTACCTGCCAAGCTGGCAGGAAACCGCCACCTTCCTTGCCGTGGTGGCCTACGGTGTCCTCATCTATTCATTCTCATTCCGTTATCTGACGCTCTTCCCGCAGGAAAAGGATCTGTCATGCTAAGCCACATCGTCTTTCTCGGCCTCTTCTACGCCGTGCTGGCGGTCGTTTCCACCACCGTCGCGTTATCCCTCTTCCGCGCGGCCAGGGATTTCCGCGCCCGCCGCGCCGAAGCCATCTGCTGGCAGCAGACCTTTCCCGACCTGCCGGCCGCCGAACGCGCCTGCCGCCATCAGTTCACCGGCGAACTTCCCTCGCGCATCTGCGACAGGGCCTTTGACTGCCGCGAGTGCCGGAAGCATGCCGCGCTGCTCGCCAAGCAGCCGGCGGACGCCGTGCCGCAACTGCACGAAGCCGAGGTGTTCGGCCTGGATTTCCCGCTCGACCGCTTCTACCATCGCGGCCATGCCTGGGCGCATCCCGAGCCGGATGGCACTGTAACGGTGGGGCTCGACCCGCTGGGCGCCCGCCTGGTCGCCGGCCCCGAAGCCATCGAACTTCCCGTAGTCGGCGCGCGCCTCCAAACCAATGGAACCGCCTGGCACGTACGCAAGCGCTCCGCGGACGTGCGCATTCTATCGCCGCTCGATGGCGAAGTGGTGGCCACGGGGAGCGCGCAAGACGGCTGGTATCTCAAAATGAAACCCGACGGCGGCCAACTGGACGCCCGCCACCTCCTACGCGGCGCCGAGATCCGCCCCTGGATCGCCCGCGAGATGGAGCGCCTGCAATCCTCTCTGGCCCCCGCCGGCCAGGCGCCGACCATGGCCGATGGCGGTGTGCCCCTGGACGATATCGCCGCCGCCTACCCCACAGCCGACTGGGACGCCATCTGCGCGGAAATCTTCCTGCAACCTTAAGAGCCGGCCGCTCCCTAGCGCATTTTCCGCTTTCTGCCGATAAGGTGCTGAGGAGTTCATTGTGACGGCGTCGCGTAAACGCCAATCCGGCCAAGCCGTGGTAGAGGTGACGCTGCTGGTTCCCTGGGTTGTTTTCTCCTTTGTGGCGGCATTCAACTTCGGCATCTTCGCCTATGCGCTGATTTCCACCCAGAATGCCGCCCGCTCGGCCGCCATGTACGCCGCCCAATCCCTTACCGTCGCGCAAAGCGGCAGCATCGTGTCGCAGGTCTGCCCCTACGCGTTGGGCGAACTGGTAGACGCGCCGGGTGTCGGCACAGGCGTCAACACATGCACCGGTACGCCGGTCACGGTGACCGTGACCGCCAAAACACCGGGCGCCGGCAACATGAACACCGTACAAGTGTCGGTCACCTATAATACGATGCAACTGATTCCCCTGCCCGGATTGATGGCCGGCTCGCTCTCCATCACCCGGGCCGTCGAAATGCCGATTCGAAACTGATATGCGCACGTGCCGGCCGAGAAGAGGCAACGCCATTATCGAGTTCACGCTGGTGGCCATCCCGCTGGTGTTTATCCAGGTCTCTATCGTCGAGATCTGCCGCGGCATGTGGGATTATCACAGCCTGGCCCAGGCCGTCAAAGGAGCCTGCCGGGCCGCGGCCACGCGCGGGGCGGGCTGCGCGGGAAGCGGCTGCGCGATGACTGTCGGCCAGATCGCCACTACCATTTCCGGTTACGCCATTGGCATGCCCGCATCGGCGCTGAACGTCACGCTGACCTCTAACGCGGGCAGTGTCTCCTGCAATCCTCTAAGCTCCTGCGCCGGCAGCAGCACTATATGGCCGCCCGCGGGCGGCAATGCGGCGGGATCGGACATCGTCATTTCGGGGTCGTACAATTTCACTTCCATGCTGATGATGTTCGTGCCCGGAACCCATGGCATGCAGTTTTCCGGGGTGACGTTCACCGCCCAATCCCGGCAGATACTCCTATTCTGATATGCGGAAATCGAATGACACGCAGTGCGGGCAAGCGGCCCTGATGATGACGCTCTCGCTGACCGTGATTCTGGGAATGCTGGGGCTGGCCGTCGATCTGGGCTGGGCGTATTACCGGCAGCAGGCTGCGCAGGCGGCCGCCGATGCCGCCGCGATTGCCGCCGTGCGCGCCGCTCTCACGTCCGATCCCACGGGCCCGGCGTGCGCCAATAAGGTTTTTTGCGGCGCGGCCACCAACTGTCCGTCCGTCGCGCCCACTTCGCCCTCCACCAGCTTCGATAACGCCTGCATGCTGGCGGCGGCCAATGGCTTCACCACCTCGGGCATCGACACGGTCAGTGTGCAGGCGGGCATTTCCAGCCCGGTTCCCACCGTTTCCGGACCGGCGGCCAGCTATTGGGCGGTAGTGCGCGTCAATGAAGCCTTGCCGGCACTCTTCGGGGCCGCCTTTGCGCGCGGCGGGCTCACCCCCGGCGCCATAGCGACCGCCGGAGCCATGGGCAGCGCCGGCAGCGGATCCTGCCTCTACGTCCTCGATCCCAACGCCGCCGACGCCTTCGAGGCGGCCAACGGCGCCGCGGTGACGGTGGGTTGCGGCGTCTATGTGGATTCCAACAATTCCACGGCGGCCATGTATGTCACCGGCGGAGCCACCGTTACCGCGCCCACCATCAATGTGGTGGGTGCCTTCAAGAAAGATAACGGCGGCACCACCAGCGTCGTGCCTACTACCGGAGCTATCTCAGCCGTCGACCCGTTTGTGAATCTGCCCTCGCCCACACCCGCCGGAAGCTGCCAGTCCGGTGATTTTACTGCGTGGCAGGCCAGTCCCTACACGCCCGCGCCCGGCACGTACTGCGGCTTCTCCCTGGGAAACGGCATGTCTCTCCAGATGAGCGGAGGCACCTATATTATCGACGGAGGCTCCTTCAGCATTCAAGGCGGCTCCACGGTCACATCCACCGGCGGCGTGCTCATCTACCTTACCGGCGGCGCTACCGTGAATATCGCCAACGGGTCTACAGTTACGCTTTCGGCGCAATCCTCGGGCAGCTATCAAGGCGTGCTCTTTTATCAGGACCGCTCCATGGCCGCGCCCGGCGCCAGCACCTTCGCGGGCGGCGCGACCATGAACCTTACGGGATCGCTGTACATGCCGCACGCCACGCTCAACGTGAATAACGGCTCTACATCCACGACCATGGCGATCGTGGCCGACATGGTCGACTTTCAAGGCGGCGCACATCTCCTGGCCGACGCCGGCGGCACTAAAACGGGACTTACCGGCGGCTTTACCGTCTCCATGATTCAGTAGCGATTCAGTAGCGGTGGAGCGGGCCGTAGCCCGTGGCGCACGCTTCAGCGTGCCGGCGGGACTTTCAAGTCCCGCTTTGGCGAGCGTGAGCCCGCTTTGGCGACTGTAAGCTCGCCGGCCGCATCACCGGCACTTGGCAACGATCAGGGTGATATCGTCGTACTGTTCGCGAGCGCCGAACTCGCGCACTTCGTCCACAATCGCCGCAACCATGGCTTGCGATTCCCGCTTGCGATGCCGCCGCAGCGCAGCGATCAAACGCTTCTCTCCGTATTCTTCTTCCGCGTCGTTAAACGCTTCCGTGACGCCGTCGGTGTAAACCGCCAATGTATCTCCTGGAAAGAGGGCGCGCTCGTCGATCGCGCAATCCCACGCCTCGAAGAGCCCCAGCACCGGACACGTAGAATCCAACCGCTCCAGAGTGCCGTCGCGCCTTAACAAGAGCGCGCACAGATGCCCGCAATTCGCATAACGCAGGCGTCCCGTGCGGTCGTCGTATTCCGCGAAGAAGAGCGTGGCATAAGCGCTATCCACCGTGTTCTCGAAAAACAGTTGGTTGACCGACCGCAGGAAGCGCTGCGGCTGATCGAGCGCCATGGCGCACTGGCTGCGCAGGTTCGCTTGCAGATTGGCCATCAGGAGCGCCCCCGCGATCCCCTTGCCCGCGATATCTCCGAGCACCAGGCCGATGCGGTCCTGCCCCAGGCTCAGGAAATCGTAGTAATCGCCGCCCACCTGGCGGGCCTGCACGCAGGATCCCCAGTATTCCAGTGTTTTGAGCGCCGGCAGTTCCTGCGGAAAGAGGCGGGCCTGCACCTGTTTCGCGATTTCGAGCTCCTGCGCGGCGCGCCGCTCCGCCTCCACCCGTTCCGCCAGCGCGCGGCGTTGCGCCTCGATTTCCCGGCTCATCTCGTCGAACCCCACCAGCGCGAAGGAGTTGCCGTCCACGTCCTTGAAACGCGTGAACACGGCGCCCCAGATAGGCGGAGCCTCGCCAGGAACCGGTGCCGGCGCGCCGGCGGGACGTTCGTATTTGAAACGCCTCAGGCGCGGCGGATGACCGAAACGAACCCCGCGGTTGCGCCATTCGTGGAACTTGGCCAGCACGTCTTCGGTCACGAAGGAGACTTGCGTGGCGCGGCCGATCATCTTGTGCTCCTGCGTGCCCGGCTTGGGCGCGATCAGCATGAGCACCGTAGAACCGTCCGGAGGCGACACGGCGATCCAGCGTCCGGCGGAGCCCATCCGCGCATCAAACGCCAGGTTGAACCCAAGCTGATCCACATAGAAGCGCAGGCTGCGGTCCTGGTCGCGGACATAGATATTGACGGCGTGGATTCGCAGGTAGGGCTGCGGCGCGGCGGAGTTGCCCATCGCTGTGATTATAACGGCTTCAATCCGGCCGGACTACGAAGGCGCGTCGGGGCCGCCGGTGGTCACGCGGCCCCCGCGATTTAGAACGTATACAGCGGCACGCCTGCCGCAAGCTCCGCCGGTTCCGCTCCCGCGGCCACCGGCTGTGCCTCGGCGTTGATGGGCCGGTAATAGATGCCCGTGTCGCCCAGGTAAACTTCCAATTCGGCGGGGCGCGGCAGCGAGCCCTGAATCAGGGCTTCCGAGAGCGGGTCCTCGATGAACTTCTGCAAGGCCCTGCGCAGCGGACGCGCGCCGTAACTGCGATCGGCGCACGTCTTCTCCAGCAGGTACTTGGCGGCGTCCGGCATCAGCTTGATCTTGAGCTGTTTGGCTTCCAGGTTCACGTTGATCATGTTCACCATCAAGTCGATGATCTTCAACAGATCGTCGTCGGTGAGCGACGTGAATAGGATGATATCGTCCAGCCGGTTCAGGAACTCGGGGTTGAAGGCGCGCTTCACTTCCGCGCGCACCATGTCCTCAATCTTTGAAGGAATGCCCTCGCCCATCGGCGCCGAGAAGCCCAGGTGGCCGCGCTTCTCGAGGAACCGCGCGCCCAGGTTGGAGGTCATGATGATGATGGTGTTCTTGAAATCCACCTGGTTGCCCAGGCCATCCGTCAGTTGGCCGTCTTCAAAGACCTGCAGCAGGATGTTGTAAATGTCCGGATGGGCCTTCTCGATTTCGTCGAGCAGGATGATGGAATAGGGCGAACGCTTCACGCGCTCCGTCAACTGGCCGCCCTCTTCGTATCCCACGTATCCCGGAGGCGAACCGATCAGCTTTGAAACCGAGTGCTTCTCCATGAACTCCGACATATCGAAGCGGATGAGCGATTTCTCGCTGCCGAACAGGAACGAGGCCAGCGCGCGCGCCACTTCGGTCTTGCCCACGCCCGTAGGCCCCAGGAACAGGAAGGAGCCGGCCGGCCGGGCGCTGGCCTTCAATCCGGCGCGGGAGCGGCGAATGGCCCGCGCCAGCACGGAAATGGCTTTCTCCTGGCTCACCACGCGCCGGTGCAACTCTTCCTCGATCCGCAACAGCTTGGTGATCTCTTCTTCCTTGATGGCGGTCATGGGCACGCCCGTCCAGCGCGCCACCACGTCCTCGATATCGTCCTTGGTGACGATGCCCGTGGAGGAATCGTCCAGATTGTATTTCTCCCGCAACTGGCGCATGTTCTCGCGCTCTTTGCGCTCCTCGTCCGAGTAGAAGCGGGCTTTCTCGAATTCGTGGTTCGCGATGGCGTTCTCCATGCGATGCACGATGAACTTGATGCGCTTCTGAATGTCCGCCAGATCGCTCGGCAGGGTGGTCTGGCGCAGCTTGACGCGCGCGCCGGCCTCGTCGATCAGGTCGATCGCCTTGTCCGGCAGGAAGCGATCCGGAATGTAGCGGCTGGAGGTGAAGACCGCGGTTTCAATGGCGTCGTCGGTGTAGCCCACCGCGTGGAATTTCTCGTAGCGGTCCTTGATGCCAAACAGGATCTTCACGGCATCCTGCTCGCTGGGCGGCGGCACCTTGACGGCCTGGAAGCGGCGTTCGAGCGAGCGGTCCTTTTCGATGGACTTGCGGAACTCGCCCGGGGTGGTCGCGCCGATGCACTGGATTTCCCCGCGCGACAGCGCCGGCTTCAGGATATTGGCGGCGTCCAGCGAACCTTCCGCCGACCCGGCTCCCACCAGCGTGTGCAACTCGTCGATGAAGATGATGGCGTTCTGGTTCTCCATCAGCTCCTTCATGATGGTTTTCAGCCGCTCCTCAAACTGGCCGCGATACTTGGTGCCGGCCACGATCAGCGAAAGGTCCAGCGCCAGGATGCGCTTGTCGGCCAGAAACGACGGCACGTCGCCCTCGGCGATGCGTTGCGCCAGGCCTTCTACAATGGCGGTCTTGCCCACGCCCGGCTCGCCGATCAGGACGGGATTGTTCTTCGTCTTGCGGGAAAGGATCCGGATGACGCGGCGAATCTCCTCATTCCGCCCGATCACGGGGTCGAGCTTGCCCTTCTTCGCCTGCGCCACCAGGTCGATCCCGTATTTTTCGAGGGCCTGGTAGGTCGCCTCGGGATTGTCGGTCGTCACGCGCTGGTTGCCCCGGACCTCCTGCAGCGCTTTCA